>NZ_JBEZEC010000005.1:0-179640 GCF_040648595.1 Micromonospora sp. NPDC049107
CAGCAAACCCCCCCCCCCCCACCCCCCAACCCCCCCCACCCCCCCCCCCCCGGCCTCCGGGCCCTTCGCATGTGTTGATCAAGAGGTTCGCGTCAAGAACCGCTCGATTTCTGACGCGAACCTCTTGATCACCGCGCCCGGGCGTCGGAATATGTAGCTAGACTACGTGTAGGGTTGCTACGACAAGGGAGCCAACAGCTAGGAAAGAGCCGGCCATGGACACGCTGCTCCTCGCTCGCCTCCAGTTCGCCACCACCACGTCGATCCACTTCCTGTTCGTGGTCGTCACGCTCGGCCTCGTCACCCTGCTGGTCGGCATGCAGACCGCCTGGGTGCTCACCGGCAATCCGAAGTGGGAGCGACTGACCCGGTTCTGGGGCCAGCTCTACGTGATCAACTACGTGCTCGGCATCGCCACCGGCATCGTGATGGAGTTCCAGTTCGGGCTGAACTGGAGCGGCCTGTCGCGCTACGTCGGCAACGTCTTCGGCGCGCCGCTGGCGATCGAGACACTCGTGGCGTTCTTCCTGGAGTCCACGTTCCTCGGCATGTGGATCTTCGGCTGGCACCGACTCGGCAAGGGCGTCCACCTGGCGCTGCTCTGGGGCGTGGCGCTCACCGCGTACGCCTCGGCCTTCTGGATCATGGTGGCGAACTCCTGGCTGCAACACCCCGTCGGGTACGAGGTCCGCGACGGCATCGCCCACCTCACCGACTTCGGCGCGCTGCTCACCAATCCCAGTCTCGGCATGGCGTTCGGGCACGTGGTCTCCGCCGCGCTCCTGGTCGGCGGGATGCTGATGGCGGCGGTCAGCGCGTGGCACCTGATCCGACGTACGCCCGACTTCGCGCTCTTTCGCACCTCGCTGCGGATCGGCCTGGTCACCTCGGCGTTGGCGATCAGCCTCGTGCAGGGCTTCGGGTTCGCCCAGTTCGGGCCGGTCGGCACGGTGCAGCCGACCAAGTTCGGCGGGAACAGTCCTGAGGCGCAGGCGCTGATCGGCGAGTGGACGACGCGGTTCGGCCCCGGCGACTACACCCCGCCGGCCCTGGCCAGCGTCGGGCTGGGCTTCATGATCCTGATCGGCTTCACGCTCGGCTGCGTCTGGTTCCTGCTGCCGCTGCTCTTCCGCGACTGGGTGATCCGGCTGCGCTTCCCGCTCTGGCTGATCCTGCTCGGCGCGCCGCTGCCGTTCGTCGCGGTGATCCTCGGCTGGATCGCCCGGGAGGTCGGCCGCCAGCCCTGGGTGGCATACGGGCTGCTCCCCACCGAACAGGCCGTCTCCGGGGTCGGCGCGCCGGTGATGCTCACCTCGCTGATCGGCTTCAGCCTGCTGCTGGGCACCCTCGCCGTCACCAACTGGGTGCTGCTCGCCCGGCACGCAAGCCGCGGCGCTGCCGACCCGGCTCTCGGCCGTCCGCCGGCACCACCCACCGAACCGGCTCAGCCGGAACCCGTGCTCGCCTGAGGAGATCACCCGTGGACCTCGCCTGGTACGCCCTGCTCGGCCTCTTCTTCGCCAGCTACCTCGTGCTCGCCGGCTACGACTACGGCGTCGGGCTGCTGCTCGCCCGGGGCGGCACCCCGGCCGGACGGCGGGCCGCGCTGACCGCCCTCGGCCCGTTCTTCCTCGGCAACGAGGTCTGGCTGGTCGCCGCCGTGGGCATCCTGTTCGGCGCCTTCCCGGTGTTGGAGGGCGAACTGCTCGCCGGCTGCTATCCGGCGGTCGCCGGCGCGCTGGTCGGGGTCGTCCTGGTCACCGCCGGGGTGCAACTGCGTAGCCGACCGGGCGACGAGCGGGTCCGCGCCCGCTGGGACCGCGTGATCGTGGTTGGGAGCGCGCTCGCCGCGCTGGGTTGGGGGGTGGTGCTGGCCGCGCTGTTGCAGGGCGTACCCCGCCAGGCCGACGGGCACGTCGCCGGGGTGTCGCACCTGGCCACCCCGTTCGCCGCCACCGCCGGGCTGGCCATGCTCGCCCTGGTCGCGGTGCACGGTGCGACGTTCCTCACGCTGCGCCTGCCATCCGACGCCGCCGCCGTGGCCGGACGCACGGCCCGTCGGCTGATGCCGGTGGCACTCGCCGCGGTCGGCCTCGCCACCGTCGTCGGCCTGCTCTCCGGCCGGGTACGCGACGCAGTCCAGCGACCGGCGGTGGCCGTACTCCTGCCGGTGTTGCTGGTGGCGGCGCTGCTGGCGGCCCGGACGGCGCTGGCGCGGCGGCGGCCGGGGTGGGCCCTGGTCGCCACCGGCGCGGCGCTGGCGCTGCCGGTGGCGCTCGTCGGCGCGGCCCTCTGGCCCTACGTACTGGTGTCCACGGCCGACCCGGGCGCCTCACTGACGGTGGCCGACGCCGCCGCCAGTGCGCCGACGTTGCGGCTGCTCGGCTGGGTGGCGCTGCCGCTGCTGCCGGCCCTACTAGGCTTCCAGGCGATGTGCTGGTGGGTTTTCCGGGGACGGACCGACGGTAGGGCACCGGTGTACTGGTGAACCGCCGTCCGTTCGACCCGCGTCTGCTGCGTCGGGTCCCTGCGGCCCGGCGCGACCTCGCCGTGCTCGCGCTGCTCGGCGTGGCCGCCGCCGCGTTGATCGTCGCGCAGGCCACCGCCCTGGCGACGGTGCTGGCCACCGCCTTCGACGGGCGCCTGAACCGGCCGGCGCTGGCGGGCTTCGTGCTCGCCGTCGCCGCCCGTTCGGCGCTGGTCTGGGCGCAGGGCACGGTGTCCGCGCGGGTCGCCGCCACGGTCAAGGCCACCCTGCGGGCCGACCTGCTCGGCGCGGTGGGCCGGCACGGGCCGGGCTGGGTGGCGGGGCAGCGGGCGGGCGAGCTGGCCACCCTCACCGGGCGCGGGCTGGACGCGCTGGACGCGTACTTCACCGGATACCTGCCGCAGCTGGTGCTCAGCGTGACGGTGCCGGTGGCGGTGCTGGCGCGGATCGTCCTCGCCGACTGGAGCTCGGCGCTGATCATCGCGTTGACGCTGCCGCTGATCCCGGTCTTCGGCGCGCTGCTGGGCTGGCAGGCGCAGGCCGCCACCGAGCGGCAGTGGCGGCGGCTCGCCCTGCTGGGCGGGCACTTCCTGGACATGGTCGCCGGGCTGCCGACCCTGCGGG
Organism: Micromonospora sp. NPDC049107; assembly: GCF_040648595.1. Taxonomy (NCBI): domain Bacteria; kingdom Bacillati; phylum Actinomycetota; class Actinomycetes; order Micromonosporales; family Micromonosporaceae; genus Micromonospora; species Micromonospora sp. NPDC049107. The sequence goes on from NZ_JBEZEC010000005.1 coordinate 3,113, forward strand.
CGTTCGGTCGGGCCCGGGCACAGACCGAGGTGGTGCGCCGGATGGCCGACGGGCACCGGGTCGCCACCATGAAGACGCTGCGGATCGCGTTCCTCTCCGCGCTGGTGCTGGAACTCGTCGCCACCCTCTCGGTGGCCCTGGTCGCGGTGCCGGTCGGCATCCGGCTGCTCGGCGGCGGGCTGGCCCTGCACACCGCGCTGCTGGTGCTGCTGCTCACGCCGGAGGCGTACCTGCCGCTCCGGGCGGCCGGCAGCCGCTTCCACGCCAGCATGGAAGGGCTGACGGCGCTGGACGAGGCGCTCACCGTCTCCGCCGCGCCGGCCACCCCCCGCGCCGCCGAGGGCGCGGCCGTCCCCGACGGGCGCGGTGCGATCCACCTTGAGGCCGTGACCGTGGCGTACGAGCGGACCACCGCGCTGCGCGACGTGACCCTGACCATCCGGCCCGGCGAACGGATCGCCGTCATCGGGCCCAGCGGCGCCGGCAAGAGCACGCTGCTCGGTCTGCTGCTCGGCTTCGTGACGCCGACCGAGGGTCGGGTCACCGTGGACGGGATCGACCTCGCCACCGCCGACCTGGACGCCTGGCGTCGACAGCTCGCCTGGGTACCGCAGCGCGCCCACCTGTTCGCCGCCTCGCTGACCGACAACATCCGGCTCGGCGCTCCGGACACCCGAGCAGAGACGGTCGCCACCGCGGTGCGGGACGCGGCCCTGGACGACGTGGTCGCCGGCCTGCCCGACGGTCTGGACACACTGCTCGGCGAGCGCGGCCACGGACTCTCCAGCGGGCAGCGGCAGCGGGTGGCGCTGGCCCGGGCGTTCCTGCGGGACGCGCCGGTGGTGCTGCTCGACGAGCCCACCGCGCGGCTGGACACGGCCAGTGAGGCGGTGGTGCTCGACGCCACCCGCCGGCTGGTGGCGGGCCGGACCGCGCTGCTGGTCGCGCACCGACCGGCGCTGCTGGCCGACGCCGACCGCGTCCTGCGCGTCGAGGACGGGCGGGTCACCGAGCTGACGCCCGAGCCGACTCCGAAGGTGAGGAGATGAACACCGTGCCAGAGCCGGTGGACCCCGCGCCGGAGGCCGACGCCGTACCGACCGGGCGGGTCGCCGCGGAGCGTGCCGTGCTGCGGCTGGCCCGCCCGTACCTGGGTCGCCTGGCCGGCGCCGGGCTGCTCGCCGCCGCCACGGAGTTCGCGGGTCTCGCCCTCATGGCCACCGCCACGTGGCTGCTGATGAGCGCCGCCGGCCGGCCTCCACTGGACCGCCTCACGGTGGCGATCGTCGCGGTCCGGGCCCTCGCCATCAGCCGGGGTGTCTTCCGGTACGCCGAACGGCTCGCCGGGCACGACGCGGTCCTCCGCATGATCACCGACGTGCGGGCCCGGGTCTTCGCCACCCTCGCGGCCCGTCGCCACACCCCACACCGCTCGGGGGACGTCCTGAGCCGGCTGGTCTCCGACGTCGAGGCCGTCCAGGATCTGCTGCTGCGGGTCCTGGTGCCCGGCGCGGCGGCAGCCCTGGTCGGGGTGCTGGCGGTGCTCGGGGCGGCACTGATCTCCGCACCGGCCGCCGGGGTGCTCGCCGTCGGCCTGGTCGTCGCCGGTGTGGCGCTGCCGGCGCTGGCCACCGTGGTCACCCGTCGCAGCGCGGCCGAGGTGGCGCCGCTGCGTGGCGCGTTGGCCACCGACGCCGTCGACCTCACCCACGGCGCCGCCGACCTGGCCGCGTTCGGGGCGACCGACGCCGCGCTGCGCGCCGCCGAGCGGCGGGCCGGTCGGCTGGCTCGCCTGGAACGCCGGTTGGCGGCCACCGGCTTCGCGGTGGACGCGGTCGGGGTGCTGGTCGCCGGGCTGACCGCCGCCGCCGTGGTGCTGGTCGCGTTGGCCGCCGACGTACGGGGTGTCCTCGTCGGGGTGCTGGCCGTCGGCACCCTCGCCGCCGTGGAGGTGGCGCTGGCCCTGGTCTCGGCCGCCCGGCAGTGGACCCAGTTGCGGCCCGGCCTGGCCCGGGTCGCCGCTCTCCTCGACGCCGCCCCGCCCGCCCCCTCGCCCTCCGCCGCCGGGGTGGACCCGTCCGGCCCGCACGACCTGCGCTTCGTCGAGGTGAGCGTGCGGTACCGGGTCGGTGCCGCGCCGGCGCTGGACCGGCTGAGCCTGGACCTGCCCGCCGGCCGGCGCATCGCTGTCGTCGGCCCGAGCGGCGCCGGCAAGAGCACCCTGGCCGCGGTGCTGACCGGTGCGGTCCGCCCCACCGCCGGGCACGTCACCCTGGCCGACCGCGACCTGTCCGCGTACGGCGAGCAGGAATTGCCCCGGGTCGTGGGTGGGCTGCTCGCCGAGGCGTACGTCTTCCACGCCACCGTCCGGGAGAACCTGCTGCTCGGCCGGGCCGGCGCGAGCGAGGCCGAGCTGACCGGGGCGATGACGGCCGCCGGCCTGCTGGACTGGGTCCACGCCCAGCCGGCCGGCTGGGACACCCTGGTCGGCGAGGAGGGCGGCCAACTCTCCGGCGGTCAGCGGCAACGGCTCGCGCTCGCCCGGGCCCTGCTCGCCGCGCCGCCGGTGCTGGTGCTCGACGAGCCCACCGAGGGGCTGGACCCGGCCGCCGCCGACGCGGTGCTCGCCTCCGCCCTCGCCGCCACCCCCGCCGGGCACTCGGTCCTGCTCATCAGTCACCGGCTCAGCGGGTTGGCCGGCCTCGACGAGATCGTCGTCCTCGACGGCGGTCGGGTGATCCAGCGGGGCCGGCACGCCGAGTTGGTCGCCGTCCCCGGCTGGTACCGGGACCAGTGGCTTCTTCAGACAGCGGCGGAGCGCGGGTACCTGGCGTTCGCGCCCTCAGGGCCTGTTTCATAAGAACTGGCCGGCCTGCGGCGGGCCCGAACGACGACCAGCGGCGTGTTTCGGGGACGGACCAGGGTTGTCCCCGACGTGGACGCCCGCGCGCCCGTGGCAGGGTGGTGCCATGCGGCATGCGGACGACTTCCTGGTCGAGGAGCACCTGCGGGACCTGGGGTCCCGGTTGCAGGGCCCGGCGCGGTTGAAGTCGGAGCTGTTGACCGAGGCGCGTCACGACCTGCTGGACGCCGTCGACGCGTACCGCGAAAGGGGTGTGCCGACCACGGAGGCGCAGCGCCGGGCGGTGGCCGAGTTCGGCGCGCCGGCGCAGGTGTTGCCCTCCTGGCAGGCGGAGCTGGCGGTGGCCGCCCTGCGCGGCCTCTCCCTGCGGATGCTGGCCGTGGCCGGGGTCCTGGTGGCGGCCGGCGACCTCACGTGGCAGGGGTCGAGCTGGAGCGCCGGTCCACAGCCGCCCGCGGCCTACCGGCTGCTGTCCGCCTCGGTCGACTGGATCTGGGCCGGCGGGCTGCTGCTCGCGGTGACCGGGCTGCTGGTGATCTGGGCGAGCGCACGGTCGTCGCGACCCCACCTGGCGGTGGCGCAGCGAGTGGTGGGCGTCGGTCTGACCGGCACGCTGGCCCTCGGCATGGCGGCCGGCGGCGCCCTCTTCGTGTGGTCGATCGACCTGTGGGACGCGGCGCTGACCTGGCCGCCGATGATCGTCGGCATGGTGGTGGTGGGTGCGGGAAACTTCTCGCTTACGCGGGCGGCGCGCAGCTGGGTACGGGCCACCGCCCGCTGACCCGGTCGCCGCTCAGGCGGGGGTGACGGGCGCGCCGCCGGGGTCGAGGAACCGACCGACCGTCACCCGGAACTCCTGCCACCCGGCCCGCTCCCCGGCCAGCGCGCGGCGGCCGGAGTCGGTGAGCTGGTACGTCCGCCGCTCCCGACCGTTGACGGTGCTCCAGGCGCTCGCCACGTGCCCGGCCCGCTCCAGCCTGCGCAGCGCCGGATAGATCGTGCCGGTGGGCAGGTCGAGGCTGCCGTCGCTGCGTGTCCGCAGGGACTCGATGATGGCGTAGCCGTGCAGCGCCCCCTGTTCGAGGACGGCGAGCAGAAGGGCGTCGAGGTGACCGTGCAGCGACTGGGCCTTCATGTGTAGCTACGCTACTTGTCCGGCGGCCGGTCCGCCACCATCGCGCACCCGCAGGTACGAGACGTTCCCCGGCCGGCCACCGGGGTGCGGGCTCCGGGCTTCCCGAGTCGCCGACTAGGGTATGTGCCCAGAGTCACTCGCCGGTCGGAGACCCCGGTGGGTGGGCAACCCGAAGCACACGGAGGTCAGCGTGGCCCGCCAGTCGCCCCAACGGCCCGACGCCGACGAGCCCGAGCTCGACGACACCACCGGCCCGGCCGAGCCAGACGAGGCCGACGAGGCCGACGACACCCCCCGCGCGGCGGTCGACAGGTCGCTCTGGGAAGAGCTGCGGATCGACCCGGTCGAGATCGCCCTACCAGCGGGTACCGGCTTCACGCTGCGCGCCTACCGGACGGCCGGCTCGCTGACCCCGACCGACGTGACCGAGCGCGACCAGGACGACCCGTTCCTCGCCCGCCGCCAGGTCATCGAGGAGGAGGACGACGAGACGGTCGTCATCCTCGACGAGGAGCTGGCCGAGGAGTTCGCCGACGCCGACGAGGAGGAGAAGTCCTCGCGCCGTCGCCGCGACGCCGACGCCGACGGTGATGCCGACGCCACCGCCGACGAGGACGCCGACGAGGACGAGGACGCCACCGACGAGGCGGACGACGAGGAGGTGCCGGTCTTCCTCAGCCACCGGGGCAAGCTGCTGCTGTTCAAGACCCCCGAGTCGCTGGTCAGTTTCGTCCGATCCGGCGCGCCCAACGATCTGTCCCAACTGGACAGCTGGAATGAATTGTCCGAACGGGTGGAGCCGGCCGACATCGTGCCGCTCGACGAGGACACCTACGAACTCGACCTCGTCGTGGAGAACCTGCGGGGCGGCCACGACACCTGGGACTCGACCCTGCTGATCGAGGCCGGCGAGGTCGCCCGCGACCTGTCGTACGCGTTGCGCCTGCCTGCGGTCCTGGACATGCTCTCCGCCGGCTCCAGCCTCGACGACCTGGACGAGGCGCTCCGCGCCACGGCCAACGGCGGCATCGGCGCCTTCATGGGCCGGCGACGGCTGAAGAAGATCGGGGCACAAACCGCGAGTTTGGGTTGGCGCACCATTGTCGGCAAGATCTCTGCGGTGGTGGACTGGCGCGACTGACCCGTACCGGGGAGCATCAGTTGCTGGCAGTAGGAAGACCTGTCCCGGGAGGAGGACGACGCCGTGGCGCTCGTGCGCGTGTACTGCGGTCTGGCCTCGGCGGATTCGGCTGACCGACCGGCCTCGGCCGGTTCGACGCTGACGTCCGCTGTGGTCGACGACGCAGGCCGTCTGCTGCATGTCTGCGAGATCGGCGACGACGCGGCCGGCTACGCCCAGCTCGTCGCGCTGCTCGTGGAGCGGTCGGGCGGGCCGAGCGGTGCGGCCATCGCCGCCGACAGCGACGACCACACGGTCACCTCGCTGTTGAGCGCGGCGGGTCGGCCCCTGGCGATCGCCGACGACGACTCGGTGGACGACTTCGCCGAGCGCTTCGCCGACGACGACTCGCTGGAGGAGATGCAGTCACCCCCGGCCGAGCGCCGGGCCGTCGGCCTGGCCCGCGCGTTGCAGGCCGGCGCTCTCTCCGCCGTCACACTGCCCGCTCCCCGGGACCTCGCCGGCTACAAGCAGGTACTCGCCGCCCACGCCGCCCTGGCCAGCGGCCGGCACTCCGCCGCCGTGGCGCTGCGCGAGGTGCTGCGGGAGCTGTATCCGGCGGCGCTGCGCGCATACCCGGACCCGGCCGAACCGGTGTCGCTGGCCGTGCTGGACGCACTGCCCGAGCCCGGCATGCTCGGCGGCACCATTGCCCGTGGCCGCGAAGTCTCCGTCGCCGCGGACGCCATCGCCGCTCACCTCGCGGCAGACGGGGTCGCCGACGCCGAGGAGATCAACGAGGCGGTCACCGCGCTGCGGGTCGCCATCTCGGAGACGCCACGTCGCGCCGCCGTCAACCGGGCGCTCACCTCTGCCGTGGCCGAGACGGTCCGGCAGGCCGTCGCCTCCGTACGGGCCTGCGACGCGGGCTGTGAGGCGCTGGTGAGCGCGCTCAGCGCCCGCGTCAGCACCCCCGCGCCGATTCCCGGCCGTCGGGCCGCCGCCCGACGCGGCGAAGCCGTCGGCGAGCTGACCGGTCTCGCCGGCACGGGCGCGGGCAGCGGCCTGCGCTCCGTCCGACCGACCCCGACCCCCGCCGAGCCCACGCCCGTCGGTGGCCGACGCAGCCGGCCGGAGCCCGCCCCGGGCAGCTCCCCCCTGGCCTCGCCTCGACCACTCGGCCCGCCACCGGTCGCACCCGCTCCGGTCACCCCGCCACCGGTCGCGCCCGCGCCGATCGCGCCCGCCGCCGTGGCCGGCCCGCCGGTGTCCGCGCCACCCGGTCGTGCCGAGCCGCTCCCGAGCCGGATCGACGGCCCGACCAACCGGCCGGTCTCGTCGCCTCCGCCCCCGCCACCGGGGATCACCCCGATCGCGCCGACCCAGCGGGGTGCGGTGCCACCGGCCGAGGCGGGCGAACCGTTCCGGCCCACGCTGACCACCGCCGCCATCAACAGCGCTCGGGCCGAGCGGCAGCGCACGGTCATCCCGCCCCGCCCGAAGACCAACGGCGAGCGGCAGGGCCACCCGCAGCGGCCGTCGGTCCAGGACCCACCCACCGGTGGGTTCAGCGTCACCGACCTCAGCATCCCGGTGCCCGCTCCCCGGCCGGAGCAGGAGTTGTCCGCCCCCCCGGGGTCCCGGGCGAACTGGCCTCTGGTCAACAACCCGGAGGACCCGGCCGACAGCTCGCCGAACAATCCGGTCGCCTACCCGTACGGCGGTAACCGGGGCGTCGAAGCCCCGACGGACCCGGGTCGGGCCGACGGGCGGGTCACGCCACCCTGGCTGGCCGATGACCTACCCCAGGAACCTCCCATGCTGCGGCTGGTCGAGCCGCCGCCGCTGGCCGACCGGGCGCTGCGGGAAGGGCTCAACCCACCCTCGGGCGAGCCTCGCCTGGACGCTCCGCCGCTGCGGCTGGTCGACCGTGAGCAGGCCAACCGCAACGGCCGTCCGGCACCGCTGGTCGAGCGGGCCGCCGAGCACCGGCCGCCGCCCCCGGTCGAGCACCGGCCGCCGCCGGTCGCCGACGAGGGTGACGGCGACCTGCTGATCTTCGCGCAGGCCAAGTCCGCCTGGTTCGTGGGCCACGGCGACGACGAGTCCGACCTGGACTGGTCGACCACCGCCGACACCGGATGGCAGGCCGCCGAGCAGGCCGCCCGCCCCGCGGTCGGCGCCGAGACCAACGCCGGCCTGCCGAAGCGCGTTCCGCAGGCCAACCTGGTCCCGGGCTCCCCGTTGCGCGAGGAGCGTCCACTCCGGATCGTGCGGGACGCGGCGAGCCTCGCGGAGAACACCACGGGTTACTTCCGTGGCTGGCGTCGCGGTCAGGAGATCGGCGGCTTCGCGGTGGGCGGTCGTCCGGGCCGCGAGGCCGCCGGCGGTTGGGACTTCAGCCGCGACCACGGGGACCGCGACGACGACCGCGAGTACGAGTACCGGTCGGCCGGCTACCAGTCCTGAGCGCCTCGGTAGCGTCCGTTCCTCCTCCCGCCCCCACCGCCGACATGGCTGGGGGCGGGAGTGCGTTCAGGAGCGAACTCGGCGGGCCGCGCCGTCACGGGCGGCACTGCCCGCGACGCACAGAATCCTGGAAGGGCCTCTGCGGGCCGTTCCAGGATTCTTGGTCGCGCGCGTGGGTGGGTGGGCAGCATCGCCCGCCCGGTGGCGGTCGGAACCACCACCGGGCGCGAAAGCCTACCGGTCAGGCCGGGGCGACGGCGCGGGTACGACGCATGGTGAGCACGTACTCGACAAGCGAGATCAGCACGTGCTTCGTCGACTCCCGGTTACGGGCGTCGCAGGCCACCACCGGCACGTCGCTCGAGATCGCCAAGGCGTCCCGGACGTCCTGCGGGTCGTGGTACTGCATCCCGTCGAAGCAGTTGATGGCCACCAGGTACGGCAGCCGCCGGTGCTCGAAGAAGTCGATCGCCGCGAAGCAGTCGGCCAGCCGGCGGGTATCCACCAGCACGACCGCACCGATCGCACCCCGCACCAGTTCGTCCCACATGAACCAGAATCGGGTCTGACCCGGCGTACCGAACAGGTACAGGATCAGGTCACGGTCGATCGAGATCCGGCCGAAGTCCATGGCCACCGTGGTCGTCGTCTTGCCCGGCACCTGCCGGGTATCGTCGACGCCCACGCCGGCCGAGGTCATGATGGCCTCGGTGGTCAGCGGCGTGATCTCCGAGACCGAGCCGACCAGCGTCGTCTTACCGACGCCGAATCCACCGGCGATAACGATCTTCGCCGACGTCACGCGCCCACTCGGGGTCGGTGGGCGGTGCGACATGTCAGAGCCTGCGAAGTCCACTCAGCACCCTCTCCAGCAGTTCAGTGCCCACCGCGTCGTCGGAGTCGTCCAGGATGGTCGGCTCGTGGACCGCGACCAGGCCGTCCGTCGCCATGTCGGCGATGAGCACCCGGGCCACACCGAGCGGCAGCTGCATCCGCGCCGCGATCTCGGCGAGCGATTGCACGCGTCCGTCACACAGCGCGGCGATGTACTGGTGTTCGCGGCCCTGGCCGCCGCTGCCATTGGCAGTGGCCCGGCCGCGCACCGTCGTCTCGACGAGCGCCTCCAGCGCGATGTCGAGCCGGGGACGGGTTCGACCACGGGTCACGGCGTATGGACGGACCAACGCTCCGGTCGGTTCGTCACGATCGGCCATGTCGCCGCTCACCTCCTTCGCACCCCGTACCGGCTCCCACCGGTGGAACTCGTCGTCCTTGTCGTATCAGTTGCGCCGACCGCACGATCGGCGAGACGTCAGCCCAGCATGCCCGCGGCCGCGCGCGGCTGCGGGGTCAGGGCGTCGCCCACCCGGTCGACCAGTAGCGCCATCTCGTAGCCGACCTGCCCGACGTCGGAGCTTCGGGCCGCCAGCACGGCGAAGGAGGAACCATCCGAGATGGACATCAGGAACAGGAAGCCATTGTCCATCTCCACGACGGTCTGCAGCACCGCGCCTCCCTCGAAGCAGCGGGCCGCTCCCTGGGTCAGGCTGACCAGACCGGACGCGATCGCGGCGAGCTGGTCTGCCCGGTCCCGCGGCAGGTCCCGTGACGACGCGAGGAGCAGGCCGTCCGCCGAGACGGCGACCGCGTGTGCGACACCCGGCACCCGATCGGCGAAGTTGGCCAGCAGCCAACCAAGATCCTGCGTAGTTGTCATCCTTCTTGCTCCTTCTGCCCGCTCCCGGCCGCTGAGCCTGAGCCAGACTGCGAGGATTGCTGCCCTCCCGGAGTCTCCTCCGGGCTGGTCGGGTTGTCCGAGGTGCTACGCCCTCGCTGCACGCCCCGATGGTAGGCGGAGAGCAGGCCACGGACCGCCTCCGGGGAGCGCCGCTGGACCGAGGTGACGGGCTTCTCCACCGCGCCCGGCACCAGCTGCGCCATCGGCTTGCGCTTGGGCAGGCCGGTCGTGGTGGTCTCGTTCACCGGCGCCGCGCTGGCCGCTGCCGAGGCGGCACGCCAGCCGTCGTCGGCGGCGGTCTGCCAGCCGTTGCTCGGCGATTGGGGCCGGCGGTTCGGTAGGCCCTCGGCGAGGTCGGGGCGTCCGCCACCGTTCGCTGTCGACCCGTTGTCCCGCGGCGCTCCTCCGGCCGTCGGAGTGTCTGCCATCGGTGTGTTACCTGTCGTTCCGGGTGGTGTCTTGACTGCCCGACCGGTGGCATCGACCGTGGCGAACTGTTGGGTCGCGTCGCCGCCGTTCGTCGACGGCGCGGCACCGGCCTCCTCCGAACCCGGACGGCGGGTACGGAACCAGGCGGACTCAAGCTCCCGGAAGATCGGCAGCTCCATCGTCTCGTCCGCGTACCGCTGGCGGTTCTGGGCCTGCGGCTGCTGCGGTGCCGGGCGGGCCGACGACGTCTGGGCCGGCGCGGCCGGCATCGACGATACCGGCGTCTGCGGGGCAGCGACCGGCGACGCCTGCGGCGCGGGAGCCGGCGGCTGGGCCGCGGTGGTCGGCTGCTCGCCAGGGCGCGGCACCCGGGGCAGCTCCGTCGTCATGTCCAGGGCGGCGGCGAGCCGCTCGGGCACCGGCGGGGTCTGCGTGTCCCGCTCGCCGCCGGGAACCGGCGGCCAGGCCGGCGGCGCCGGGGTGCCGGGCGCCGGTGCGGGCGGGGCGGACCGGGGGGTGAAGCCGCTGAACGACTGGCCGGAGACCGGCGGCGCCGAGTACGGCTGACCGGAGGCCGGAGAGGCCGAGACGGGCGCGGCGGACACCGGCGGACCGCCGTACGGCGCACCCGAGTACGGCTGGCCGGAGTACGGCTGACCGGACGCGGGCGAGGCGGAGACCGGCGGGCCGGAGTACGGCTGGGCGGAGTACGGCTGGGCGGAGACCGGCGGCGCGGAGTACGGCTGGGCCTCCGGGCTGCTGGGCAGCTGCCGGGGGATGGTCGGCTGCTGGCCGCCGTTCGGCTCGTCGCCGGCCCGGCGCTGCGGCAGTGGGTCGATGGACTGCCCGTTGGCCGAGCGCGGGGTGAACCCGTCGCCGCCGTTGACGCCGTTCGTCGCGCTCGCGCTCGCGCCGGTCAGGTCCGACCAGGCGGGCATCGAGCGGTACGCGCCGGTGTTGGCGGGCGTACCGGAACCGTTGCGCGATGCCGGGTCGAATGGCCGACCGCCGAGGGTGACCTGGTTGCCGGACTCGCCGGGGCGCGACCCGTTGCCCAGCGCGGGCAGCGCGCCGAGAACCGGCGACGGCGGGGTGGACTGCGGACCGGCGGCGGGCAGGGCCGGCGGCTGCTGGACCCGGCCGGAGAGCGCCCGGGGCACCAGCACCGAGGTGGGCATGGTCACGTCGGCGACCGTGCCACGGTCGGACCCGGGACGCAGCTCGACGCGCACGCCGTGCCGCGACGCCAGGCGGGCGACCACGACCAGGCCCATCATGCGGGAGACGGCCACGTCCACCTGGGGCGGCGTCGCGAGCTTGTCGTTGAGCTCGTGCAGCTGCTCGCGGCTGATGCCGATGCCGCGGTCCTCCACGTAGAGCGAGGCGCGGTCACCGACCCGGCGGGCCTCCACCATGACCTGCGAGTCCGGAGGCGAGAACGCGGTGGCGTTGTCGAACAGCTCGGCGACGAGGTGCACGAGGTCGTTGACCGCGTGCGCGGCGACCTCGATGTCCCGGTCGATGACGCCGAACTCGATACGGGTGTAGTGCTCGACCTCGGACTGCGCGGCGCGCAGCACGTCGATGAGCGCCGCCGGCTCGCGCTGCACGCGGGTGGAGTCGGCGCCGGCGAGAACGAGCAGGTTCTCGTCGTTACGCCGCATTCGGGTGGCCAGGTGGTCGAGCTGGAACAGCTCGGCCAGTCGGTCCGGGTCCTCCTCGCCGCGCTCCAGCCGGTCGAGGTGCCCGATGAGGCGGTCGACCAGGATCTGCGAACGACGGGCCAGGTTGACGAACATGGTCGCGACGGAGGCGCGCAGCGCCGCCTGCTCGGCGGCCGTACGGACGGCTTCGAGGTGGACGGCGTTGAACGCCTCGGTCACCTGACCGAACTCGTCCTTGCTCCGGACCGGCAGCGGCTCGGCGATCTGGTTGGCCAACTGCACCGGGGAGAGCTGCCCGACGACCTGCGGGTCGCGCAGTCGGGCCACCGCCTGCGGCAGGCCGTACTGGGCGACGGAGAGGGCGCCCTGGCGCAGTTCGCGCAGGGACCGGGCCATCGAGCGGGCGACCAGGTACGCGAAGAGGATGGCCAGCAGCAGCATGCTGAGCAGCAGGCCGGTCTCCAGGAACACCTGGCGCTGGACGTCCGACCGGATGTTGTCGGCCTCGGCGACCACGTCACCGTCGAGCTTCGTCTCGACGGCGCGGATCAGCTTGGCGTTGGCCGTCATGGCCGATTCCCACTGGTCCGGGCCGAACGGAGCGCCGCGCATGTCGCCGGTCGTGTTGCCGTCGATCCAGCCGATGTAGTTCTGCGCCTCGCGGCGGTCACCACCGGCGACCGTCTGGTCGTGGAACTTCGCCTCGTCGGGGCTGGCCACCGCCTTGAAGCTCTGCAGCGCCTGCTGCTGGCCGGTGCCGCTGGCGATGTAGTCGGTGCGCAGCGCCGGGGTCAGCCGCTGACCACCCTGCACGCCGAGCGCGCGGTGCACGACGACCCGCCGGAGCGAGAGGAACTCCTTCTCCCGGGCGACCGCCGCCGCGGCCCGCATCCGGTCGCTCAGCTCGTTGTTGCCGGCGAGCTGGGTGGCGGAGTCCCGGATGGCGAGCAGGTCGTTGATCAGACCCTCGTACGCCTGGACCGCCTCGGCGAGCTTGAGCTTGCCGTTGAACACCTGGCTGCGGACGCCCGGCAGGTCCTTGAGGTTCTGGTCGATGCCGCCGAGCACGCCCTCAAGGCTGCCCGGCAGGTCCTCGATGTCGCCCCGCTGCTGCCGGTAGGGGGACATCGCCTGGTCAACCCGGCTGTTCGCCCGGTTGTAGGCCTCCTGGTACTGCGCCTTCGGCTGCGTCCCGGTCGCCTGCAGCAGCAGGACGGCGGAGGTCCGCTCGTCCTGGAGCTTGTCGACCAGCTCACCCGAGTAGCTCGACAGATTGGCCAGGTCGCCGGCCCGGTTGGCATTGTTGAGCGTGTCCAGGTGGTCGACGAGACCACTGGTGCCCACAACGACCGTGGCGATGGTCGGCACGATCATGATGAGACCGAGCTTGGACCAGATCGGCATGTCCCGGAGTCGACTGGCCGGCCGGCGCAGTCGCGACAGGAAGGAGCCCGCCGTCTTTGGCCGTTTGCTCACGTCACCGCCCTCGCGATTACAGCTTGAAACGCGTTGCCCCGGGCAACGCCCAGCGACCGACCCGGCGGGTCGGACCCCCGAGATTCCATCACGCCGCTCGACAAGAAGAAAGCCCAGGTTGTCACCGGCCGAGAGTGTGATGAGATGTTGATGCGATTTGATAGCAGTCCGTCTGGCCGGAGTAACTGAAGGTAATGGATCATCCCCACCGTGTTGTCCTGCTCGCCGGCCCCTCAGGCTCCGGAAAGTCGTACATAGCGCAGCAAACCGGCTTACCTGTGCTGTGCCTTGACGACTTCTACAAAGACGGCGATGACCCTACGTTGCCGCGACGAAACGGCCAGGTCGATTGGGAATCGCCGCAGTCCTGGGACGCCTCCACGGCCGTCGAAACGATTGCGCGACTGGCCCGCGAGGGACGTGCCGATGTGCCGGTTTATGCGATCGGCGCGGATCGACGGGTGGCCACCCGGCCATTTGATGTCGACGGATCGCCACTTTTCGTGGCCGAAGGGATTTTCGCCGCCGAGATCGTCGAGGAGTGCCGCCGCCGTGGGCTGCTCGCCGGGGCGTACGCGCTGCGCCGCCCGCGCGGAGCGACGTTCCTGCGCCGACTGGCCCGGGACCTGTCCGAGCAGCGCAAGGCGCCCCGGGTGCTGGTCCGGCGCGGCGTGGCCCTGCTGCGGGCCGAACCCGAGGTGCTGCGCCGCCAGACCGGGTTGGGCGCCGAGGCGGCCCGGGCCCGGGAGGTGCTGCGCCGGGTGGCCGGCCTGCTCGCCGGCCACCACACCCACCACCGACAGGACCACCCGCACGGCTGACGAGGATCAGGCCAGCAGCTTGGCGTACGCCGGCTTGATCACCTCGTCGATGATCCGCAGCCGCTCGTCGAACGGGATGAAGGCGCTCTTCATCGCGTTGATGGTGAACCACTGCAACTCGCGCCAGCCGTAGCCGAACGTCTCCACCAGCAGCGACATCTCCCGCGACATCGACGTGCCGCTCATCAGCCGGTTGTCGGTGTTGACGGTGGCCCGGAACCGCAGGTCCCGCAGCAGACCGATCGGGTGCTCGGCGATCGAGGCCACGGCACCGGTCTGCACGTTCGACGACGGGCACAGCTCCAGGGGAATCCGCTTGTCCCGGACGTACGCGGCCAGCCGACCGAGCGTGCCGTCCGGGGCGATGTCGTCCACGATCCGTACGCCGTGACCGAGCCGGTCCGCGCCGCACCACTGGATCGCCTGCCAGATCGACGGCAGCCCGAACGCCTCACCGGCGTGGATGGTGAAGTGGAAGTTCTCCCGCTGGAGGTATTCGAAGGCGTCCAGGTGGCGGGTGGGCGGGAAGCCCGCCTCCGCGCCGGCGATGTCGAAGCCGACCACGCCGGCGTCCCGGTGCCGCACGGCCAGCTCGGCGATCTCCTGCGAGCGGGCCGCGTGCCGCATGGCGGTGAGCAGCGTGCCCACCCGGATGGTCAGGCCCGCCTCGGCGGCCTGGGCGGTTCCCTCGGCGAACCCGGCCAGCACGGCCTCGACGACCTCGTCCAGGGTCAGGTCCCGCTCCAGGTGCTGCTCGGGAGCGAAGCGGACCTCGGCGTAGACGACGCCGTCGGTGGCCAGGTCCAGCGCGCACTCGCGCGCCACCCGGCGCAACGCCGGTCCGGTCTGCATGACCGCCACGGTGTGCGCGAACGTCTCCAGGTAGCGCTCCAGCGACCCCGAGTCGGCGGCCGCGGAGAACCAGCGTCCGAGCGCCTCGGGGTCGGTGGTGGGCAGCTCGTGCCCCGCCTCGGCCGCCAACTCCACGATCGTCGCGGGACGCAGCCCGCCGTCGAGGTGATCGTGCAGCAGCGCCTTCGGGACCTTGACGATGTCCTCGTACCGGATAGTTGCGACCATGCCCAGACCCTAGTCACCTGCGGCGGTCGGCCACGCCAGCCCGCTCATCCAAGCCAGCCGTAGACGCGGTCGACGGCGAGTCGCAGGACCACCCGCCCGTCGGCGACCATCGCGGCGCGGTAGTCCGCCCAATCCGGGTGGTCGCCGCGGATCCCCCGGTAGACCTCGACCAGTTCGTCGACCTCCGCGTCGCCGGTCGCCGATGCCGGCTCGGTGAGCGTCACGGTTCCCTCGGCGACCGCGTACGCGCCGCCGTCCGGCGTGGTCACGTGGAAGCTGGCCCGGGGGTCACGGCGCAGGTTGCGCACCTTGGCCCGGTCGCCCGTGGTGGAGCAGCGGATCAGCCCGGGTTCGGCCAGGTAGTCGAGGTTCGACAGTTGGGGTCGGCCGTCGCGGCGCAGGGTGACGAGCACGCCGCGCCCTCGGGCGCCGAAGAGGTCCCACAATTTGGTTGACATGTCATCGACCGTAGGAGGCGATTCGATGACATGTCAACCAAGACGTTAGGCTGAGCGGCATGGAAGCGACCCGGTGGCTGGACGAACGCCAGGACCGCGCCTGGCGGGGCTACCGCCGGATGCGTCGCCTGCTCGACCTGGAACTGGCCCGGGAGCTGACCCAGGACGCCGGCCTGTCCGAGCCGGACTACGACGTGCTCTCCGACCTCTCCGAGACGCCGCAGGGCCGGCTGCGTCTCAGCGAACTTGCCGACCGGATGCTCTGGTCCCGCAGTCGACTCTCGCACCACCTGACCCGGATGCAGCAGCGCGGCCTGGTGACCCGGCAGGAGTGCCCGGACGACGCCCGTGGCGCGATCGTCGTGCTCACCCGGGCCGGTCGGAACGCCATCGAGGCCGCCGCCCCCGGCCACGTGAGCGCCGTCCGGCAGCACTTCCTCGACCTGCTCACCCCGGCCGAGGTCGAGGCGCTCGGCGCGTTCACCCACCGGGTCGTCGACCACCTCGCGCAGAGCCGCGCGCCTCGTCCCCGCCGGGGCCCGGAGGCCTGACGTGGACCCGCGCATCCTCGACCGGCTGAGCTGCCCGGTCTGCGGCGAACCGCTGGCCGAGACCGCCGCCGGCAACGCCCGTGCGCTGCGCTGCCCACGCCGGCACACCTTCGACGTCGCGCGTCAGGGCTACGTGAACCTGCTCACCGGTCGGGCGCCGCACGTCGGCGACAGCGCCGAGATGGTCGCCGCACGCGCGGAGTTCCAGGCCGCTGGCCACTACGACATCATCTCGACGGCGCTCGCCGCCGCCGCGACCGAGGCAGTCGCGCGGCTTCGCGCCACGCCCGCTTCCGATGAGCCAACAGCAGGGGTACGCATCGAGCGCTCTGACGCGTACCCCCTGGTGGTGGACGCCGGCGCGGGCACGGGCCGCTACCTCGGCGCGGTGCTGGCGGCGCTGCCGGACGCCGTGGGTCTGGCCCTGGACGTCGCCAAGCCGGCGCTGCGACGCGCGGCGCGGGCGCACCCCCGGGCGGCTGCGGCCCTCGCCGACACCTGGCAGCGGTTGCCCCTGGCCGACGGTGCGGCGGCGGTGCTGCTGAACGTGTTCGCCCCGCGGAACGGCCCGGAGTTCCACCGGGTGCTCGACCGCGCCGGCACGCTGCTGGTGGTGACGCCCGCCGACGAGCACCTCACCGAGTTGGTGGACGCCCTACGCCTGCTCCGGGTGGACCCGGACAAGGCCGACCGGGTGACCGCCACCCTGGGCGGCCACTTCACGCCGGTCAGCTCGACCGTGCACCGCGCGGAGCTGACCCTGACCCGGCCGGAGATCGCCACGCTGGTCGGGATGGGTCCGAGCGCCTGGCACACCGACCCGGCCGCGCTCGCCGAACGGCTGGCCGCGCTGCCCGAGCCCGCCCGGGTGTCCGTGGCGGTCCGGCTGGACGCCTACCGGCCCCGCTGACCTCAGGTCGAGAGGTCGACCTCTTCCCAACCGGGCGGCTCGTCGTGGTACGGCCCGCGCAGGATCACCGCCCACTCCAGCGCCCAGCGCCGCTGCCCGATCGCGTTGGCGTCGACCAGGCCCGGCAGGGGGCGACCGTTGCGCTCGGTCTCCAGGTACGCCCAGTCCAGGCAGTAGTGCAGGTCGAGCAGGGCCGCCGCGTCGGCCGGATGCTGCGGCGCGGCGAGGATGCGGGACTGCCAGCGCCCGAAGGTCTCCCCCTCGGCGATGTGCGGCAGCCGCTCGACCAGCCGATCGTCCACCGCCAGGGTGGGGTCGAGCTGCTTGCTCAGCCCCAGCACCCAGGCCAGCGCGAAGAGCGCGTCGTGGTGCAGCACGAACGAGCGGTGGTCACCCTTGCCGCCCATCACGAACTGCCACTCGGGTGGGGTGACCATCTCGACCAGGTGCGAGCCGAGCAGCCAGCTCATCGCCGCCTGCGGGGGCATCCCGAAGCAGCGGGCCAGGATGAGGTGCAGCACGGCGATCCGGGCCTCGATCTCGGCCCGGGGACGCAGCTCGATCGCGTCACCCGGCTCCCACACGAGCGGAAACTGGGCCGGTGGCAGCGGCAGACCGAGCCGGGACAGCTCGTCCAGGCTCGCCTCGCGCACCTCGCGCGGGTCGGGGGCAGGTACGGTCACGGGGCAACTTCCTGTCTGCACGCGACGCCTTTGGCCTGCGACAATAGCGCTCCCAGGTGACTGGCACCACGCCGGCCCGACCCCGGCCCGGTCAGCCGATCCGCTCGATGACCAGCGGTGCCGCGCTCGGCGCGGTCGGCGCAATGTGCACCGCGCGACTTGCCTCCGCCAGAGCCGCCGGAATTCGGGTCGAATCCTCCGCGCGCAGCTCGTAGAGAGGGTCGCCGGCCCGCACCGCGTCGCCCGGCCGCCGGTGCAACACCACACCGGCCGGCACGCTGACCGGATCCTCCTTGCGGGCCCGGCCCGCGCCGAGCCGCCAGGCCGCAACCCCCATGGCGTACGCGTCGACGGCCGCCACGTATCCGTCCCGGTCGGCCCGGACCACCTCGACCTCGGGGGCGGCCGGCATGGGCGCGTCCGGGTCGCCGCCCTGCGCCCGGAGCATCGCCCGCCAGGAGTCCATCGCCCGCCCGTCGCGCAGGGCGGCCTCCGGGTCGGCGTCCGGCAGGCCGGCGGCGTCGAGCATCTCCCGGGCCAGCGCGAGGGTCAGCTCCACCACGTCGGCGGGGCCGCCCCCGGCCAGCACCTCGACCGACTCGGTCACCTCGACCGCGTTGCCGATGGCCAGGCCGAGCGGGGTCGACATGTCGGTGAGCAGAGCGACCGTCCGGACGCCGTGCGCGCCACCCAGCTCCACCATCGTGCGGGCCAGCTCGCGCGCCTGGTCGACGGACTTCATGAAGGCGCCCGAGCCGACCTTGACGTCGAGGACCAGCGCGCCGGTGCCCTCGGCGATCTTCTTGCTCATGATCGAGCTGGCGATCAGCGGGATCGCCTCGACGGTGCCGGTCACGTCGCGCAGCGCGTACAGCTTGCGGTCGGCGGGAGCCAGCCCCGCGCCCGCCGCGCAGATCACCGCGCCGACCTCGCCGAGCTGGCTGATGAACTCGTCGTTGGTCAGCGCGGCCCGCCAGCCCGGAATGGACTCCAGCTTGTCCAGCGTTCCGCCGGTGTGCCCGAGGCCGCGCCCGCTGAGCTGCGGAACGGCCGCTCCGCAGGCGGCCACCAACGGGGTGAGCGGCAGGGTGATCTTGTCGCCGACGCCGCCGGTCGAGTGCTTGTCGACGGTGGGACGCCGGACGGCCGAGAGGTCGAGCCGCTCACCGCTGGCGATCATCGCGGCGGTCCACCGGGCGATCTCCGGGCCGGTCATGCCGTTGAGCAGGATGGCCATGGCCAGCGCCGACATCTGCTCGTCGGCGACGATCCCGCGGGTGTAGGCGTCCATCACCCAGTCGATCTGCGCGTCCGACAGCACACCCCCGTCCCGCTTGACCCGAATAACATCAACAGCAGCAAAACTCATCAGAAGATCTTCCTAGTTCTCTGGGGAACCGGCCGCGTTCCGTTAGCAGGTCAGGGATTGGGCCGACGTGCCCGGCGGAGGGATCAAGCCTGACCGCCCGGAGCCGGGCACGGTCGGCCCAATCCCCAAAGCTCAGCCCCAACGAACCGGGATCTCCAGAGGCGGCTCCCCCTCGCCGGCCCAGAAGATCGTGCCGGTCTCGTCCACCACGACGACCCGGGGCGTCCGGGCCATTCCCCAGGTGATCGCCTCGGCGGGATCGTCCCAGCTCGGCGCCTCCTCCAGCACACCGGTCTCGGCGCCCGCGTCGTCCCCGGCCGACCGCTCCCAGTACGCCGTCCAGACCTGCTGCCCGGCGGACATGTCCGGGTGCACGAAGACGGTGCCGCGACCGCGCCAGGCGGCCAGCCGCTCCGGGACGACCGGCACCGGCGTCTCACCGGTGACCGCCTCCAGGTCCTGGACGCCGAAGGCGTGCGGCAGCAGCTCGGCCATCCGCAGCGGGCGGGTCTTCGTCTCGATCAGGCACTCCGGGCCGCCGTTCTCCCAGAGGAGTTGCCGGCACCGGCCGCACGGCATCAGCGGCTCGCCGGTGGCGTCGACGCAGGAGAGCGCGACGAGCCGACCGCCACCGGTGGCGTGCAGGCTGGACACCACTCCGCACTCGGCGCAGAGCGTCACCCCGTACGCGGCGTTCTCCACGTTGCATCCGACCACCACACGACCGTCGTCGACCAGCGCGGCCGCGCCGACGGGAAAGGTCGAGTACGGGGCGTACGCGTGCCGCATCGCCTCAACGGCGGCAGCGCGCAACCGCGCCCAGTCAATGTCGCTCATAGCACCATTCTCCGGAAAAACCCCCAACCCCTGCAGCGGTGATCAAGAGGTTTGCGTCAGGAACGGCGATGTTCCTGACGCAAACCTCTTGATCAACACAACGAGGGTGGGTGTCAGCCCTTGATGTACGGCTTGCCGTCGGCGGCGGGCGCCCGGACCCGACCGACCAGGCCGGCGACCGCCAGGATGGTCGCCAGATAGGGCAGCATGGCCAGGAACTGGCTGGGGATCGAGCTGTTGATCGCGCTCAGGTAGGTGGCGAGCTGGTCGGCGAAGCCGAAGAAGAGCGCGGCGAGCAGCGCCCCGGTCGGGTTCCACCGGCCGAAGATGAGCGCGGCCAACGCGATGAAGCCCTTGCCGCCGATCATGTTCTTGGTGAACGAGTAGAGCGCCAGCGTGTACGACGCGCCGCCGATACCGGCGACCACACCGGCCAGCAGCACGTTGCGGTAGCGCACCCGCAGCACCCTGACCCCGAGCGTGTCGGCGGCGATCGGGTGCTCGCCCACCGATCGGGTCCGCAGCCCCCACCGGGTCCGGAACAGCCCGATGTGGATCACCAGCACCAGGAGCAGGCCGACGTAGAGGAAGATGTTGCCGCGGAACAGCGCCGGCCCGAGCACCGGGATGTCCTTGAGCAGGGGGATCTCCCAGTTGCTGAAGCGCGGCGCGCTGTTGTACTTCTCCGCGTCGGTCTGCATCAGCCGCTCGTAGAGGAAGCCGGTGACGCCGACCGCGAGCAGGTTCAGCACGATGCCCATGACGACCTGGTCCACCAGGTAGCGGATGGCGAAGACGGCCAGCAGCAGCGAGATGAACGCGCCACCGATGGCGGCGGCGACCAGGCCCACCCAGACGTTGCCGGAGAGGCTGCCGAACAGGGCGCCGCTGAACGCGCCCATCAGCAACTGCCCCTCGATGGCCACGTTGACCACGCCGGACCGCTCGCAGAGCACACCGGCGAGCGCGCCGAAGATCAGCGGCAGGGCCAGGATGAACGTGCCCCGGATGATGTTGACCAGCGGCATGAAGTTCTGCCCGGTCGGCGCGGCGGAGACCTGCCAGCAGAGGAAGGAGAGCACGAAGGCGACCAGCCCGACGCCGAGCACCGGCAGGAACCAGCGCTTCGGCACCCCGGCGAGCAGGGCCGCGCCGGCGGCGATCGCGATGATCCCGAACAGGATCGCGCCGATCGTGCCGTTGATCTCCAAGGCGGCGCCGGCCGCGTCGTCGCTGAGCGTGAACCGGGCCTGCTGGTCGGTGGCGAGCGCACCGAACAGCACCGCCGCCAGCAGGCCGAGTGCCGTCAGCGTGAGGCCGACCTTGCGGGTCCGGGTCCAGAAACCCTCGTCGACGCCGACCGCGACGTCGGGGACAGCCATGGTGGACATGCGTTACCAGCCCTTCGCCAGGCTCGTCTGCAACCGGGCGGCCCGTGCGGCCCGGAGCTGGAAGATCGCCTTCACCAGGGCGGGTGCGGCGATGAAGATGACGATCAGCGCCTGAAGCACGGTCACCAGCTCCAGCGAGATGCCGGAGTACGACTGCATCCGGTTACCGCCGGCCTGGAGCGCACCGAACAGCAGCGCGGCGAGCAGCACTCCCCACGGCTTCACCCGGCCGAGCAGCGCCACCAGGATGCCGTCGAAGCCGATCTGCGCCACCACCAGCGGCGTCAACGCGCTGGCCGTCGAGCCGAGCACCATGTTCGAGCCGCCAAGACCGGCCAGGATCCCGGAGAAAACCATGATCAAGATGTACGTCCGGGTCACGCTGATGCCGGCGGTCCGCGCGGCGTCCGGGTTGGCGCCGACCGCCCGCAACTCGAAGCCGAGGGTGGACCGGTTCAGCAGCCAGGCGACCGCCCAGGTGGCCAGCACGGCGAGCAGGATGCCGGCGTGCACCCGCAGGTTGTCACCGAGCAGACGGGGCAGCTGGGCGGAGGTGTCCACCGCCTTGCTGATCGCGTCGGTCCGGGTCGGATCCTGCACGCCGTTCTGCACGATGAGCCAGGTCAGGAAGTACGTGGCGACGTAGTTGAGCATGATCGTGTTGATCACCTCGTGGGCGCCCGCGCGGGCCTTGAGGATGCCCGGGATGAAGCCCCAGATCGCCCCGCCCAGCGCGCCGGCGAGCACCGCCACCAGCAGGTGCAGGCCGGGCGGCAGCGGCAGCAGGAAGCCGGCCAGTGCGGCCAGGATGACGCCGACGGTCGCCTGACCCTGCGCGCCGATGTTGAACAGGCCGCCACGGAAGGCCAGCGCCACCGCCAGGCCGGTGAAGACCAGCGGCGCGGCGTACGTCAGCGTCTCGGAGATCGGCGCGAGCACCGCCTGCCAGCCGTTGCTGCCGTTCACCCAGCCGGAGAACGCCTCGGGGTCGAAGATCGAGCCCTTGAACAGGTTGGCGTACGCCTCGCTCACCAGCGTCCAGCTCGAACTGAACGCGTCCGAGGGGCGGGCGGTGATGTAGGTGTAGGTGTGCAGCACGTCCGGGTCGGAGACGACCATCAACACCGCGCCGACGACGATCGCCAGCACCAGCGACAACAGGGTCACCGTGAAGGTGTTGGCCGCCCAGAGGTTGTCCAGGAAGAGCCGGCCCAGGGACGGCTTCGGCTCCGGCGTCTTCTCCGTCGTGGTCGTGCCGGCCCGCTCGGTGTTGCCGAGGGCGTTCTGCGCCGCCTGCGCCTCGCTCGCCGGCTCCTTGTCCGGAGAGCCCGACTGCGGATTGGGGTTGGTCATGCCTCGTCCTCGCTCGCGGGGCCGTCGGCGCGCGCCGGACCCCCGTCGGCCGCGCCACCAGCGGTAGCCGTGCCGGGCTGGGCTGCGGTGCCGGCGGTGGTCGCGTCGGGCTCGGCCGGCGTGCCCGCGCCCGCCGCGTCCGGGTGGATGCCGGCCATCAACAGACCGATCTCCTCACGCGGGGTCTCCGGGCCGACGATGCCGATGATCCGTCCCCGGTACATCACCGCGATCCGGTCGGCCAGCCCGACCACCTCGTCCAGCTCGCTGGACACCACCATGACGGCGGTGCCGATGTCCCGCTCGTGGATGATCTGGCTGTGGATGAACTCGATCGACCCGACGTCCACGCCACGGGTGGGTTGGGCGGCGATGAAGAGCTTCAGCGGCCGGGACAGCTCCCGTGCCACGATCACCTTCTGCTGGTTGCCACCGGAGAGGGTGCCCACCGCCGCGTCCGCCGATGAGGTACGGACGTCGAACTGCTCGATCCGCTCCCGGGCCGACGACGCGATGGCGTCGGGCTTCAGGGCGAGCCCGCTGCCGAAGGGTGGCCGGTCGTAGATGTCCAGCACCAGGTTCTCGGCGACGCTGAACTCCTTGACCAGGCCGTCCACGCTGCGGTCCTCGGGTACGTAGCCGACGCCGGCCCGGAGCACCCGCTTGGGCGTCCAGCCGTCGATCCGGTCACCGCCCAGGCTGACCGTGCCGGCGAGCACCGGGCGCAGACCCATGATCGCCTCAATCAGCTCCGTCTGGCCGTTGCCCTGCACGCCCGCCACGCCGAGCACCTCGCCCGCCCGTACGGTCAGGTCCACGCCGTCGACCGCCCGGATCTGCCGGTCGTCGTCGACGACCAGCCCGGCCACCTCCAGCACCGGCTCGCCCGGCGTGGCCGGCGACTTGTCGACCGTGAGGCGCACGCTGCGGCCCACCATCAGCGCGGCCAGCTCGTCGCGGCTGGTCTCCGGGGAGGCCGCGCCGACCGTCTTCCCGCGTCGGATCACCGTGATCCGGTCGGCGATCGCCTTGACCTCGCCCAGCTTGTGGGTGATGAAGACGATCGACTTGCCGGCCGCCTTGAGCGACCGCATGACCGTCAACAGCTCGTCGGTCTCCTGCGGGGTGAGCACCGCGGTCGGCTCGTCCAGGATGAGCAGGTCGACGTCGCGGGTGAGGGCCTTGACGATCTCCACACGCTGCTGGATGCCGACCGGCAGGTCCTCGATCACCGCGTCGGGGTCGACCCGCAGGTTGTAGCGCTCGGACACCTCCGTGACCTCGCGCCGGGCCCGCCGCCGGTCCAGGAAGCCGGCGATACCGCCCCGGACCTGCTCCGCACCGAGCATGATGTTCTCGGCGACGGTGAACACCGGCACCAGCATGAAGTGCTGGTGCACCATGCCGATCCCGGCCGCGATGGCGTCGGACGGCCCCTTCAGCCGCAGCGGCGTGCCGTCGACCAGGATCTCGCCCTCGTCGGGCTGGTAGAGCCCGTAGAGCACGTTCATCAGGGTCGACTTGCCCGCGCCGTTCTCGCCGAGCAGGGCGTGAATCTCTCCAGGCTCCACCGTCAGATCGATGTGGTCGTTGGCGACCAGATCACCGAACCGCTTGGTGATGCCGCGCAGTTCGAGTCTCAGCGCAACCTCCTGGAGTGCGAGCGATGGTGCAGCCTAGCTGCCGTCGAACGGGCCGGAACGCCTGGCCGACGCGGTGCGCGATCGGCCGCTCCGACCCCCACGGTCACCGCGGGGCCGAAGCGGCCGATCGGTCGTACCTGTGCCCACCGACCTCTCCGATGATCTCACCGGAGAGGTCGGCCGGACGTCACTTGGTCGGCTGGGCCTTCGAGGTGACGGTGATGGTGCCGGCGGCGATGTCCGCCTTGATCTTGTCGACCTCGGACTTCAGCTCGGCCGGAACCTTGCTGTCGAAGTCGTGGTACGGGGCGATCGAGACACCGGTGTTGGCCAGGGTGCCGACGAAGCCGGGGTTGGCCTGCAGCTTCTCGCCACCGGCGGCCTTGACCACAGCCTCCTTGACGGCCTCCGGGATGTTCTTCACCACGGTGGTGATGATCGCGCCGCAGTCCGGGGTGCTCTCGCAGCCGTCGACGTCCACCCAGATGGTGTTGTACTTGCCGCCGGAGGCCTTGGCCGCCGCGGTGGTGCCGAGGCCGGAGCCGCCGGCGACCGGCATGATGATGTCCGCGCCCTGGGCGACCAGCGCGTCGGAGACCTTCTTGCCCTCGTCCTGCTTGGCGAAGTCGTTGGTGAAGGAGCCCTTCTGGGTCTCCTTGTTCCAGCCCAGCGCCTGGACGTTCTTCTTCTTGGTGGTGTTGTAGTACGCCACGCCGTCGACGAAGCCGTCCATGAAGATCGTCACCGGCGGGATCGGCAGACCGCCGTAGGTGCCCACCTTGCCGGACTTGCTCATCCCGGCGGCGAGGTAACCGGCCTGGAACGCGGCCTGGGCGGTGTCGAACTGCATCGGGTAGATGTTGGCGTCACCCGGCTGGGCGTCGACGATGCCGAACTGCTGGTTCGGGTTCGCCTTGGCGATCTTGGAGGTGGCGTTGGCCATCAGGCCACCGACGGCCAGGATGAAGTCGCACTTCTGGTTGACGTACTGCGTCAGGTTGGGCTCGTAGTCGGCCTCGGCCTTCGACGCGACGTACTTGATGTCGATGTTGTCGTTGGCGGCCTTGGCCTCCTGCAGGCCCTTCCAGGCCGAGGTGTTGAACGACTTGTCGTCGATGCCGCCGACGTCGGTCACCATGCAGGCGCTGAACTTCTTGGCGCCACTGCCGGCGTTCTTGTCATCATCCGGAGCCTCGCCACACGCGGCGGCGCTGAGCACGAGCCCACCTGCCGCGAGGATCGAGGCGATCCGCATCCCACGCACCGAGCGCAAGACGTCTCCTTCCCATTGCACACCGCGCCTAGTGCGGTGGCAGCCCATCAGCCGACCTGCGGGTGTGCCGCCGGCTGTCCCACGTTACGGACGGGAGCGTACGCCCGCGCCCACCCACCGGCCGACAATCGTGCACGACTGTTGAGTGCCTGTTACCCGGGTGTAACCCTTGCGTGGGGCAGATCACTCTTCGTGCTGCTAACCGAGCCCCCAGGTGTCGCGGAAGTCCGGTTTCCGGGGTGCGGTTCCCCCCTCGGACGCTACCGCCAAAAGACCGCCACCGCCGCGTTCACCAGGGTCAGGCCGACGATCGCGAGGAAGTGGCCACGGTTGACCACGTCCCGCTTACGGGAGAAGAAGACCATGACGAAGATCAGCAGCGCGATCACCAACTTCGTCACAAGTTTCGCCGGGTTCGGCTCGTCGTCACCGCCACCGCGCAGGGGCGCGGAGAGCCCGAGGCCGGTCAGCAACTGGATCACGGCGCCCCAGAGCATGGCGGGGTTGATCCGCAGCTTCCCGCTGACGTACTGGGCGATCGAACCGCCGAGCAGCAGGGCGAAGCCGATGAGATGGACATAGAGGAGGATGAGTCGCAGTGCTTCCACGCCGCCCATCCTCCCCTATCAACGACACTTTGTAGTAGTGGGGCCGGCCGGCCGGCGCGTCGAGGGGCTCATCCCTTGACCGCTCCGGAGGTGAGGCCGGAGACGATGAAGCGCTGGAGGAACTGGAAGACCAGCACGGTCGGGATCGCGGTGAGCAGGGTGCCGGCCGCGAAGATGCCGAAGTTGGTGTTCCGCTCGGCGCCCTGCAACATGCCCCGCATGCCGACCGCGAGGGTCTTGGCGTCCGTGTCGGTGAGGAAGACGCTCGCCATCAGGAACTCGTTGATGGTGTTGATGAAGGCGAGCAGCCCGGTCACCGCGAGGATCGGCGCCACCAACGGCAGCATGATCCGGAAGAAGACCTGCGCGTGCGAGGCGCCGTCCACGGTGGCGGACTCGTCCAGCTCGCGGGGCAGGGTGTCGAAGAAGCCCTTCATCAGCCAGGTGTTCACGCCCAGCGCACCACCCAGGTAGAGCAGCAGCAGGCCCCACGGGGTGTTGAAGCCGACGGCCGGCCACAGGTCGGTGATCATGCCGAAGATCAGGAAGATCGCCACGATCGCCAGGAACTGCGGAAACATCTGGATCAACAGCAACGACAGCAGCCCCACCCGTCGACCCGCAAAGCGCATCCGGGAGAAGGCGTACGCCGCGAGCGCCGAGAGGAACACCGAGGCGAACGAGGCGCCGCCGGCGATGAGCAGCGAATTCAGGAACCAGTGGGCGAACGCGGTACGCGCGAACAGGTCCCCGAAGTTCTCGAACGACACCCCGCCGGTCGGCACCAACTCGGTGGACGAGAGGGTGCCGAGCGGGTTGAGCGCCGCCGAGACGACGAACACGAGCGGGAAGAGGCTGAACAGCACGCCGAGCAGTCCGACCAGGTGCCGCCAACCGACCTGGGCGAACCAACGGCTCCGCCGCCCTCGGACCCGGCGGTCGAGCGTTGTCGGGCGGCTCGGGTTGATGAGCGTGGTCACGCGTACACCTCCTCCTGTTGACGGGTCCGCCGGAAGCTGATGGCCGACACCACGGCGACGATGGCGAAGATGAACAGCGAGATCGCCGCGGCGAAGCCGAACTGTGCCGCCTGCCCACCGAACGCCAGCCGATACGTGTAGGTGATCAGCAGGTCGGTGGCGCCGTTGCCGGGGTTGTCCGCCGGGAACGGCGCACCCTCGGTGGTCAGGTAGATCGCGTTGAAGTTGTTGAAGTTGAACGCGAACGACGAGATCAGCAGCGGCGAGAGCGCGACCAGCAGCAGCGGCAGCGTGACCGCACGGAAGGACTGCCAGGGTGAGGCCCCGTCGACCGAGGTGGCCTCGGTCAACTCCCGGGGGATGGCCTGGAGCGCGCCGGTGGCCACCAGGAACATGTACGGGTAGCCGAGCCAGAGCTGCACCAGGATCACCGCGGCGCGGGCCGTCCAGTCCTGGCCGAACCAGTCGACGCCGAGCCCGAACAGGTTGTTGATCAGCCCGAAGTCGGTGTTGAACATGTCCCGCCAGACCAGCAGCATCGCGAACGACGGCATGGCGTACGGCAGGATCAGCAACATCCGGTAGAGGTTGGTGCCCCGCATCCGGGGCGAGTGCAGCGCGAGCGCGATCAGCAGACCGAGGACGAACGTGCCGCCGGTGGAGCCGATCGCGAAGGCGAAGTTCCAGACCAGCGTGCCGAGGAACGGCCCGGAGATCCGCTCGTCGGTGAGTATCCGGGTGAAGTTGGACAGCCCGACGTTCACCTTCCACCCCTGGGCCAGCCGCTCGCCGTCGGCGGCGACGAACGCGCCGGCTCCGCCGTCCGCAGTCCAGGTCCTGCCGCTGTCACTGTCCCGGACGCAGTCGCAGCCCGCGTCGTACGCCCGCACGGCCCTGCCCTCGTACGCCCGGGACAGGCCGGACGAGCGCAGCGCGCCGCCGGCGGTCGGCACCACCAGGTCGGTGATGTCCCTGCTGCGCGCGCTGGCCTGACCGACGTTCAGCACCGTGTAGCCGTCGGCGGCGGTGACCTTCCCACCGGGGGCGACGGTGACCCTGCCGGGGTCGAGCGGACGCAGACCGCCGCTGTCGCCGACGGAGACGGTGTCGGTCGCCGGGTCGGTGACCAGGAAGACCAGGGCGCCGGTGGCGGGGTCGCCCTTCGTGGCGACGGACATCGGGTACTGGGCGGAGCCCGCGACCTGCCGCACCGAACTGCTCTGGATCGCGACGATCGCGTCCTCCTTGCTGCCCCGGTGGCCGTCGCCGAAGTTGGTGAAGGCCGTGCTCGCGGTGTAGAGGACCGGCACGATCTGGAAGGCGATCAAAAGGAGCGTGCCCGGGACGAGGTACTTCGCCGGGACGTGCCGGCGGCCCGCGTACAGGTAGAACAGCGCGGCGGTGGTCAGCGCCAGCACCGCCAGCCCGATCCACTGTCCGGCCTCCACGAGCGGGAACGCCGCCCAGATCGCGATCCCGGCCACCAGGCCGAGCAGGATCACCTTCGCGGCGAGGCCGGCCGCGGTGATCGGCGCGTGGTTCCGCGCGGTACGGGACGTGCGCGGGGACCCGGTGCCCACGGGCCCCCGGCCCGGAGCCTGCTGGGCAGTCCCCGGGCCGGACAGCGGCGTACTCATTACTTGATCGAACCGGCGATCGTCCGGCCGGCCGCGGTGACCGTGCTGGTCGGATCGGCGCCGCCGATGACGGCGGCCTCCGCCTTGCCGAACGGGTCCCAGATCGCGGCCATGGCCGGGATGGCCGGGAGCACCTGGCCGTTCCTGCCGGCCTCGATGAACTTGGCCAGGTCCGGGTCGCTGCCCTTGACCTGGTCCAGCGCGGCGGTCAACGCCGGCGGACGCGGGTCGGCCTGGTAGAGCGCCACCGCCAGTTCCTGCTTCGCGACGTGGTTGACGACGAACTCCTGGGCGAGCGCCTTGTTCTTGCCCTTGGCCGCCACGTAGAAGGACTGCACGCCGATGAACGGAGCGGCCGCCTTGCCGCCAGCGAAGCCGGGTACGGCGGAGATGTCGTACGCGATGCCGGCCTTCTTCACGTCGGCGGTGGCCCACGGCCCGGAGACCAGGAAGGCGCACTTCTTGCCGGTGAAGGTCGCGGTCGCGTTGGTGTCGGCGATGGATCGCTTCAGCACGCCCTCGCCCTTCTCGCCGAGCGCGGCGATCTTCTTGAACGCGGCGATCGACTCCGGCTTGCCGACGCCGAGGTCCTTCGGGTCGTAGTCCCCGTTCGCGGTGGTGCCGAAGAGGTAGCCGCCGGCAGAGGCGTACAGCGGGTAGATGTGGTACGCGTCGCCCTTCTGTCCGACCTGGAGGCAGAGCGTCTCGGTGACCTTCTTCTGCGCCTTGAGCTGCTTGCCGGCGGCGACCAGGTCCTCGATCGTCTTCGGGGCCTCGGGGGCCAGGTCGGTGTTGCGGATCAGTGCCAGGTTCTCCTGGGCGTACGGCACGCCGTAGAGCTGGCCGTTGAACGTGACGGCCTTGACCGCGCTCTCGCTGAAGGCTGCCTTCTGCTCGGCGGGCAGTTGCACCGGATCGATGGCGCCGTTCTGGACCAGGTTGCCGATCCAGTCGTGCGCGCCGATCACCACGTCCGGGCCACCGCCCTGGCTCGACACGGTGACGAAGTTGTTCTGGAGGTCCTCGTTCGGGACGGCCTGCACCTCGACGGTGACGCCGTTCTCCTGGCCGAACTTCTCGGCGAACGGCTTGAGCGCCGCGGTCCGCTTGTCGTCGGCCCAGATCACCAGTTTGCCGCCGGCGGCCGTGGGGGTTTCCTTCGTGGCCGGCTCGTCGCTGTCGCCACCACAGCCGGAGGCGGCGAGCGCCAGGCCGAGAACGGCAACCACACCCGCGGTACGGATGCGCATCGGTACTCCTGTCGTCATGGCGGGTCCGCCGGGGGAAGGACGCCCCGCCAGTGGAAAGCTGAAAGTTCTTGCTGATTGGCGCAGCGATATTGCCCCGCCGCGCTCGTATGTTGCGGGGACGTTAGCAAGACGTTGCAGACAATGGAAGGGCTTGCAGAGCACCCCGCAAGAACTTGCCGATGGACTACAGTGCCGCCATGCGCGCTCGACTGTCCGACATCGCCCAGCAGGCCGAAGTCAGCGAGGCCACGGTGTCGCGGGTGCTCAACGACCGCCCCGGCGTGGCACCGGAGACCCGGCAGGCCGTTCTCACCGCCCTCGACGTACTCGGCTACGAGCGCCCGGCGCGACTGCGCAAGCGCAGCGCCGGCCTGGTCGGCCTGGTGGTGCCGGAGCTGGACAATCCGATCTTCCCGGCGTTCGCGCAGGTCATCGAGTCGACACTGGCGCAGAGTGGGTTCACCCCGGTGCTCTGCACCCAGACCGCCGGCGGCGTGACCGAGGACGAGTACGTGGAGATGCTGCTGGACCGGCAGGTCTCCGGAATCGTCTTCGTCTCCGGCCTGCACGCCGACACCGCCGCCAACCACGACCGCTACCGGGCGCTGATCGCCCGGCCGCTGCCGGTCGTAATGATCAATGGGTACGTCCCCGACGTCGCGGCGCCCTTCGTCTCCTGCGACGACCGGGAGGCCGCCGACCTGGCGGTGGCCCACCTCGTCGCGCTGGGACACCGGCGGATCGGCCTGATCACCGGCCCGGACCGGTTCGTGCCGGTGCGGCGCAGGGTGGCCGGCTGGCGGGCGGCGATGACCCGGCTGGCCGGCGTCGCCGAGGCGGATCTCGGCCCGCTGGCCGAGCTGACGCTGTTCGGTGTGGAGGGTGGCGAGGCGGCGGCCGGCCGGCTGCTCGACCGTGGTGTGACCGGGCTGGTCTGCGGCTCCGACCTCATGGCGCTCGGCGCCGTGCGGGCGGCCCGGCAACGCGGCCTGTCCGTTCCGGGAGACCTCTCGGTGGTCGGCTACGACGACTCGCCGCTGATGGCCTTCACCGACCCGCCGCTGACCACCGTGCGGCAACCGGTCACCGCGATGGCGGTGGCGGCGGTCCGGGCCCTGGTGGACGAGATCAACGGGCACGGCGCCCCGCACTCCGAATACCTGTTCCGCCCCGAGTTGGTCGTCCGCGGCTCCACGGCGGTGGCCCCGGCCGCCGTGCGGTTTCCTTACGCAAGATCTGCTTGACTCTTGCAAAGGCGGCCGGCATATTGCTCGCACAGCCGCGCCCGAGCCTGAGACAGACGGGGAAACATCACCAATGACCGTCAGCACCACCATCACCCTGCCCCGCACGGACGACGACTGGTGGCGCTCCGCGGTCGTCTACCAGGTCTACGTGCGCAGCCTCGCCGACAGCAACGGAGACGGCGTCGGCGACCTGGCGGGCATCCGGGAACGCCTGCCGTACCTCCGCGACCTCGGGGTGGACGCGCTCTGGCTGACCCCCTTCTACACTTCGCCGATGGTCGACGGCGGGTACGACGTCGCGGACTACCGGGACGTCGACCCGATGTTCGGCACACTCGCCGACTTCGACGCGATGATCACCGACGCGCACAGCCTCGGCCTGCGGATCATCGTCGACCTGGTGCCCAACCACACGTCCAGCGCGCACCGCTGGTTCGTCGACGCCCTCGCCGCCGGTCCCGGCTCGCCCGAGCGGGCCCGCTACCTCTTCGCCGACGGCAAGGGCGCGCACGGCGAACTGCCCCCCAACGACTGGGAGAGCATCTTCGGCGGCCCCGCCTGGACCCGGATCGCCGACGGCCAGTGGTACCTGCACCTGTTCGACCCGGCCCAGCCGGACCTGAACTGGCGGCACCCGGAGGTTCGCGCCGAGTTCGAGGACGTGCTGCGGTTCTGGCTGGACCGGGGCGTGGACGGCTTCCGCGTCGACGTGGCCCACGGCATGATCAAGGCCGAAGGGCTGCCGGACGTCGGCTTCAGCACGGCGACGACCGGGCAACGCCAGGTCGAACTACTCGGCAAGGGTCGCCTGCCCTACTTCGACCAGGACGAGGTCCACGAGATCTACCGCGCGTGGCGGCCCATCCTGGACAGCTACCCGGGCGGCCGGATGGCGGTCGCCGAGGCGTGGGCCGAGACGCCGGAGCGGCTGGCCCGCTACATCGGCCCGGACGAGCTGCACCAGGCGTTCAGCTTCGACTTTCTCGACGCCACCTGGTCGGCCGACTCGTTCCGCAAGGTGATCGACACCGCCCTCGCCGAAGCGACGGTGGTCGGCGCGCCCACCACCTGGGTGCTGTCCAACCACGACAAGCAGCGGCACGTCACCCGCTACGGCGACGGCCCCGACGGGCTGCGCCGGGCCCGTGCCGCCAGCCTGCTGATGCTCGCGCTCCCCGGCTCGGCCTACCTCTACCAGGGTGAGGAGTTGGGCCTGCCCGAGGTTCTCGACCTCCCCGACGAGCTACGGCAGGATCCGGCGTTCCTGCGTACGGGTGAGAGCCGCGACGGCTGCCGGGTGCCGATTCCGTGGAGTGGAGAGCTGGCGCCGTACGGCTTCGGGCCGGCCGGCAGCGAGCTGAGCTGGCTGCCCGCCCCGGCGACCTGGCGCGCCCTGTCGGTCGCCACGCAGGCCGGCGCCCCGGGCTCGACGCTGGAGCTGTACCGGACGGCCCTGCGCATCCGCCGCGAGCACCCGGCGCTGGCCGCCGACGCCGGCGAGGTCACCTGGTCGCAGACCGAGCCGGGCGTGTTGGCGTTCTCCCGCGGCGCGGGTGACACCGTGCTGACCTGCGTCGTCAACCTCGGCGCAGCGCCCGTGGCACTCGACGGGTACGGCACGCCGGTCGTGGCGAGCGCGCCGCTCACCGACCACCTGTTGCCCGTCGACGCGGCCGCCTGGTTCGAACGGCGCTGAGCGGGTAAGCCAATCTCGACCTGGTCGTCCGTCGTGCCCCGCGCCAACGGGCGACTGGGCTGCCGACCCCTTGTGGTGGGGGGTGAGGTGCACCGGCGCCACGCGGAACGGATTCCGCGCGGCGCCGGTGCTCGTGTGACGCCCGTGGTGCGCTCCGGCCCCGGGCCCTGACCCGCCGCGTCACTTCGCGGTGAGCAGCGCCGCGATCCGGGTGAAGCCGGCGCGCACCTCGGCCTCGTCCGGTGGCTCGGCGGGCTCGCCGTGACCCGCCTCGTCGGCCGCCGCGTCCAACTCCTCGTCGATCACGTCCTCGAAGTCTCCGTACAGGTCGGCCCCCTCGACCTGCCGGGCCTCGTCCTCGGCGGCCACCTGCGCGGCGGCGATCTCACTGCGGATCTCGTCGGCCGACAGCGCCGGCAGCAGCGGTTCCACCACGGCCATCAGCTGCTCCTCGGCCACCACCGCCTCGGCCAACGCCAACGCGTGTGGCCGTTCGTACGGCCCGCAGACCACCGGCTCCCACTCGTCCAGGTCACCGAGCGGCCCGAAGGTGATGATCCACGGCAAGCCGAGCATCGGCGAGTCGGCCGGCAGGTCCAGTGTCATGAGTGCGCCCACGGGCTCATCATGGTCCGCGAACGTGAGCGCCGGTGCCGTTCTGCTCAGTTACCGCCCGTCCGGCGGTCGATGAGAGACCGGTCGGCTCAGTCGTGTCGGGTGGCGTCCAGGGCGGCCCGCACGAGAGCGACAGCACGATCCGGGGTCACGCCGAGCCGCCGCGCCTCGGCGGCGTAGTCGACGGCGAACCGGTGCAGCCGGTCGACGGCGTCGTCCCGCCCGGGAGCGACGAAGGTGCCGTTGCGTCCCCGGGTCTGCAACAGGCCGGCCGCCTCCAGCTCCCGGTAGGCCCGCGCCACCGTGTTCGCGGCCAGTCGCAGGTCGGCCGCGAGCTGCCGGACGGTGGGCAGGCGGCTGCCCACCGGCAACCGGCCGTCGCCGATCAGCTCGGCGAGCTGCACACGCACCTGCTCGTACGGCGGCACCGGCGAGTCCTGGTCGACGGTGATCAGCACGTCGGACATCTCCACCCTCACCCCGCACCGCCCGGGGCGCCGGGGTCGGTGTCCTCGTCGACATCCACCACGGGGGCGCCCGCCGCCAGGTCTACCACGCGCCCACTCCGGCTGGTCGCGAGCAGCGCCGCGCCGAACAGCACCAGTTGGTTCAGCAGGTAGAGGTAGAGCAGCAGACCGACCGCACCGGCCACCACGGTGTACGCCGGGTTCCGCTCGGTGCGCACCACGTAGTACCGCCCGAGCGTGTTGAGCAGCGTGATGCCGACCGCGACCAGCAGCACCACCGGACGCAGCCGGGACCGGCTCATCCGCAGCCGGGGCACCGCGAGCAGCAGCGCGGTGGCGAGCACCGCGTTGACCAGCACGCTGAGGACGGCGCTGACGGTGGTCAGGCCGACCGACCCGGTGCTGCGCAGCAGAAAGCGCAGCAGGGATTCCAACGCGTCCACCGCCGCCACGGAGAGACCGAGCAGCACGAAGACGCCGATCATCACCCCGAGGTCGACCAGCCGCCGGACCACGAGGTTGCCGGGCTGCTGGTTGAGCGCGTACATGAGCCGCTGCGAGGAGCGGATCGCCTCCACCCAGCCGATCCCGGTGAACACGAGGATGACCAGGCCGACCACACCGACCGTGCCGCTGGAGTTCGCGATCTGCTGCGCGTCCAGGAACGGCAGGTTCTCCTTCAGGAACCCGGTCGCCGCCTCGCTGACCTCGTCGTTGTCCTCCAGGATTGCGCCGAAGACGGAGTACGCGACCAGGGCGAGAGCGAAGACGGCGAAGAAGCCGTAGTACGCGATCGCCGCGGCGAGCCTTCCTGCCAGCACGTCGGCGTAGAGCGTCCCGGCACGCCAGACGTGGTCGAACAGGCCCGACCGGGCACGCGCGGCACCCACCCAGCGGTCGATGCCCGCCTCGATCCGGCCGATCACGTTCACGCGATCATCCTCGCCGATCTCCCGCCGCCGTCCCGGCAACCAGTACAAGACCGCTCGCCAGCCGGCGCGCCGCCGAACGTCAGTCGCCGAGGCGGAAGTCCCGGCGGGGCTGCCACCGGGCCGGCCCACTGTGCGAGAACAGGGTGAACGCGTCGACCTCGAACATCGCGGAGAAGTCGGCCAGATCCTCGTACACCTTGTCCAACGCCTCCGGAGCGACGTCATGCGCGACGGTGACGTGCGGATGGTACGGGAAGCGGGTCTGGCGGTGCAGACCCGGCGCGGCCGCGATGGCCGCGGCCAGCAACTCGCATTCGCTGATGCCGGCGGCCACCGCGACGAACACCACCTGCGTCACCGGCCGGAACGTGCCGGTCCCCCGCAGGTGCAGCGTGAACGGCAGATGCGCGGCGGCCACGGCGGCGAGGTGCCGCTCGATGCCCGGCAGCACGTCGGTCGGGATCTCGGTCGGGCCGAGCAGCGTCACGTGCGCGGGCACCGCGAGGGGATCACCCGCCTCGACCCGTCGCCGGGTGAGCTGTGCCCCCCACGGCTCCGGGATGTCCACCGCGATGCCGATCTGCACGGTGTCGCCCGGCGGGGGCATCCCGCCGCTGCGATCCACGCTCCGTGCCGCCACGTCGGCCACCGATTCGCCCACCCGTCCCCGCAGCGCTATTCGCCGCGCACCGGCGGGAAGAAACCGACCCGCTCGTACGCGGACCGCAGCGTCGCGCCGGCCACGGACCGGGCCTTCTCCGCCCCGGCGGCGAGCAGCTTGTCCAGTTGGGCGGGGTCGTCGAGGTACGTGCGCGTGCGCTCCTGGATGGGACGGACGAACTCCGCCACCTGATCGGCCAACTCCTTCTTGAGGTCGCCGTAGCCGCGACCGGCGAACGCGGACACCAGGTCGTCGATGCCACGCCCGCTGAGCGCCGAGTAGATGGTCAACAGGTTGGACACGCCCGGCTTGGTCTCGGCGTCGAAGACGATCTCCCGACCGGTGTCGGTCACCGCGGAGCGGATCTTCTTCGCCGAGCGGGCCGGGTCTTCCAGCAGGTCGATGATGCCGGCCGGCGAGGACGACGACTTGGACATCTTGGCCGTCGGGTCCTGCAGGTCGGTGATCTTCGCGGTGTCCTTGACGATGTGCGGCGCGGGGATCGTGAACGTCGCGCCGAACAGCGAGTTGAACCGCTGGGCCAGGTCGCGGGAGAGTTCCAGGTGCTGACGCTGGTCCTCGCCGACCGGCACCGCGTTGGCCTGGTAGAGCAGAATGTCGGCGGCCTGCAGGACCGGGTAGGTGAACAGCCCGACGCTGGCCCGCTCGTTGCCCTGCTTCTGCGACTTGTCCTTGAACTGCGTCATCCGGCTGGCCTCGCCGAAACCGGTGATGCAGCCGAGCACCCACGCCAGCTGCGGGTGCTCGGGCACCTGCGACTGTACGAACAGGGTGCTGCGGTCCGGATCGATACCGACCGCGAAGAGCTGGGCGGCCGCCACCCTGGTCCGCTGGCGCAGCACCGCCGGATCGTGACCGGCGGTGATCGCGTGCAGGTCCACCACGCAGTAGAACGCGTCGTGGGTGTCCTGCAGGGCCACCCAGTGCCGCACGGCTCCCAGGTAGTTGCCGAGGTGGAACGAGTCGGCCGTCGGCTGGATGCCGGAGAAGACGCGGGGTCGCTCGGGAACGTCGGGCATGGCGATAATTCTGTCAGCAAGCATGCGGAGCCGTCATGACGGGCCGGCGCGTCGGCCCCGGCCAGCCGGTGTCGGGGCGCTGACCTCGCGTGGCCCGCTCGTCCCCGGCCGTGGACCCGGCCCGACCGCGGTGCCCCGCTGCTGTCCCGCCGCGCCCCGGTCCGCCTCGCGCTGATGGCTGACGGCGGGATCGCGCCGCTGCTCCGGCATCCGGGCCGCCGTCACCGCGAGCCGGGCGACCCGGCGTCCGTCCAGGGCCAGCACGCGCAGGAGCCAACCGTCGGCCGGTGCCGCCGGATCGGGCCCGCCGCCGTCGGGCGGCTCGCCGGGCACCGGCACCTCGTCGCCGGTCAGCGGCAGGCGGCCCAGGACTGCCATCACGTACCCGCCGACGGTCTCGTACGGACCGGCGGGGAGCGCCACACCGGTCCGCTCGGCGAAGTCGGCGAGGTTGAGCCGGCCGTCGACCACGGCCGGCAGGCCGACGTGGCTCGGGTCGGGCGGCCTGCCGTACCCGTCGTGGATCTCTCCGACGAGTTCCTCGATCAGGTCCTCCAGGGTGACGATGCCGGCGGTTCCGCCGTACTCGTCGACCACCACCGCCAGGTGGTGCCCTTCCCGGCGCATCTCGGTCAGCGCGGCCAGGACCCGCTTGCTCCCCGGCACCTGCTTGACCTCGCGGGTCAGCTCGCCCACCGTGGCGCAGGGGTCGGCGTCCGGACGGAGCAGCACGTCCCGCAGGTGCACGAACCCGACCACGTCGTCCTGGGTGCCGTCGGTGACCGGGTACCGCGAGTGCGTCTCGGCCCGTACCAGCCGGGCGGCCTCGGCGATGGTCAGCCGGGCCGGCAGGAAGACCACCTCGGTACGGGGCATCATCACCTCGCGGACGAGACTCGCCCCGGCCACCAGCACCTCGTCGATGATCCGCCGCTCGTCCGGGTCGAGCACCGTGTTGACCGCCACGAGGTCCCGCAGCTCGGCCTCGGAGATGCGTTCCCGGCCGGCCGCCGGGCCGGTACCGAGCAGATCGGTGACGAGGCGGGTCGCGCCGTCGGCGGTGCGCACCAGCACCCGGGCGACGGCCCGCGCGAGCGGCCCGGGGTCACGGCGGGACCGTTTCCGCACCCGCCGCCGGAGCCCGGAACGGGCTGCTTCCCGCATGAAAGAGATGGTAGACACCGGGTGCCCGCCGCACCGGAGATGTGCGGCTCTGTTTAAACGTGAGAGATTATGATGGAATGGCGTGCGGCGCGATCCACACCGCTCCCGAGCGCCGCCGTAGGGTGATCACCAAGGGCCACGTCCCGGCGGGCCAGGCAGGAGGCAACGACGTGAAACTGCTCGTCACCGGGGGTGCCGGCTTCATCGGCAGCGTGGTGACCCGGATGCTGCTCGACGCCGGCCACCAGGTCGTCGTCCTGGACGACCTGCGCACCGGTCACCGCGAGGCGCTCGCTCCGGACGCGACGCACGTCGAGGCGTCCATTCACGACGCCGCCCAGGTCCTCACCCCCGACGCCGGCTTCGACGGGGTGCTGCACTTCGCCGCCCTCATCGCCGCCGGCGAGTCGATGGTGAAACCCGAGCTGTACTGGGAGAACAACACGGTCGGCACGCTCGCCCTGATCAACGCGGTCCGGGCCGCCCGGGTGCCCCGGATGGTCTTCTCCTCCACCGCCGCCGTCTACG
Organism: Micromonospora sp. NPDC049107; assembly: GCF_040648595.1. Lineage (NCBI taxonomy): Bacteria > Bacillati > Actinomycetota > Actinomycetes > Micromonosporales > Micromonosporaceae > Micromonospora > Micromonospora sp. NPDC049107. The sequence goes on from NZ_JBEZEC010000005.1 coordinate 41,201, forward strand.
GCAACCCCACCGAGCTGCCGATTCCGGAGACCGCGGTCAAGGCGCCCACCAACACGTACGGCGCCACCAAGCTCGCGGTCGACATGGCGCTCACCTCCGAGGCCGACGCGCACGGGCTGGCCGCCGTGTCCCTGCGCTACTTCAACGTGGCCGGAGCGCACCTCGCCGGCGACGTCGCACTCGGCGAGCGGCACGACCCGGAGACGCACCTCATCCCGATCGCCCTGGAGGTCGCCGCCGGCCGGCGGGAGAAGCTCCAACTCTTCGGCGACGACTACCCGACCGTGGACGGCACCTGCGTACGCGACTACATCCACGTCGCCGACCTCGCCCGCGCGCACCTGCTCGCGCTGGACGCCGCCACCGCGGGTCAGCACCGCATCTACAACCTCGGCAACGGAAACGGCTTCACCAACCGCCAGGTGGTCGACGTGGTCCGCGAGGTCACCGGCCACCAGCTCCCGGTCGAGGTCGCGCCGCGCCGCGAGGGCGACCCGGCCGAACTGGTCGCCTCCTCCGCGCTGGCCCGTGACGAGCTGGGATGGGTGCCGCGCAAGCCCACCCTGCACGACATGGTCGGCGACGCCTGGGCCTTCTACCGCGCCCACGTCCTGGAGCAGTCGTGAGCCCGCCGAGTGAGCCGGGTGTGCGAGCCCCGCAGTGCCGAACAAGGAGGCACCATGACCAGCCCCACCGGTGACGTCGCCGAGCGGGCCGCCGCCGGCTTCACCGACCAGTACGACGCCTCGGCCGCCGGCCTCTGGGCCGCGCCCGGTCGGGTCAACCTGATCGGCGAGCACACCGACTACAACGACGGGTTCGTGCTGCCGTTCGCGCTTCCCATGCGTACCGTGGTCGCCGCCGACCGGCGGGACGACGAACGCTGGACGGTCTGGTCCGAGCTCTCCGACGAGACGATCACCTTCGAGGCGGACGACGTGGCCGAGCCCGGCCGGGTGACCGGCTGGGGCGCGTACGTGGCCGGGGTGGTCTGGGCGCTGCGCGACGCCGGCCACGCGGTGCCCGGCGCCCGGCTGGCCATCGCCTCCGACGTGCCGCTGGGTTCCGGGCTCTCCTCGTCGGCCGCGCTCGAGTCCGCCGTGCTCGCCGCCCTGCTCGACCTCGCGGGGCTGGAGCTGCCCGCCGAACGACAGCCCCGGCTGGCGCAGCGGGCGGAGAACGTCTACGTGGGCGCGCCGACCGGCATCATGGACCAGTCCGCGGCGATCCGCTGCCGCGCCGGGCACGCGCTCTTCCTCGACTGCCGCGACGAGTCCGTCGAGCACATCCCGTTCGACCTGGACGCCGCCGGGCTGACCGTGCTGGTCGTCGACAGCCGCGCGCCGCACCGGCACGCCGATGGTGAGTACGCCGCCCGCCGCCGCTCCTGCGAGGCCGCCGCCAAGGCGCTCGGGGTGCCCGCGCTGCGCGACGTGACCGTCGACGAGCTCGACGCCGCCCTGGCCCGGCTCGACGACGCCGAGACCCGGCGCCGGGTCCGGCACGTGGTCACCGAGGACCAGCGCGTGCTCGACACCGTCGCGCTGTTGCGCGCCGGCCGGGTCCGGGACATCGGCCCGCTGCTCACCGCCTCGCACGTCTCGATGCGCGACGACTTCGAGATCACCGTGCCGGAGATCGACACGGCGGTCGAGGCGGCGCTGTCGGCCGGCGCGTTGGGCGCGCGCATGACGGGCGGCGGATTCGGTGGCTGCGTCCTCGCCCTGGTCGAGACCGACCGAGTCGAAGCGGTAGCCGACGCAGTCAGGCTCGCCTACGCCGAGCGCAATTACCCGGCCCCCACCACGACCCCGGTCCTGCCCTCCCCCGGCGCAACCCGCCTCCCCTAACCCCACCCACCGCCCCACCCCACCCCACCACCCGCGTCCAGCCCGGTGATCAAGAGGTTCGCGTCAGAATCTGCGCGATTTCTGACGCGAACCTCTTGATCAACACGACGTGGGGTGGGGGGGTTGGGGTTTGGGGGTTGGGGGTTAGGCGGCTTCGACGATCATGGCGGCGCCTACCGTGCGGTTGGTGGTCTCGTCGATGATGACGAAGCCGCCCGTCGTACGGTTGCGGCGGTACTCGTCGGCCAGCAGCGGCACCGTCGTGCGCAGCCGGACCCGACCGATCTCGTTGAGCCGCAGCTCGTCCGCCGACTCGTCCCGGTGCAGCGAGTTGATGTCCAACCGGTAGTGCAGCCCGCGCACGATCGCCCGTGCCGAACGGGTGGTGTGCTTGATGGCGTACCGGCCACCGACCCGCAGCGGGGCCGTCTCGTCCATCCAGCAGACCATCGCCTCGATGTCCTGGGCGACGGCGGGCGCGTTGTTCGGCCGGCAGATCATGTCGCCCCGGGAGATGTCGATCTCGTCGGCCAGCCGTACCGTCACCGACATGGGCGGGAACGCCTCCGCGACCGGCCCGTCGGCGGTCTCGACGGCGGCGATCCGGCTGGTGAAGCCGGACGGCAGCACCATCACCTCGTCGCCCGGTTTGAGCACACCCGACGCGACCTGACCGGCGTAGCCGCGGTAGTCGGTGACCGTGGTCGACTGCGGGCGGATCACGTACTGCACCGGGAACCGGACGTCGACCAGGTTACGGTCACTGGCGATGTGCACCCGCTCCAGGTGGTGCAGCAGCGACGGGCCCTCGTACCACGGCATGTTCTCCGACCGGGCCACGATGTTGTCGCCCCGCAGCGCGGAGATCGGCACCACCGTCAGGTCCGGTACGTCGAGCTTCGCGGCGAACGCGGTGAACTCGTCGGCGATCCGCTCGTAGACCTCCTGCGACCAGTCGACCAGGTCCATCTTGTTGACGCACAACACCAGGTGCGGCACCCGCAGCAGCGAGCAGAGGAACGCGTGCCGGCGGGACTGCTCGACCAGGCCCTTGCGGGCGTCGACCAGGATCAACGCCAGGTCGGCCGTGGAGGCGCCGGTGACCATGTTCCGGGTGTACTGGATGTGCCCGGGAGTGTCCGCGATGATGAACTTGCGCCGGGGCGTGGCGAAGTAGCGGTACGCCACGTCGATGGTGATGCCCTGCTCCCGCTCGGCGCGCAGGCCGTCGGTGAGCAGCGCGAGGTTGGTGTACTCGTCGCCCCGGGCCGCGCTGACCGCCTCCACGGCCTCCAACTGGTCGGTGAAGAGCGACTTGGTGTCGTACAGCAGCCGGCCGATCAGGGTCGACTTGCCGTCGTCCACGCTGCCGGCGGTCGCGAACCGCAGCAGGTCCATCGCCCGTGCCTCGGGCGCGGTCTCGGTGCCGGCGGCCGGGGCCACGATCTCGGTGCTCATCAGAAGTAGCCCTCCCGCTTACGGTCCTCCATGGCGGCCTCGCTGACCCGGTCGTCACCACGGGTCGCGCCCCGCTCGGTGATCCGGGTGGCCGCCACCTCCTCGATGACCTTCTCCACGGTGTCCGCGTCCGAGCGGACCGCCGCGGTGCAGGAGGCGTCGCCGACGGTGCGGTACCGCACCTGGGCCTTGAACCGCTCCTCGCCGGCGCGCGGCCGGAAGAACTCGTTGACCGCGTAGAGCATGCCGTCGCGCTCGATCACCTCACGCTCGTGGGCGTAGTAGATCGACGGCAGCGGGATGCGCTCGCTGGCGATGTAGTGCCAGACGTCCAGCTCGGTCCAGTTGGACAGCGGAAAGACCCGGATCGACTCGCCCGGGTGGTGCCGGCCGTTGTAGAGCGACCACAGCTCCGGGCGCTGGTTCTTCGGGTCCCACTGGCCGAACTCGTCGCGGAAGCTGAACACCCGCTCCTTGGCCCGCGCCTTCTCCTCGTCCCGGCGGGCGCCGCCGAACAGCGCGTCGAAGCGGTGCTTCTCCACCGCGTCGAGCAGCACGGGCGTCTGGATCCGGTTGCGCATGCCGTCGCCGGACTCCCGGACCATGCCGCTGGCGAGGGCCTCCGGCACGCTCGCCACCACGAGCTGCAACCCCAGCTCGGTGACCCGCTGATCGCGGTACTCCAGCACCTCGGGGAAGTTGTGCCCGGTGTCGACGTGCATGACGGGGAAGGGGATGTTGGCCGGAGCGAACGCCTTCTGCGCCAACCGCAGCATGACGATCGAGTCCTTGCCGCCGGAGAAGAGCAGCACCGGACGTTCCATCTCGGCGACAACCTCACGCATCACGAAGATGCTCTCCGCCTCAAGAGCGTCCAGGTGGGAGACGCGGTAGGCCGCGGGGGAGGTCATGACACTCGCTCGCTCATCCGATTTCCAGACCTTTCCGGTCGGACATGTCAAGAAGTGCGCTCAGGCTACCCGGAATGCCTCTGCAGCGCTGCAAGCAACCGGCTGGCGAGATCCTTGCGACAGACCAGCAGGTCCGGCAGGCGCGGATCCGCCTCGTTGTATCGAAGCGCAGAACCGTCGATCCGGGAAGCGTGCAGTCCGGTGGCCGTCGCCACAGCGACCGGCGCCGCCGAGTCCCACTCGTACTGCCCGCCGGCATGGATGTACGCGTCCACCTCGCCGGTCACCACCGCGGCGATCTTCGCCCCGGCGGAACCCATCGGCACCAGGTGCGCGCCCACATCCTCGGCCAGGTCGGTGAGGAACACCGGCGGTCGACTCCGACTCGCCGCCAGCCGGATCTTGCGCTCGCCGGCGGTCGCCGCCTCGACCGTCATCGGCGGGTACGCCGGCGGATAGTCGGTGCCCAGCACCCGGTGCTGCGCCGGCAACCCCACCGCACCGGCGACCAGCCCGTGCGGGCTCGGCGCGCTCCGCGCCCAGAGCGCCACGTGCACCGCCCAGTCCGAGCGGCCCTCCTCGGCGAACTCCCGGGTGCCGTCCAGCGGATCGATGATCCAGACCCGGTCCGCGGTCAGCCGGGACACCGCTCCCGCGTTCACCTCTGCCGCCCAGGCCAACCGCGAGCCCTCGTCCTCCTCGGAGAGCACCGCGTCCCCCGGCCGCCACCGCGCCAACTCCGTGCGGATCAGGTCGTGCGACACCTTGTCCCCGGCCGACTTCAGCGCCCCGGTGTCCGAGAAGCCCAACTCCGTACGCAGGTCCAGCAGCGCCTGACCGGCCCGGGAGGCCAACCACCGGGCGAACGCCCCGTCGATCATCGGAGGACTGCCCATCTGCCCGCTCCCGTCGCCTCGCCGCGGCCGTGCCCGCACGCACCGATCGGCCGCGACCCGCGTCGCCGGTCACGGCACGCCGAAAGGCGCAGACTACCGGCCCGGCGTTTCCAATCCGGTACGCACCGCCCGACTCAACCCCCGTGATACAGGTTCTGGGTCGGCTCCACGCCCTTGACGATCACCGACTCCACCACGTCGGCAGCCCGGTCCACCAGGAAATCGAGCTCCTTGCGCTCCGCCGCGCCGAAATCCGACAGCACGTAGTCCGCCGGATCCTGCCGCCCCGGCGGGCGACCCACCCCGAACCGCACCCGGACGTAGTCCTTGGTGCCCAACGACTTGGACATCGACCGCAGGCCGTTGTGCCCGCCCTCGCCGCCACCGAACTTGATCCGCACCTGGCCGAACTCGATGTCCAGCTCGTCGTGCACCGCGACCACCTGCGCCGGGGGCACCTTGTAGAACTGCGACAGCGCCGCCACCGGCCCACCGGAGAGGTTCATGTACGTCAGTGGCTTCACCAGCACCAGCTTCGGACCACCGAACCCCAGCCGCCCCTCGGCGACCTCGGCCACCGCCCGCTTGTGCCGACCGAACCGCGCGCCGACACGCCCCGCCAGCAGCTCGGCCACCATGAACCCGACATTGTGCCGGTTCCCGGCGTACTCCCGCCCCGGGTTGCCCAGGCCGACCACCAGCCACGGTCCCGCCTCGTCCGTCACGATCCGCCCCTCAAAACGTCTGCGCCGACTCCCGATACACCGACAGGCGCCCCCGAAGCTCGGGGACGCCTGCCAGCAGAGTACGAACCGATCAGGCCTCGGTACGCGCCTCGGTGTTCTCGTCGCCCTCGGCGGCCGGGGCGGAGTCCGCGCCCTCGGAGCCCTCGGTGGTCTCGCCGACCTCGGCCTCGGCCTCGTCGGTGGCCGTCTCGACCTCGGGCAGCGTCGCCTCGAGCTGCTCCGCCGTCGGCGCGGCGGTCACCGAGGCGACCGGCAGCTCCGAGTCGGCGGCCAGCTCCACGCCGGAGGGCAGCTCGACGTCGGCGGCGGTGATCGTGGTGCCCGCCTCGGCGCCCTCGATCGACGCCTCCAGGTGGTCCGGCACCTTGGTGGCGTCGGCGGTCACCGAGAGGGTGTCGTGGTCGTGCACGATCAGGGTGTCCTTCGCGGCCTCACCGGTCAGCTGGACCGGGACCTCGACGGTGACCTTCTCGCCGCGGCGGACCAGCAGCAGGTCCACGTGCTCGAAGGTGTCCTTGATCGGGTCACGCTGGATCGCCTTCGGCAGCGCCAGCACCTGGGTGCCGTCGGTGATGTCGATCGCGAAGAGCTGGTTGGCACCACCCTTGCGGATCGCGGCGGCGAACTCCCGCGACGGCAGCGCGATGTGCTTGGGCTTCTCGCCGTGGCCGTACAGCACGGCGGGCACCTTGCCGGCCCGGCGGGTACGACGGGCACCACCCTTGCCGAACTCGGTGCGGGGCTCGGCGCTGATCTTTACCTCGGACACGGGGAAACTCCTGATGCTTCGCTGCGGCGGCTTGTCGTCTGGCGGTGCTGGGGCGAGGGGCTCGCTGGGGCTCATGCGTCATGAACGACTGCCCGGAGCACCGCGTCGATGACGGTGCCTCCGTGCGGCGCTCTTCAGCGGCCCGCCGGGCACCCTCGCCGTGGCAACCGCACCAGTCTACCCGAGCCAATTCCCAGGTTTCCGGCAGTCCCCGGTCACGGCGCCGGACTGATCCGCCGGCGGTGTTGCCCGCTGGCGGATCAGCCCGTTTCGACCAGTTTGTCAGCTTTGCCCGCCGGACCTGGCCCGGTTCAGCTCAGACCACCGAACAGGGTGGTCACCGAGCCGTCGTCGAACACCTCGCGGATCGCCCGCGCCAGCAGCGGCGCGATCGACAGGACGGTCAACTTGTCGAGCTGCTTCTCGGGCGGCAACGGCAGCGTGTTGGTCACCACGACCTCGCTGATCGGGCTGTTCTTCAACCGCTCCGTGGCGGGGTCGGACAGGAGCGCGTGGGTGGACGCCACCACGATCTCCGCCGCCCCCGACTCCTTGAGGATGTCCGCCGCCTTCGTGATCGTCCCACCCGTGTCGATCATGTCGTCGACGATCAGGCAGACCCGACCCTCCACCTCACCGACCACCCGGTTAGCCACCACCTGGTTCGGCTTCATCGGGTCACGGGTCTTGTGGATGAACGCCAACGGGCAGCCGCCCAGCCGGTCGGTCCACCGCTCGGCCACCCGCACCCGGCCCGAATCCGGCGCCACCACGGTCATCGGCCGACCCGCGTACCTGTGCTCCACGTACTCGGCGAGCACGTCCATCGCGAAGAGGTGATCCACCGGCCCGTCGAAGAAGCCCTGGATCTGCGCGGTGTGCAGGTCGACCGTGAGGATCCGGTTCGCACCGGCGGTCTTCAGCAGGTCCGCCACCAGGCGAGCCGAGATCGGCTCCCGACCACGGTGCTTCTTGTCCTGCCGCGCGTACGGGTAGAACGGCAGCACCACGGTGATCCGCTTCGCCGAACCGCGCTTCAACGCGTCGACCATGATCAGGGTCTCCATGACCCAGGTGTTCACTCCGTGCGTCACGGACTGCACCACGAAGGCGTCCGAACCACGCACCGAATCCTTGAACCGTACGAAGATCTCGCCGTTGGCGAACTCGTACGCGTCAGCCGGCGTCGGTGCCACGCCGAGCACCTCGCCGATCTCCTTGGCCAACTCCGGGAAACCCCGTCCGGAGAAGAGCATCAGGCTCTTGCGGTTTTCGGCGACGATGCTGCCCATGGGCCCGTCTGCTCCCGTTTGTCGGCGGTTCCCGGCCCGGTGGTGGTGGGTCGGGGACTATTCGGTTGCAGTATCTCCCGCGCCGGACGCACCGCCCACCGTCTCGGCCCGCCCGTGCATTGCCTCACTGTCACTTGCGGTCCCGGTCGCCTCCGACGCACCCTTCGCGTCGCCGGATCGCTGCGCACCCTTCGCGTCGCGGGCACGCTGCGCGGCCTCGGCCGCCGCCGTACCGGCCCGCCGCATCACCACCCAGCCCTCGATGTTGCGCTGCCGCGCTCGGGCGACACCCATCGCGCCCGGCGGCACGTCGTCCACGATCACCGAACCGGCCGCCGTGTACGCGCCGTCGCCCACCTCGACCGGCGCCACGAACATGTTGTCCGCGCCGGTCCGGGCGTGGCTGCCGATCACCGTACGGTGCTTGTTGACCCCGTCGTAGTTCACGAAGACCGACGCGGCGCCGATGTTGCTCTGCTCGCCGATCGTCGCGTCACCCACGTAGGTCAGGTGCGGCACCTTCGAGCCCGCCCCGATCTCGGAGTTCTTCACCTCGACGAACGTGCCGACCTTCGCCTTGTCGGCGAGGCGCGCGGCAGGCCGCAGGTACGCGTAGGGCCCGACGCTCGCGCCCGCGCCCACCTCGGCGCCGACCGCGTGGCTGCGCACCACCGACGCGCCCTCGCCGACGATGGTGTCGACCAGCGTGACGTCCGGCCCGACCAGCGCGCCCGCGCCGACCACCGTGGCACCGCGCAGCTGGGTGTTCTGGTCGACCACCGCGTCGCGGTCCAGAGCCACCGTCACGTCGATCCAGGTGGTCACCGGGTCGAGCAGACTCACTCCGGTACGCATCCACGCCTCGTTGACCCGATCGCGCAGCAGCCGGCGCAGCGACGCCAACTCCACCCGGTCGTTGCAGCCCAGCGTCTCGACATGGTCGACGGCCACGTGCACCGCGACCGGCTCGCCGGCCGAGCGGAGCAGGCCGAACACGTCGGTCAGGTACTCCTCGCCCTGGTCGTTGTCCGTGGAGAGCTTGCCCAGGGCGTCACGCAGCCGGACCGCGTCGAAGGCGTAGATGCCGGCGTTGATCTCGCGGATCGCACGCTGCGCCGCGTCGGCGTCGCGCTCCTCGACGATCTGCTCCAGCCGGCCGTCGGCGTCCCGGACGATCCGCCCCAGCCCGGTCGGGTCGGGCACCTCGGCGGCCAGCACGGTGGCCGCCGCGGCGGCCTCCTCGTGCGCGGTCACCAACGCGCCCACCGTCTCCGGGCGCAGCAACGGCACATCTCCGTTGATCACCACGACCGTGCCGGCGCCCTCCGGCACGGCGTCCAACGCGATCCGCACGGCGTGCCCGGTGCCGAGCTGCTCGGCCTGCAGCACGGGCGTGGCGTCGGGGGCGATCTCGGTGAGATGCGCACGAACCTGGTCGGCGCCGTGACCCACCACGACGACGGTCCGGTCGGCGGCCAGCGGCGCTGCCGCGCTCAACACGTGGCCCAGCAGGGTACGACCGAGCAGGGGGTGCAGCACCTTGGGCAGCGTCGACTTCATCCGCTTGCCCTCACCGGCGGCAAGTACGACGACGGTACGAAGGTGGGGCTGGGGCACGACGTGGCTCCCGTCGGGACGGCGGACACTCTCGCGGCCATGCTAACCACGAGGCCCGGCACGGTTCCCTCTTACCCCCAGGAGAACCCAAAGCGGACTTTCAGGGATAGCTCGGCCGCCAGGGTTCGAACCTGAAATACGGGTACCAAAGACCCGGGTGTTGCCAATTACACCACGGCCGATCGCATCGTCAAGAAGGACGACGCGGCAGGATGCGCATCCCGCCGCTACACCTTAACGCCCGACCTCGTCGACGCCAGCACTCATATCCCTCATGATCCCCTCGATCATCCACGACGTTCGGGCACCGCGCCCCCGTCCGCGGCGATGGCGGCCCCCGCTCAGAAGACGTTGGAGACGGTTGCGCCCGATGCCGCGGCGGTTGAAAATCCGCGCGACGGAAAGCTGTTCAACGGGGCGTACGCGAGGCACCTCGACGGCGAGCAGATCGGTCATGACCAGCAGTTTGGTACGGGCGTGCGACGGTTCTTCGAAAGTTCCTCGTGCGATCTACCGGGCCGTAAGTTACGGTGACGTAGGCGTAGGTTAGTGATCTTTTCCCCGTCCCCCCTGCGAGGTGTCATGTCCACCACCGTGCTCGAACCCAACACCACCGGCCCCGGCCCGAAACCGCTCACCGACGGCACCCAGTCCTCCGGGATCCTGGCTGCCCTGTGGGCGTTCGTCGTGATCCCCTTCGTCGCGCTGCTGGTCGCCGTGCCCGTCGCCTGGGGCGGCTGGCTGGGCTGGACGGACGTGATCATCGGCCTGGTCTGGTACGTGGTCTCCGGGCTCGGCATCACGGTGGGTTTCCACCGCTACTTCACGCACGGCTCGTTCAAGGCCAAGCGGTGGCTGCGGGTGACCCTGGCGGTCGCGGGTTCGCTGGCGGTGCAGGGCGAGATCATCCAGTGGGTGGCCGACCACCGGCGGCACCACGCGTTCTCCGATCTGGAGGGTGACCCGCACTCGCCGTGGCGTTTCGGCACGAGCGTCTGGGCGCTGACCCGGGGCCTGTTCCACGCCCACGTGGGCTGGCTGTTCCGCCGCGAGCTGTCCAACCGGGAGCGTTTCGCTCCGGACCTGATCGCCGACCGGGACATCAGCCGGGTGGACCGGCTCTTCCCCGCGCTGGTGGTCATCTCGCTGCTCGGCCCGGCGCTGATCGGGGGCCTGGTGACCTGGTCGTGGCAGGGCGCGCTCACCGCGTTCTTCTGGGCCGGGCTGGTCCGGGTAGGCCTTCTGCACCACGTCACCTGGGCGATCAACTCGGTCTGCCACGTGTACGGCGAGCGTCCGTTCGCGATGCGTCAGGGCGACCGCGCGTCGAACTTCTGGCCGCTGGCGATCCTGTCGTTCGGTGAGAGCTGGCACAACCTGCACCACGCCGACCCGACCAGCGCGCGGCACGGTGTGCTGCGGGGTCAGGTGGACATCTCGGCGCGGGTGATCTGGTTCTTCGAGAAGGTCGGCGCGGCGTCGCAGGTGCGCTGGCCGAAGCCCGAACGCCTCGCGGCCAAGCTCGTGAAGCCGGTCGCACCCCAGTAAACCGGGCGGTGCCACGGCGGGTCGCCTGGCAGGATGGCCGGATGACCGAGCGACGCGGGGGGACCGGACGGCTCGGCGGACGAGGGCCGCGCCCGATCCGGGTACGGTCGCACGGCACGGCAGGGCGGTCGGGGCCGCCCGCCAGTGAGGCGACGACGTGAACGGGCACAGCGGAGACACCATTCCACGGCAGGGCGTGACGGAGCGCCAGCGAGGCGGCGACATGCCCGAGGTGACTGACGAGCCGGCCGGCCGGCGGCCGGCACCGGCCGCGGCGGCGAAACCCAAGTCCACCTCCCGGGTACGGATGTCGGCGGCGCAGCGTAGGGAGCAGTTGATCGCGATCGGCAGGCAGCTGTTCGCCGAGCGCGGTTTCGACGCCACCTCGATCGAGGAGGTGGCGGCCCGCGCCAAGGTCTCCAAGCCGGTGGTCTACGAGCACTTCGGCGGCAAGGAAGGGCTCTACGCGGTCGTGGTCGACCGGGAGGTCCGGGCCCTGCTGGACCGGATCACCACAGCGCTGACGGCGGGGCATCCGCGGGAGTTGTTGGAGCAGGCGGCGATGGCCCTGCTGGGCTACATCGAGGAGGAGACGAGCGGGTTCCGGGTGCTGGTCCGCGAGTCGCCGCTGATGTCCGGCACGGCCACCTTCAGCAGCGTGATGAACGACGTCGCCCACCAGGTCGAGCACATCCTCGGCGCCGAGTTCAAGAGCCGGGGGTACGACCCGAAGCTGGCCGAGCTCTACTCGCAGGCGCTGGTGGGCATGGTCGCGTTGACCGGCCGCTGGTGGCTGGAGGTGCGCAAGCCGCGCAAGGAGACGGTGGCGGCGCACCTGGTCAACATGGCGTGGAACGGGTTGTCGCACCTGGAGGCGAAACCCACGCTGATCACCGCCCGCCGGCACTGACCCCGGTCTCAGCTCCGGTGCGCGTCCGCCACCGGGTGTTTGCGGCGTTCCAACTCCGCCTCGGCGTGCTCCGACGGGCCGACCTTGTCGTAGAGGCCGGTGCCGAGCAGGATCAGACCGAACAGCATCGACACGATCACGGTCGACATCGAGAAGTTGAGGAAGTTCGCGTCGGTCTGCAGCACGGACATCATCAGGATGCTGGTCACCAGGAACACCACCCCGGCGGTGAGGTTCATGTAGTGGCCGAGGTTGGTGCGCCGGGACGCCCCGATGATCAAGACGACTCCGAAGACCACCGAGGCGAGCGAGAAGGCCAGGTTGGTCCGTAGCCCGAGGGCCCAGGTGCTGCTGCGGGCGAAGAGCGGGTCACCGATCGTCTCGGCCACCCCCCAGACGCCGAAGACCAGGATGTACACGCCGATCAGCCCGGAGAGCACCCGGTAGAGCGGCCGTGCCGGATGGTTGACCGGAAAGTGCGGCATACCCGAGACCCCATCCACCTGAGTTCGACCGTTTCAGGAGGATTGTCACCCAGGGCAGACCCGGCTGTCCGAAGAACCAGGAAGCCGGAACGGTCCGCCGAATGGCTGGACCAGGTCAGGTTTTCGCCGGAGCCCGAGCTGCGCAGGGATCAAGCCTGACCGCCCGGAGCAGCTCGGGCTCCGGCGAAAACCCACGGCCGCAACCACGAAAGCGAGCAGAAAGCCTCAGAGAACGAGCCGAGCCTTCTGGAACGCCTCCGCCTCCTCGTCCGTGCCGACCTTGCCGTACATGCCGGCCATGAGCAGCACCAGGGAGGCCGACAGCAGCACCATCACCGTGACGACGCTGAAGTTGAAGAGGTTGGCGTCGGTACGGATGAACGCGAGACCGCCGAGGCCGATCACCATCAGGGCGTACGCGAGCCACTGGTTGACCGCCACGTCGATGTTGCGGCCGAGCGCGGCGCCGACCAGGACGACGAGCCCGAGCAGCACGCTGAGCAGCGAGAAGCCGAGGTTGGTGCCCTGACCGAGGACTCGGGTGTCATCCTGCGCGAGGACCTCGTTGCCGGCGCTCGCGATGATGCCGAGCACACCGAAGACCACCAGGTACAGACCGGTCAGCCCGCCGATCGCCCGGTAGATCGGCCGCGCGGGGTGGTTGATGGGGGTGTGCGCCATGTCTGGGTCTCCAACGCCGTGGGGTGAGGTGTCGCCGATGATTGTCCCGCATGTGCCGGTGTGACGCCGCACACGGCCCCCGCGCCGGCGTGCCCGGGGCAGGTCAGCCCTCGGGCAACTCCTCGGCCAACGTCATCCAGCTCTCCTCGATCCGTTCCCGTTCGGCGCGCAGGTCCTTGAGCTGGGTGTCCAGCTCGGCGACCCGGGCGTAGTCGGTGGCGTCGGCGGCGAGTTGGCCGAGCAGGGTCACCTCGCGCTGGTCGAGCTTGCCGAGTTGCCGTTCGAGGCGGGTGAGCTCCTTGCGGCCCTGGCGTACCTCGGCGGCGGACATGCCGCTCGTGGCCGGGCCGGTGGGCGCGGCGGTCGGGGTGCCGCCCGCCCGGGTGGAGCCGGCCCGCTCGGCGGTCCGGGCGAGGTACTCGTCGACGCCACCGGGCAGGTGCACCAGCCGGCCGTCGCCGAACATCCCGTACGCGGTGTCGGTGACGCGTTCGATCAGGTAGCGGTCGTGGCTGGCCACGATGATCGTGCCCGGCCACGAGTCGAGCAGGTCTTCGAGCGCGGCCAGGGTGTCGGTGTCCAGGTCGTTCGTCGGCTCGTCGAAGAGCAGCACGTTGGGCTCGCCGGCGAGCAGCCGCAGCATCTGCAGACGGCGACGCTCACCGCCGGAGAGGTCGCTGACGGGCGTCCAGAGCCGGCGGTCGTCGAAGCCGAAGACCTCGGCGAGCTGTGCGGCGGAGACCTCACGGTCGCCGAGCTGCACGCGCCGGGCGACCTCCTCGACGGCTTCGAGCACCCGCAGGTGGCCGGGCAGCTCGACGAGTTCCTGGGACAGGAACGCCGGGCGGACAGTGGAGCCGGTGGTGAGGCGGCCGCCGTCGGGCCGGGTGATGCCGGCGAGCATTCGCAGCAGCGTGGTCTTACCGGCGCCGTTGGCGCCGAGGATGGCGATCCGGTCACCGGGGCCGATCAGCCAGGTGGCGTCACGCAGAATCTCCTTCGGGCCGGCGTGCAGCTCGACGTCCGTGAGCTCGTACACCTGCTTTCCGAGGCGGGAGACGGCCATGCGCTGCAACGACATGGTGTCGCGGGCCGGCGGCACGTCGGCGATCAGCGCGTTGGCCGCGTCGATGCGGAACTGCGGCTTGGAGGTGCGGGCGGGTGGGCCACGCCGCAGCCAGGCGATCTCCTTACGGAGCAGGTTCTGCCGGCGGGCCTCCACGGCGGCGGCGACGCGTTCCCGCTCCACGCGGGCGAGGGTCCAGGCGGCGAAGCCACCCTCGTATGCGCGGACGGTCTGGTCGGCGACCTCCCAGGTGGTGGTGCAGACTGCGTCCAGGAACCACCGGTCGTGGGTGACCACGACGAGGGCGCCCTTGCGGCCGACCAGGTGCCGGGCCAGCCAGTCGACACCGCCGACGTCGAGGTGGTTGGTGGGCTCGTCGAGGATCAGCAGGTCCGAGTCGCGCACGAGCAGCGCGGCGAGCGCCACCCGCCGCCGTTCGCCACCGGACATCGGGCCGACCGGCTGGTCGAGGCCGAGGTGCGGCATGCCGAGGCCGTCCAGGATGTTGCGGACACCGGCGTCGCCGGCCCACTCGTGCTCGGCGCCCATGCCCTCGCCCAGCCAGGCGGTGCCGAGCACCACGTCCCGGACGGTGGCCTCGGGGGCGAGGGTGAGCTGCTGCGGCAGCCAGAGCACGCGCAGGTCGCGACGGTGGGTGACCCGACCGTCGTCGGGGTCCTCCTGCTTGGTGAGGAGCCGCAGCAGGGTGGACTTGCCGGCGCCGTTGAGGCCGACCACACCGATCCGGTCGGCGTCGTCCAGGCCGAGCGAGACGTCCGTGAGCAGCCGCCCGGCGGCGCCGTACCCCTTGGACACCCGGTCCAGATTGACGATGTTGGCCACGTTCCACCCTTCAAGATCAAGGCGTCCGGGTGCCGGCGGGCACCTCGGGACGCCTGACCCAAGGGTACGCGGACGTCCCGGCCGGCCGCGCCGGCCGGGGAGCACCGTCAGACGACGCGCGCGCCCGCCACCGGGCCGTGTGCGACCCGCGCCTCCCGGCACACGCCGGCGCTGGTCAGCTCGGCGGCGATCCGTTCGGCGTCGGCGGCGTCGGTGGCGAGGAAGACGCAGGTGGGGCCCGAGCCGGAGACGATGCCGGTGAGCGCGCCGGCAGCCTCGCCGGCCTTCAGGGTGTCGGTCAGCGCGGGGCGCATCGCGAGCGCCGCGTCCTGGAGGTCGTTGCCGAGCGTACGGGCGAGAACCCGGGGGTCGCGCTGGCGCAGCGCGCCGAACAGGGCGTCGGTGCTGCCCAGCGGCGTGCTGGCGGTGCCGGAATCGCGCAGCCGGTCCAGCTCACGGTACGCGGCCGGCGTGGACAGACCGCCGTCGGCGATCGCCACCACCCAGTGCCAGGACATCGGCCGGACCAGTACCGGGCTGACCGCCTCGCCGCGTCCGGTGCCCAGCGCGGTGCCCCCGTAGACGAGAAACGGCACGTCCGAGCCGAGGTCGGCGGCGATCCCGGCCAGCTCGTCGCGGGACAACCCGGTGCCCCAGAGCGTGTCGCAGGCCACCAGCGCGGCGGCCGCGTCGGCGCTGCCGCCGGCCAGCCCACCGGCGAGGGGGATCTGCTTACGCAGGTGCAGCCGGGCGTGCGGCAGGACACCGGCGTAGCCGGCCAGGGCGTGTGCCGCCCGGATCACCAGGTTGGAGTCGTCCAGGGCAAGCTCACCGGTGCCCTCGCCCTCCATCGTGAGGGCGAGGGTGTCGCCGCGGCGGGCGGTCAGCTCGTCGTAGATGGAGATCGCGTGGTAGACGGTGTTCAGCTCGTGGTAACCGTCGCGGCGCAGCGGCCCCACCCCGAGGTGCAGGTTGACCTTCGCGGGCACCCGCACCCGTACCGGGCCGATGGCCCCGCGCCGCTCGTCCTCGTCGTCCGGTCGCCAGGCCTCGGTCACGGGGCGAGGTCCCGCACGCGCAGGCGGATGTCGAACGGCTTGGCCACGATCAGCTCCTCGGCGTCCTGGGCGGGCACGGCGCCAGCCTACTTCGCGGCCGGCGTACCGGCCGGAGCCGACGCGGCGATGGCCGCGAACTGCTCCACGGTCAGCGACTCGCCGCGGGTGCCCGGGTCGACGCCGGCGGCGGTGAGGGCGGCCTCGGCCCGGTCCGGGCCGCCGGCCCAGCCGGCGAGCGCCGCGCGCAGGGTCTTGCGGCGTTGCGCGAACGCCGCGTCCACCACGGCGAAGACCCGCTTCCGGGGTACGTCGGGTCGGGGCGGCTCGTGACAGGTGAAGGCGACCAGACCGGAGTCGACGTTGGGGACCGGCCAGAACACGTTCGGCGGCACCCGCCCGGCGCTGCGGGCGTCGGCGTACCAGGCGAGCTTGACCGACGGGATGCCGTACACCTTGGAGCCGGGACCGGCGACGAGCCGGTCGGCGACCTCCTTCTGCACCATCACCAGACCGTGCCGCAGGCTGGGCAGCTCGGCGAGCAGGTGCAGCACCACGGGCACGGCGACGTTGTACGGCAGGTTCGCGACCAGCGCCGTCGGCGGCGGACCGCCCAGCTCGGCGGCGGTGACGCGCAGCGCGTCGGCGCGGTGCACGGTGAGTCGGTCGGCGTCCGCTCCGGCGTGCCGCGCGGCGGTCTCCGGTAGCGCGACCGCGAGCGTGGGATCGATCTCCACGGCGTGCACATGCCCGGCGACCGGCAGCAGTCCCAGGGTGAGCGAGCCGAGGCCGGGGCCGACCTCCAGCGCCACATCGTCGGGCGTCAGGCCGGCGGCGGTGACGATCCGCCGGACGGTGTTCGGGTCGTGCACGAAGTTCTGGCCCAGCTTCTTGGTGGGCGCGACGCCGAGCCGGCTGGCGAGTTCCCGGATCTCCGCCGGGCCGAGCAGGCTCACCACGGGCCGAAGGCCCGGTCACCGTTGGCGGAGATGGCCGTGCACAGCTCGTCCAGGTCGCTGCCGGTGGTCGCGGCGAGGGCGCGGACGGTCAGCGGGATCAGGTACGACGCGTTCGGCCGGCCCCGGTGCGGCGTCGGGGTGAGGTAGGGGGCGTCGGTCTCCACCAGGATCTGGTCCAGCGGTGTGAGCGCGGCGGCCTCGCGCAGGGCGGTGGCGCTGCCGAAGGTGACGGTGCCGGCGAAGCTGAGCAGGTAGCCCCGGCGCACACACTCGCGGGCGAACTCGGCGTCGCCGGAGAAGCAGTGCAGCACCACCGTCTCCGGTGCGCCCGCGTCGTCGAGAATTCGCAGCACGTCCGCGTGGGCGTCCCGGTCGTGGATGACGAGCGTCTTGCCGTACCGCTTGGCGATGGCGATGTGCGCCCGGAAGCTCTCCTCCTGCGCGGCCCGCCCCTCGTCGCCGGTGCGGAAGAAGTCCATCCCGGTCTCGCCGATTCCCCGGACCCGGTCGCGGGCGGCCAACGACTCGATCTCCCGCAGCGCCTCGTCGAGGTCCCCCAGCCGGGGCGCCTCGTTGGGGTGCAGCGCCACGGTGGCCAGCACGGCCCGATGCCGGTCGGCGATGTCCGCGCCCCAGCGCGAGGACGCGACGTCCACGCCCACCTGGACCAGCCGGTCCACGCCCACCTTGGCGGCCACCGTGATCGCCGTGGCGACCGGGTCGTCGGACGGCCCGCCGCCCGGTACGCCGGCCTCGCTGACGGTGATGTCCAGGTGGGTGTGGCTGTCCAGCACCGGCCGGGGCAGCGGCTCGGGGGCGGGCGGGAACTCTCCGGCCCGCCGGGCGGCACGCTCGCGGCGGGTTTCAGTCGGCTCGCTCATCAGCGACAGCATCACACACCGGCGTCGTCCATCCGCCCGCCACCCGGCGTTCACCTCGACTACGCCGCGCGACTCTACCGTCGCGGCAATGACGGTCACACCTCACGCGAGCGACGCGGCCGGCGAGCGGATCGGCCTGCGGGTGGCGTTCGGCGGGGACGTGTACCCCGCCGAGGAGATCGCCCGGGGCGCCGCGTACGAGCTGTTCAGCGCCGAGGAGGTGGCCGGCTTCGAACGGGCGCCCCGACCGGGCAGCGCCCTGCCGTGGCATCGGTTCGTGCACGTCACCGAGGTGAACGCGGTGCACGGGGCAGTCGAGGCGGCCGAGGAGCCGGAGACGCCGCTGATGCTGCCGGCGCACCGGGAGCACGGTTGGTCGCACGTACACCAGCTCAGCCAGCAGCCGTCCGCGGCGGGTGACCCGGTGGTGGCCGCGGTGCGCGCCTCGGCGGTGGTGCGGCGCGGAACCCGGATGGTGAAGATGCTCTCCGCACGGCAGCTCGCCGGGTACGTGCGGGGCTGGCTGCCGCACGGCTTCTGCTATCGGGAGCACGACGTGGCGCACCTGCGCACGCCGGCGACGACCGCCGTGCTGCGCACCGACGGGGACGTCGGGCGGGACGGATCGGACGTGGCGTACGCGCTGCGCTGGCGGGCGGCCGACCCGGGCGACTACGACGTGCCGGTGGGCGAGGCGCACCGGGGCCTGACCGCGCTCAGCTCCCGGGACCGGGTGGGCCCCTCGGTGCTGGGCACCGGTTTCGCGCCGAGCAACGGTCAGCTCATCCCGGAGTTCGTGACCCGGGACTTCGCCGACCTGCCGATGCCGGCGAACGCGACGCTGCTGGCGTACACCGCCGAGGGGATGGAGGTGGTGCTCTACAGCTACCAGGCCGAGCAGCGCGCGTGGTTGCGGATGGTCGGCCCGCAGTGGCGGCACCTGCTGGCCGCGGTCCCGGGCCTCTCCCCCGACCAGGAGTTCGTGCCGACCGGCGACGCCCCGCGCTCCACCCAGCTCGTCGGCCGCTACGGCGACACGGAGTACGAGGCGGTGGCCGACCTGCCCGGAGGTTTCCGGGTGCTGGCGATGACCCGGGCGGCCCGCTACCCGGTGGAGGCGGTGGCCCGCCGGCTCCGGTTCGCCACCTGGCGGGGCGTGCCGTGCCTGGTGCTGCGCGAGGAGGCCGGCTGGCTGCGGTTACGGCTGCGCCACCCCGACCCGGAGGCAGTGGTCAACACCGGCGCGCAGTGCCACGACCGGGGCGTCTACGAGACCTGGGCGCCGGGCGTCGAGGTCACCGAGGACCAGGTCATGGACACCCGGTACGCGCTCTGACGACACGCGGCGGCCGGACGTGCCGCCGCGTGCCGCCAAACGCTCAGCCGACCAGGCGGGCCAGTTCCTCGTCGACGATCGACGGGTCGAGCTTGCGGAACACCGGCGTCGGCGCGGTCAGCGGCCGGCCGGTCTCGATCGGCACCGACTCCCAGCGCGCGCCCACCGTGTAGTCCCCGGTGAGCACCGGGTACGACGGACCCCCGTCCAGGTCGTCGACCTGCTCGATGACGGGCATCGGCGCGTGTACGTCGGTGCCGCCGAGCAGCTCGTACACCTTCTGCGCGGAGTGCGGCAGGAACGGGGTGAGCAGCGTGTTGGCGTCGCTGACCACCTGGAGGGCGACGTGCAGGATGGTGCCCTGGCGGGGCTTGTCGGCCTCGGCCTTGAGCTTCCACGGCGCCTGCTCGGAGAGGTACTTGTTCGCCTCGGCGACCACCCGCATGGCCTCACCGATGGCCTGCTTCTGCCGGTGCCGGCCAATCAGGTCACCGACCGTGTCGAAGCCGGTCCGGGCGACGGCGAGCAGCGCCTCGTCGGCCTCCGTGAGCCCGGCCGGGTCGACCGGCGGGATGGCCCCGAAGTTCTTCGCCGCCATCGAGACGCACCGGTTGACCAGGTTGCCCCAGCCGGCGACCAGCTCGTCGTTGTTGCGGCGCAGGAACTCCGCCCAGGTGAAGTCGGTGTCGTTACTCTCCGGGCCGGCGGCGGCGATGAAGTAGCGCAGCGCGTCGGCGTCGTAGCGCTCCAGGAAGTCCCGGACGTAGATGACCACCTTGCGGGACGAGGAGAACTTGCGCCCCTCCATGGTCAGGTACTCGCTGGAGACCACCTCGGTGGGCAGGTTCAGCCGGCCCAGCTCGCCCGGCTCACCGTCGCGGGAGCCCGCACCGGAGTAGCCGGAGAGCAGCGCCGGCCAGATCACCGAGTGGAAGACGATGTTGTCCTTGCCCATGAAGTAGTAGGACTGGGAGTCCTTCCCCTGGCCGTCGGCGGACCACCACTTCCGCCACGCCTCCGGGTCGCCGGAGCGGCGGGCCCACTCGATCGAGGCCGACAGGTAGCCGATCACCGCGTCGAACCAGACGTAGATCCGCTTGTCGGGGCGGTCGCGCCAGTCGTCGAGCGGGATCGGCACACCCCACTCCAGGTCGCGGGTGATCGCCCGGGGCTGGAGGTCGTCGAGCAGGTTGCGGGAGAACCGCAGCACGTTGGGCCGCCACCCCTGGCGGGTGTCCAGCCACTGCCGCAGCACGTCGGCCAGGGCGGGCAGGTCCAGGAAGAAGTGCTCGGTCTCGACGAACTTCGGGGTCTCGCCGTTGATCCGCGACTTCGGGTCGATCAGGTCGATCGGGTCGAGCTGGTTGCCGCAGTTGTCGCACTGGTCGCCGCGGGCGCTGTCGTAGCCGCAGATCGGGCAGGTGCCCTCGATGTACCGGTCGGGCAGGGTGCGCCCGGTGGACGGCGAGATCGCGCCCATGGTCGTCTTGGGCACGATGTAGCCGTTGCGGTACATCCCCTCGAACAACTCCTGCACCACGGCGTAGTGGTTGCGGGTGGTGGTGCGGGTGAACAGGTCGTAGGAGAGGCCGAGGCCGTGCAGGTCCTCCACGATCACCCTGTTGTACCGGTCGGCCAGTTCGCGCGGGGTGACTCCGTCGGCGTCGGCCTGCACCTGGATGGGGGTGCCGTGCTCGTCGGTGCCGGAGACCATGAGCACGTCGTGGCCGGCCATCCGCATGTACCGGGCGAAGACGTCGGAGGGAACGCCGAAACCGGAGACGTGGCCGATGTGGCGGGGGCCGTTGGCGTACGGCCAGGCCACTGCCGCGAGAACGTGACTCATGAGCAGCAAGCCTAGTGACCCGTCCGGCGGGCCCGCGAACCAATAGGGGGTGACGGGTCGACGGACCGGGCTGAGCCCCTCGGCCTTTGGTCCGATTTGTCGCCGACACGCGGTCCAGCTGCCCGTTCGGCCCCCGCCGCCGGTGTGCAATGAACCTCGTGACTGGCAGACGAGCGGCTCGGGACCATGACGAGCGTCCCACCGGGCCGACGGTCGACGACGAGCCCGGCAGGGCGTCCGAGGCGTCCCGGGGCGGCGCGGTCGCGCCCCAACCCCGCCCGGTGCCCGCCGCCGACCCGGCCGCCGCTCCCCGTCCGGACCCCGCGCCGAGCCCGGTGCCACAGCCGGGCGCCGCGCCGAGCCCGGTGCCACAGCCGGGCGCCGCGCCGAGTCCCGCGCCACGCGCCGGTGCCGGGTCGCGGCCGAGCCCCACCCCCCGGCCGCCGACGCCGACCCCGGCGCGCCCCAGCCCGACGGCGCCCACGCCCAGCCCGGCCCGGCCGCACCCGCCGGGCCCGGCCGCCGAGCGGCCACCGGCCGGCTCGTCCGCCGAGCGGCCACCGGCCGGCCCGGCCGCCGAGACGGCGGCGGCCGGGAGCGCGACGCCCGCCGCTGTCGAACTGGGTCAGGCGGCGACGGCCGAGCTGGAGCCGACCACCGGGGCGCCGGTGGACGCGGTGCCGCGCCGGGTGCCGGTCCGTCAGCAGAGCCGCGGCCGGGACGCGTACCGCTCCGACGGGACGGAGCCGCCGGACGACGGCGGCGCCTTCTGGGCGCCGATCGAGGAGGTGCACTGGGACGGCACCCCGGTCCGGGAGGACCCCGCTCCCGGGCCCCGCACCCCGGCGACGGGTCGTCGCGCCACCGCACGGACGGCGGTACCGCCCGACCCACTGGTCGGATTGACCGTGCTGGTGCTGTTGAGCCTGGTCACCGCCTTCTTCGCCTGGGTCAGCGCGGGACCGTTCTGGCTCGCCGTCGGGCACGCGCGCGACGGCACCGTGGTGATCGACTCCTGCGTCGGCGGTGGGCTCACCCAGCGTTGCCGGGGGATCTTCACGGCGGACGGGGGACGGTTCCTGGCGCACGGCGTACGCGTCAGCGGCGTGCCCGCCGGGGGTGGCGCTCCCGGGACCGCGCACCGGGCCCGGATGACCGGACCGGCCGGCAGCACCGCGTACGCCGACACCGGCGCGAGCCGGCACCTGCGCTGGCTGCCCGGGTTGGTGGTGGTGCTCGGCTGCGCCGCCGGCATCGTCCGGTGGACCGGGTCGGCCCGGCTGCCCGGCCGGCGACACCGCCGGTGGGCGGTGGCCGCCGCGCTCGCCGGCCCGACGCTGATCACCCTCGGCTTCCTGGCCGCCGCCTGGTGAGCGCGACGGCGGGTCAGCTGTGCACGATCGTGTAGACCTCGCGGCGGCGTAGGGCGTACTCGGTGGCGACATCGGTGATGGCGTCCCGGCGGGACCGTCCGGCGGCCTCCCGCTCGGCGACCGCGGCGCGCAGGGTCTCGTCGTCGGGGCGTTCCGCGGCGGTCACCGGCGCGCCGGCCACCACCAGGGTGATCTCCCCGCGCGGCTCGGTCTCCGCGGCCCAGCGGGCCAGCTCACCGAGCGGACGACGGAGGACCTCCTCGTACGTCTTGGTCAGCTCCCGGCAGAGCGCGGCCGGCCGGTCCGCGCCGAACGTGTCGGCCAGGTCGGTGAGCGCCGCGCCGATCCGGTGCGGCGCCTCGAAGAAGACGAGGGTGCGCTCCTCGGCGGCGAGCGCGCGCAGGCGGGACCGGCGGGCGCCTCCGGCCCGGGGGAGGAACCCCTCGAAGCAGAACCGGTCACAGGGCAACCCGGAGACGGCGAGGGCGGTGGTCACCGCGCTGGGCCCGGGGGCGACGGTGACCGGCGCGCCAGCGTCCAGCGCGGCCCGGACCAGTCGATATCCCGGGTCGGAGACGCTCGGCATGCCGCCGTCGGTCACCAGCGCCACCGCGTACCCGCCGAGGATGACCTCGACGAGTTCGGGTGTACGCCGTTCCTCGTTGCCCTCGAAGTAGGAGACGATGCGGCCTCCGACGGTGATGTCGAGGTCGCGAGCCAGCCGGGTGAGGCGGCGGGTGTCCTCGGCGGCCACCACGTCGGCGCTGGCCAGCACCTCGCGGAACCGGACCGAGGCGTCGGCGGGGTTGCCGAGCGGGGCGCCGAGCAGGATCAGGCGTCCAGCTTCGGACATTTCACCCACGACATCGTCTCCTTCATTGACAGCGGATACCGGTATCAGGGACGACGGGCGCCACAGGACACCCTGGCAGCCTACGATCGCCGGGTGACGAGTGCGTCGACAGCGCAGAGCCCGAGCGTCGAGCCGGCAGGAACGGTCGAGGTTTCCGGCGAGCCCAGCCCCCATCAGGAAGCGGCGACGCCGCCTGCCGACAGCGGAGGTGTGTCCGCCGCGGTCCGTCGCCGGTTCACCACCGTCGACAGCCGGATGGACCCGTACTCGTGGCTGGCCACCGCCGTGGTGGTGGCCATCGCGGCGATCCTGCGCTTCGTCGGCCTGTCCAGCCCCAAGGGCAAGATCTTCGACGAAACGTACTACGCCAAGGACGCGTACGGGCTGATCAGCCGGGGCGTCGAATGGAACTATAAGGACAACGTCCCGTCGTACGTGGTGCATCCGCCACTGGGCAAGTGGCTGATCGGCATCGGCGAGTGGGCCTTCGGCTATCAGGACGCGGATTCGAAGGTGTCCGTCGGCGGGCACCTGTTCACCGCCGCGCCGGAGTTCGGCTGGCGGTTCTCGGCGGCCCTGATCGGCACGCTGTCGGTGCTGCTGCTGGTCCGCATCGGCCGGCGACTGTTCCGCTCGACGGTGCTCGGCTGCGCGGCCGGCCTGCTGCTCGCGTTGGACGGTTTCCACCTGGTGCTGTCCCGCGCCGCGCTGCTCGACATCTTCCTGCTGTTCTTCGTGCTGGCGGCCTTCGGCGCGCTGGTGCTCGACCGGGACGCCCGGCGTCGGCGCTGGGCACGCGCGCTTGACGACGGCCTCGACCCCAGCCTGCCCGGCCGTGCGGGCCGACCGTCGACCGGTTGGCGGACGTGGCCGTGGTGGCGGCTGGCCGCCGGGGTGCTGATCGGCTGCGCCTGCGCGGTCAAGTGGAGCGCGCTCTACTTCGTGCCGGTGTTCGCCCTCTTCGTGGTCCTCTGGGAGGTCGGGCTCCGCCGGTCGGCCGGCGTCCGCCGGCCCTGGCGGGACACCCTGCTCGACGAGGTGCCCTGGCTGGTGCTGGCGGGGGTGCTGATGATCGGCACCTACCTGGCGACCTGGTCGGGGTGGTTGCTGAGCGACGACGGCTACTACCGGCTGGCGACGTCGTCGGCGTACCCGACGGGGTCACTCAGCGACACGCCTGTCATCGGCCCGCTGGTCAACCTCTACGAGTACCACCGCGCCGCGTACGGTTTCCACGCCCAGCTCGACGACCCGCACAAGTACCAGTCGTGGCCGTGGCAGTGGCTGCTGCTCGGCCGCCCGGTCGCCTTCCACTGGTCGGGGGACGGCGCCTGCGGCGCACCGACCTGCGCCTCGGAGATCCTGCTGCTGGGCACTCCGCTGCTGTGGTGGTCGTTCCTGCCCGCTCTGGTGGCGCTCGTCTGGTTGGGCATCGCCCGACGGGACTGGCGGGCCGGCGCGATCCTGCTCACCGTGGCCGCGGGTCTGCTGCCCTGGTTCTGGTTCGCCCTCGACGGCCGGACGATGTTCTCGTTCTACGCGGCCCCGGCGCTGCCCTTCCTGGTCCTCGCCGTGGTGTACGTGCTGGGCGCGTTGATCGCACCGGCCGGGGGTGACGTGGGTGAGACGAAAGCCCTGGTGCCCGGCGACGCCGGCTACGAACGACGGTTGGTGGGCAGCATCGCGGCCGGAGCCTACGTGCTGCTGGTGGGGCTGTGCTTCGCCTACTTCTATCCGATCTTCGTGGGCAAACTGATCCCGTACTCGGACTGGCTGGCCCGGATGTGGCTCGACGGTCGCTGGATATAAGCACCGGCAGGCGACGCGCCGCATAGCGCGAAGGACATCGGGCCCGCACGCGTGACGCGTGCGGGCCCGATGCTTGCCTGCGAAGTTCCAGACAAAGAAGTTCCAGACAAAGAAGTTCCAGACAAAGACGTTCCAGACAAAGACGCGCGCCCCGATCGCCTGCCACGGGGGAAGCGGGCGATTGGGGCGCGCATGAAGAGCTTAACCACCGCGCGCCACCGGCACAACGGGTCAACTTGGGTCGGATTTCCGACCGATTCCGGCCGGGCCGAGGACTATCCTCCGGCCGTTGACCGAGGGTGACCTGACGTGGACCCAGCGCCCTCAAGGGGCGCTTTGGCCGTCCGGAACGACCAACCACCCCGACGGCCATCCAAAGTGGATCTCACTACACTGCGGGCCGTGATCAACTTCAGACGATCGGCGGCCGTCCTTCTCGGACTGTTGGCGACCACCGCGCTGACCGGGCCGGTCCCGGCGGCGGCCGACGAGGAGCAGGTGGCCGAGCCACCCCGGGTTGAGCTGGTGCTCGACGTCAGCGGCTCGATGCGGGCAGCGGACATCGACGGACGCAGCCGGATCTCGGTGGCCCAGCAGGCCTTCAACGACGTGGTGGACGCGCTGCCCGAAGAGACCCAGCTCGGCATCCGGGTGCTCGGCGCGACCTACAAGGGCAAGGACAAGAAGGTCGGCTGCCAGGACACCCAACAGATCGTGCCGGTCGGTCCGGTAGACCGGACCGCGGCCAAGGCAGCGGTGGCGACACTCCGGCCGACCGGGTTCACCCCGGTCGGGCTGGCACTGCGCTCCGCCGCACAGGACCTGGGCACCGGGGCCACCACCCGGCGGATCGTGCTGATCACCGACGGGGAGGACACCTGCGCCCCGCCGGACCCGTGCCAGGTGGCCCGGGAACTGGCTGCGCAGGGCACCAGCCTGGTCGTCGACACGCTCGGTCTCGCACCCGACGAGAAGGTACGCCGGCAGTTGCTGTGCATCGCCGGGGCGACCGGCGGCACGTACACCGCGGCGCAGAGCGCCGACGAGCTGACGGGCCGGATCAAGCAGCTCGTCGAGCGGGCCGGCGACACCCACACCCGGGCGCCGACCGTGGTCGGCGGCACCGACGCCTGCGGGTCCGCGCCGCTGCTCGCCCCCGGGGTGTACGCCGACCGGGAGTCGTTCTCCGAGCACCGCTACTACCGGGTGCCCGTACGCCCCGGTCAGGAGCTGCGCGCGTCGGTGAGCATGGCGCTGGACCGGCCGGTGAACCGGGACTACGGGGTGCTGCTGCGGGCCACCGCGGCGGACGGACGGGAACTGGTGCGGGGCGCGGACGCCGGCAGCGGCCGTGCCGACGTGCTCTCCGCCGGTCTGCGCTGGTCGGCCACGGCGGACGAGGAGGACGCCGCCGACGAGGACGCCGCCGAGGCGAGCCCGACGCCGACCGTCGAGCCCACCACCGTCTGCCTGGTGGTCAGCAACTCGTTCGCCGCACGCCCGGGGACCGCGGCCACGCCCGGCCTGCCGGTGGAGCTGACCATCGACGTGGTCGCCGCCGCCGGCGCCCCGGACGGCCCCGATCTCGGTCGTGGCTGGGTCCTGCTCGCCCTGCTCACCGTTGCGGGCCTGCTCACCGGCCTGGTCGCCGGCCTGCTCACCCGCTGGTGGGTCGCCACCTGGAGGGAGAACTGATGCGTACCGCACTGTTCCGGTCGCTGGCGGCGCTGCTCACCGTCGGCGGGGTCGCGTTACTGCCCGCGGCGGCCGTGGCCGCCCCCACCCCGTCGCCGGGCGCCACTGCCGTGACCCGGGCCGGCACCTCGTTCCTCACCGCCACGCCGATCACCGCCGGTCAGCCGGTACGCGTGGACGCCTCCGTCGGGGACCACCTGTACTGGTCGTTTACCGCGACGGCCGGGCAGGTCCACGAGATCAACGCCACCGTCACCTTCCCGAAGGCCCGCAGCGGCGCCTCCACGTGGACGATCGACGTGTTCGACGGGTTGCGTCGGCGGCAGGCGTGCACCGCCGGGGCACAGACACCGACGGTCGACGGCAAGGCGTCCAGCGTGGCGCTGGGCTGCACGCTGCGCGAGGTCCGTCCCTGGGCGGAACCGTGGTCGGCCGATCCGCTGCCCGGCACGTACGTGGTCCGGCTCTCGGTCACCGACCTGCCCGAGCCGGACCTGGGCGCACCCGTCGACGTGGACCTGCTGGTCGGCGTCGTCACCGACCGGGGCGCCTCAGCCGATGACGGCGAGCTGGCCGCACCGCTGGTGCCGAACACGAAGGCGGGCACGGTGCTCAACGCCGTACCGACGCCGGAGCCGGCGGCCGACGACGAGACCGGCTCGCTGACGGACTGGCTGCCGGATCTCGGCTCGCGCTGGATCTGGACCGGCATCGGCGGCGTGCTCGCCGCGGTGGCCGGGGTGGTCGGCTTCGCTCTGACCCGGCGGCCCCGGCGACCCTGAGTCGGCCGTGTCCGTCGGTGGCCCCGCCCGAGGCGGGCGGGGCCACCGACGGTTCAGCCTCGTCGCGTCCCCCGCGGCAGCCAACCGATGAAACGGTCCTGCAACGACATCACCGGCGCTGCCCGCAAATCCTCGGCGGCGGCGGCGAGACAGGAGCCCAGGTAGACGCTGAGCATCGCGCGGTCCCCCCCGTACTCCGCCAGCAGCCGGTCGCGCTTCGTCGTGCACGGCCACTCGTCGCCGCAGGAGCCGCAGTTCCAGCCCGGGGTCGTCGGTGCGTGGTCGTCGGCCCGACCCCCTGGCCGTTCGGCGCCATCGCTCATCGCAGCTCCTTCAGATGCTCACGGGACTTGGCAGCTCTTGATGGTGGTCCCCCCGGAGCCATCATGGAGAGCGCGACGCGTCCCTCCGGTGTTACATCTTTGCGGTACGTTCTGCGGTCGTGGGAGTCGGAAATTTGACGGTCCAGAGAACGCCTGCTCGCTACCCATCGGTAGGGCTCCGCCGTGCGTGATCTCCTACCGCCAACGGTCGCCGTGGCGGTCGCCGCGCCCGACGACTGGACCGGCGACCTCCTCGACGCGGAGCAGGCGTGTCTCGGCGACCAGGCGGTGCAGACCCGTCGACGGGACTTCACCGCCGGCCGGGTCTGTGCCCGCCGGGCCATGGCCGACCTCGGCCTGCCTGCGGTGGCCGTGCCCAGCGCCGCCAACCGGGCGCCCGTCTGGCCGGCGGGCGTGGTGGGCGCCATCACCCACACCGCCGGCTACTGCGCCGCCGCCGCGGCGCGCGCCACCGACGTGCGGTCCGTCGGTATGGACGCCGAGCAGCACCGCGAGATTGATGCGGGGGTACGCCGACTCGTGCTGCTGCCCGAGGAGGAGGAGCACTACGCGCGACTTCCCTCCGGCATCCGGTGGCCGATCGTGTTCTTCAGCGCCAAGGAGACCGTCTACAAGGTCTGGCACCCGGTCGTCGGGTCCTGGCTGGACTTCCACGACGCCCGGCTGGAGATCGACCCGGACGCCGGCACGTTCACCGCTCGGATCGCGCCGACGCGGATGGACGCGGCGGAGGCCGCCGAGGTCGCGGACCCGCCGAGCACGATCCACGGCCGGTTCGTGGTCGCCGACGGCCTGGTCCGCACCGCTGCCGTCCTCGCACCGCGCTGACCGCCACCATCCATGGTGGTCACCGCGGCGGCCTGCGGAGGCCGTGGGACGCGGGCCGGCGTGCCGACCGGCCGCCCGGCGCCGCGAGGTAGCGTCGGCGCGTTCCCGAACCGCACGTACGAGGCGTCAAGGAGTACGGTGACCCACCCCCAACCCCCCGTCGGACCGCAGGACCTTCAGCAGCCGAGTCCGGAGCCGCTGCTCCCGGCCACACCGCGGCAGTCCGCCGCAGACCCGACGGTTCTGCCGGCGACGCCCAGCCCCTGGTCGACTGCGGGCAGCGAGCCGGTCCCGCCGCCGTACTCCGGCGCCGCGTACCCGCAGGGCGACGGGCCGGGCCATCGGCTCACGATGCCGCCACCCGTCCCGCCGACGACGACGTCGCAGCGGACCGTGGTCGCCGTCGCGGTGACGACGGCCGTGCTCGCCCTGTTGTTCTGCGCCGGCGGCATCGTGGCCGTCGTCATCGGTGCGAAGCACGCCGCCAACGA
Organism: Micromonospora sp. NPDC049107; assembly: GCF_040648595.1. NCBI lineage: Bacteria > Bacillati > Actinomycetota > Actinomycetes > Micromonosporales > Micromonosporaceae > Micromonospora > Micromonospora sp. NPDC049107. The sequence goes on from NZ_JBEZEC010000005.1 coordinate 70,525, forward strand.
GGTGACCGAGGCGCTGCCCACCCCCGGCGTCAGCAGCGACGCCGGGCAGCCGGCGGCCGGGGCCATGCCCTCGCCCGTACCATCCGTCGCCGCCGGCAGGGCCCGGAACATGTCCGTCGGGGACACTCTCGTCATCGACGACAACGGCGGCACCGTCGAGATCACCGTGACGAAGTTCCACACCGCCACGAAGCCCTGCAAGACGTACGGCCTGAAGCCCGACGAGGGCATGTTCGTGATCGCGGACGTGACGGTGACGGTGACCAAGGGCACCGGCTCGGCGAACCCGCTCTTCTTCCAGTGGGTCGCCGCCGACGGCACCGAGACCAACGCGGTGACGGGTGCCTTCTCCGGCTGCGGCAAGCCGATCCCGGCCGGCAACGACCTGGCCGCGGGCAGCAGACGTACCGGCAGCGTGGTGTTCGACGTGCACGACACGTCGGGGGTGCTGGAGTACCAGCACCGGTTCGCGACCGCCGGCTCCTGGCGGCCCTGACGTGCTGGTGGGGCCGGCCCGATGATCGGACCGGCCCCACGCGTTCGACAGGTCAGCAGCCGGTCCACCGGACCGGGGTCACCCGGTCGGCGTTCCGGAAGCCGACGATGGCGCCGGTGTCGGCGATGGCCCTCGCGCCGACGTTGCCGCCGCCCGGCAGGACCCGGGAGGTGGTGCCACGGGTGACCAGGGCACCGCCCACCACGACGCCCTTGGCGTTCACGTCGTCGAGCCCGGCCTCCGGGTCGAGGATCACGTGCGACCCGTTGCGGAGGTCCCACCGGACCTTCGCCGGGTTGTCACCGCCGAGCCAGACCTGGCCGATCGCCCAGTGGCCCGCGGCGGCGTTGACCACCGTCGACCCACCACCGGCGACCGCGAGCGGCTTGACCTTGCCGTTCGGGCGGCGGACCCATCCGGTCCAGTCGCCGAAGGGTCCCGCCTGACCGACGACGGTTCCGTTCGGCGTGATGCCGGTCGCCTGGGCGTCGACCGGGGCGTCGAGCACCTCGACCGTCCCCGGCCGGGCGGCCGGCCAGCGCAGGGCGCTGAACTCGCCGGGCACGATGTCGGAGCCGTAGCCGACGATGTCACCCGCGGAGTTGATGGCGGTGACGAAAATGCCGGTGGACGGCGGCACCGGCAACTGCTGGAGCTTGCCGTCGCGGTACGTCCACGGCCGTCCGATGCCGCTCTCCGCCCAGCCGTTGGCGATCACGGTGCCGCTCTCGTTGACGTCGACCGGGTGGAGTCCGTTGCCCGGCGCCACGATCTCGGTGAGCCGCTGCCTGTCCCAGACCAGCAGCAGGTACTGGTTCTCGCTCTCACCGACCCGCAGGGCCGTGCCGGCGACGAAGCGGCCCGACGGGTCGATCGCGCTCGCGTCGGCGCGGTAGGTGTCCGTCGGGTAGGGCAGTGTGCTGATGGTGCAGGCGCTGGCGGTGGTCCTCGCGGGCGCGGCGGTCGCCGTCGAGGACAGGGCGACCCCGAGGGAGGCGGCCAGCAGTCCGGCGGCGGTGCCGGCGAGCATCCTGCGTCGAGCGGTGTACGTCATCTCTTCTCCCCGTGTGAAGCCCGGCGTTCCCGGGCATCGACTTATGCCAGATCCACACCGGAAGACGTCACACGGTTGCGGCCTGTCCGATGAGCGACGTGATCGCTCCTGCCGGCTTGCGGTCTGCTATGGACGGGTGGAGGGCCCTTGCCCGGTATCCGTCGTGGCCTCAGGATCGGACGCGTGATCATCGACCCACGTCCGGGCCGCGCGCTGGACTACCACCTGGTCCTGCCCGCATCGGACGGCCACGACGGGGAGAGCGTTCTCGTCGAGGAGTTCACCCGCCAGGACGACCTCTGCGCCACCGGGCTGCACAGCGCGAGTTGGACACCGAGCGATGGCTGGTGGAGTTCCGCCTCGCTGAGCCGCGGTCTGCGGGCGGACCCCGCCGTACTCGCCCGGGTCGTTCCCGTCGGACGCGCCGAGGCGGCAGACGCCTACCGACGCCTCGGCGGCGGTGAACTCCCGTCCGAGGTCGTGCTGCGGACGTACTTCCGCGACCATCAACCGATCGCGGCGGCCACGCCCCTGCGACTCGGCCCGACCCAGCCGCCGCCGGAGGGCTTTCACGAACGACGCGTGTACCGCGTCCTGTTCGCGAAGGACCTGCGGGCGGAGCAGGTGACGGCCCTGCGAAGCCGCTGGCGCACGACGGGCGGTGGCACCGCCGGATCGGTCGCCGACGGGTGTCACGACAGTGGCGGCGCCCGGTTCACCTGGGACCTGAGACGGGTCAGCCACACACTCGCCTGGGGCCTCGACGTGACGGTCCTGATGCGAGAAGGCGGGGCCCCGGCGGTGCGCGAGACCCTGATGAACCTCACGAACCTGCTGCGGCAGCAGGGGCTGATCACCGTGACGACCGAACGGTTCGCCTAACCGCCGTGCCGATTTTGCAATGATGTACGTCGATGTTGCCAGAGTGGTGCCAGACGTGTTGGAATGGCTCGTATCGCCGCAGCGCGGGGGCAACCGCGCTGGAAACGGCCAGCGCGGGAGCAGCGCAGTGCCGGCAGCGCGCCGATTGGGCAGCCGCTCGCCTGTCGCACAGCCGGGCCATCTCAGTGACGACGGACAGCTCGCCGTTCCCGTCGTCCGCACCCCCGACACATGCCCCCGATGGCCGACGCGCCCGCCGGGGCGTCCGGTCCGGTCCGTGAGGACGCCGGAACCGGCGACGAGGTGAGAGGCAATGATGAGTTCCCCAGAGAGTGCCGCCAGGTGGTACCGCAACCGCCTGGTGTGGGTGGCGGTGATCCTGCTGGCGGTGTCGGCCGGTGCGGTCGTACTGATCAGGCAGGCGAACCAGGACGCGAAGCCGGCGGACCTGCAGGCCCAGATCACCGCCCGGATGCGGACGACGCTCGAACAGGCCGACCCGGGGCAGCACAACCATGCCGGCCACGGCGCCCAGCAGGTGGCCACCGAGGGTAAGCCGCCGGTGATCTGCGGGGTCCGCGTCTACGGGTACGAGCCGACCGACGCCGCCGCGCTGGCCGACGTGCGTACGGTCTACGGCTTCCACCTGTGCGGAGTCGCCGAGAAGAAGCGCCCCTGGGACGTGGCGGTCAAGCTGGCCGGGCCCGTGATCATGTATATGTCGACAAACCCTCCGGGCATCCAGGTGGTGGAGGCGACCGCCGATGTCATGTTCGTCGACCGGCTTCGGCAGATGTTCCCGGACAAGTACGAGGAGTTGGCGCTCAAGGAGGCGTTGACCCAGTCGGAGATGGCCGACCAGCGTCGCCGGTACGACGCCGCAGCCGGCCTCTGAGCACGTTCCCCCGCTCGGTGGTGACCACTCTGACCACCTCATATCCCATTTTACATAGATCAGCATTGATATTTAGACACATGGATGTAACAGTGGGTTTGGGAGCGTTCCCACCCGATCACCCCCGAGAACGGAGGATGAACCGTGCGTTCAACCAAGTCCGATCAATCCGGCGGGCGACCCCGGTCAACCGTCCGTCGGTCCCTCCAGGCGCTGGTCCTGCTGTTCGCCATGGTGGCCGGCGCACTGCCCTCGGTCGGCGCGGCCCAGGCACACGGCACCGTCATCAACCCGGCGACTCGCGCCTACCAGTGTTGGAAGACCTGGGGCAACCAGCACACGAACCCGGCCATGCAGCAGCAGGACCCGATGTGCTACCGGGCGTTCCAGGCCAACCCCGACACCATGTGGAACTGGATGAGCCAACTGCGCGACGGTCTCGGCGGCCAGTTCCAGGCCCGCACCCCGGACGGGCAGCTCTGCAGCAACGCCCTCTCCCGGAACGACTCGCTCAACCAGCCGGGAGCCTGGAAGTCGACCCCCGTCAGCCGCAACCTGACGGTCCAGATGTACGACCAGGCCAGCCACGGCGCTGACTACTTCCAGGTCTACGTCTCGAAGCAGGGGTTCAACCCGGCCACCCAGAAACTCGGGTGGGGCAACCTGGACCTGATCGCGACGACCGGCCGCTACGCGCCGGCGCAGAACATCTCGTTCAACGTCTCGATCCCGTCCTCGCGCAGCGGGAACCACATCCTGTTCGTGATCTGGAAGGCGTCGCACATGGACCAGACGTACATGTGGTGCAGCGACATCACCGTCAGCTGACGGCAGGACTCGACAGCCACCACAGACGTCGAGGGCGGGTTCTCGGTCTCCCGAGAACCCGCCCTCGACGTGCTATCCGCTGGTGGAGCTGAGGGGATTTGAACCCCTGACCCCCTCGATGCGAACGAGGTGCGCTACCAGTCTGCGCCACAGCCCCCCACCGGCGAACCGGCTTCGGTCCCACCCGGCTTGCACCGGGCGGGCCGGCAGCAAGGCTAACAGGTCGCCGGCCTCCACCGCGAATCCGCCCCCGGTGCGCCGCACCGGCCCGTTCCGAGATCCACTCGACGTCCTGGAAACCGGGGCATCCCGGACACTCAGACACCACGCCTTCCCGGAAATCGAGCCGATCAAGCGTCCGACGAGGGCCGCGAGAGCGGGCCAAGCACCCGGGCGAGCGCGGTCACGCGCCGCGGCCGGCCTCGTAGGGGCGGCCGCGCAGGCCACCCGAGCGGCGGTACGAGACCGAGCCGCCGTTGACCGCCGCCGGCAGGTCCGCAGGGCGGTCGAGGCCCATGGCGGCTCGGCGTACCACCTCGCGTTGGGCCGCCAGACGACGCTGCGCCTCCCGGCGGGCCGCCGCGCGACGGGCCTGCTCGCGGCGGACCTCGGCCTGGCGGGCGGCCAACCACGCCGCCTCCCGGGCCCGGGCGCGACGCCGGCGGCGAGCGGCGAGGGCTCGCCCGCGCAGGTGTACGACGTACACGGCCAGCAGCATGAAGGTGACCGAGAAGCCGATCCAGAAGCCGGGGCTGACGAACAGCACGCCGATCAGCTCGACGACGTTGAGCAGCAGCAGCGCGGCGAGCACGCGGCGTCGCCGGTACACGGCGGGGGTGTGCTGCCGGCGCGGCGGACGGCGGCGGGGACGCTTCGCAGCCGGCGGCACGGCGCGCAACCGGCCGGAGCGACGGGCCGCCGGGGGCGCGGAGACCGGTACGGCCAACTTCCCCGTAGTCGCATCTTCGCTGAGGGTGACGACAAGCGAGCGCGGCGGGTGGAGGGGCTGCCGTCCCGGCACAGTGCGACGCCGCCGACGGCGTTGGAGCACCCGCGCCGTCGACTGCGCCCGCTCCGCCACCAGCCGCTCGGTGGCGTCGTACCGGCGAACCAGCGCCGGGGCCAGGGCGAGCAGGCCGGCGGCGGCGAGGACGGCGAGGAGCACCGAGGTCGGCACCCTCACCCCTCCCGTCACCGAATTCGGAGCAACCGCTCCCCGACCGCAGGATCTTCCACCGATCACGCCTGAGCGCGTGGATCATCCGGGCGGTGAGCGCTTGCCGCAGCTTGCAGTTACTTGAGGTTACGGTGAACCGACCGGGATACCGCAGCGCCGCGCCGATCCCGTGCGTGGGACAGTCGTTACCGCGCGGTCGCGCGGATCCGGTGCCAGCGGGCCAGCAGACCGCCCTCGGCGGCGACCTCCTCGCTCGTCATCGCGTATCCGATGTGGTCGCGCCACGCGCCGTCGATGTGCATGTAGCGCACGTGGTACGACTCCTCGCGGAAGCCCAGCTTCTCCACCACCCGCCGCGACGGGCGGTTCTCCGGCCGAATGTTGACCTCGATCCGGTGGAGTCCACCCGGGCCGAACGCGTGGTCGACGGCGAGCGCGAGCGCGGTCGGGATCACACCCTGGCCGGCCACCCGGGCGTCCACCCAGTAGCCGACGTAACCGGAGCAGAAGGCGCGGCGCACGATGCTGCCGACGTTGAGGTGCCCGACCAGCCGATCCCGGTCGGCCTCGCGCAGGCAGACCGCGAACGGCATTCCCTCGCCCTCGCGGGCCGAGCGCCGCTGGTCACGATGCACCCACCGGAACGCGGCCGGCGAGTTCAGCTCGTCCCAACCGCCCGGCAGCGACGACTCCCAGGGCGCCAGCCAGGCCTGGTTGGCCCGGCGTACCTGCGACCACGCCGCCGCGTCGGAGCGCCGGTACGGGCGCAACAGCACCGGCCCGTCGACCAGCACCGCAGGCCAGCCGGGCGCACGGACCGGTCCGAAGAGACTCACCCGCACAGTCTCCCGCGCGGGACCGGTTCGCGCGCAAGTGGACTCCCGACATCCCGTCCGGGGGATCTCACCGACGGCGGTCCAGCAGCAGGACGTCCACGGTGGAGCCGGCGGCGGCGCTGGTCACCCGCTCGCCGAGCACCAGGAGCCCGTTCGCCTCGGCCAGGCCGGAGAGGGTGAACGGCCCTCCACGCAGCGGTTGCACGGTGTAACCGCCGCCGCGTCGCTCGGCGACGTGCGCGGGCCGGAACTCGCGCAGCCCGCCGGGTGAGGACACGGTCTCCAGCAGGTGTGCCCGGACGCTGGGACGGAACACCGGCTCCGCGCCGGCGAGCAGTTGGATCGCCGGCCGCGCCAGCACCTCGAAGCCGATCAGCGCGGCGCCCGGGTCGCCGGGCAGGCAGACCACCGGCACCTCCTCGGCGCCGACCGTGCCGAACCCGAGAGCGGTGCCGGGATAGAGCGCCACGTCGGTGAAGGCCACCGGCCCGGCCCGGCCGCCCTCGCGACGGGACAGGATCCGCCGGACCATGTCACCGGGGCCGGTGCCGGTCCCGCCGGTGGTGATGATCAGATCGGCCCGCAGGGTCTGGTCCTCCAGCAGGCCACGCAGCCCTTCCGGGTCGTCGTCGCAGATGCCCACCCGGTACGCCAGCGCGCCCACCTCGGCCGCGGCGGCGGTCAGCGCGTGCGAGTTGGCGTCCACCACCTGACCGGGCTGGCTGCCCCGGCCCACGTCGACCAGCTCGTCCCCGGTGGCCACGATGACCACCCGTGGACTCGGCCGGACCACCACGTGGCCGATGCCGGTGGCCGCGAACACGGCGACGAGGGCCGGGGAGACGTACGTGCCGGCGCGGGCGAGCAGGGTGCCGGCGGGCAGCTCCTCACCGGCGCGGCGGACGCCGTACCCCCGCTTGGGGGTGCGGAAGATCTCGACGGCGGCCATGCCCTGGTCGGTCCACTCCACCGGGACCACCACGTCCGCGGCGACCGGCAGGGGCGCCCCGGCGGCCACCGAGAAGCACGCGCCCGGGGTGAGCCGCACCGGTCGCCAGCTCGCCGCGCCCAGGTCGCCGACCACGTTGAGCCGGATGCTCCGGCCGCCGGGCGTGCCGGAGGGGGCCGGGACGTAGCTCGGGCCCCGGCCCCCTCCAGAGATGTCCTCCCAGCGGGCCGCGTACCCGTCCACGGCCGCCTGGTCGAAGGCCGGGAAGGCGTGCGGCGCGACGACGTCCTCGGCGAGGACGTTGCCGTGCGCCTGGGTGAGGTCGAGGTCGAGTGGCGGCAGCGCGCGTAACCTGCGCAGCACGCTGCCCAGGTAGTCGGCGAGCGGCGTCAACTCGTTCGCGGCCGCCTCGGCGTCGGCCGTCGCGGTCATGTACCAGATCCGCCTGCCGCGTCGGCCTTGACGAACTCGGCCAGCCAGGAGCGGAACTCGCTGCCGAGGTCCTCGCGCTCGGCGGCGATCTGCACGACCGTCTGGAGGTAGCCCAGCGGCATGCCGGTGTCGTAGCGGGTGCCCCGGTAGACGATCGCGTGCACCGGCGTGCCCTCGGTGCGGAGCAGCTCCATGGCGTCGGTCAACTGGATCTCGCCACCACTGCCCGGCTTGGTCCGCCGGATCGCGTCGAAGATCGTGCCGGGCAGCACGTACCGGCCCAGCACGGCCAGGTTGCTCGGCGCGTCCTCCGGCTGCGGCTTCTCCACCATGCCGGTCACCTTGACGACCTCGCCGATGTCGGTCAGGTCGGACTCGGCGGGCTCGACCGAGGCGATGCCGTACCGCTTGGTGTCGGCCGGGTCGACCTCGAAGAAGGCGAGCACCACGCCACCGGTGCGGGCCTGCAACTCCAGCATGGCCGGCAGCAGCGGCTCGGACGGCTTCACGAACTCGTCGCCGAGCAGCACCGCGAAGGGCTGGTCGCCGACGTGGGCCTCGGCGTACCCGATCGCGTGCCCGAGCCCGAGCTGCTCCGGCTGCCGGACGGTGTAGATCTCGGCCAGCTCACCGGGCCGACGCACGGCCGCCAGCCGCTCGGCGTCGCCCTTCTCCTCCAGCCTGGTCTCCAGGTCGGGGCGACGGTCGAAGTGGTCCACCATCGACGTCTTACCCCGACCGGTGATCAGCAACACGTCACCGATGCCGGCCTGGGCGGCCTCCTCGACGATGTACTGCAGCACCGGCCGGTCGACGACCGGCAGCAGCTCCTTGGGAACCGCCTTGGTGGCCGGCAGGAAGCGGGTGGCGAGTCCGGCGGCCGGGATGACGGCCTTGACCGCCAGGGGACGGCCGGTCGCGGCGACCGTCGCTGAGGGGTTCGCTGAGTGCTCCGACATGCCGCGAGACTATCGGCCACGGCTCTGCCGCGGCGGGTGTGGCCCAGAAGACGCGCCGCCGCCCGGCCCCGGCCGCGCCGCGTCCGGACCGGCTCGCGCGGCGTCCACCGGGCCGTCCGCCGGTTCCGGCCGCGCGTGCGCGGGCCCCGGACGGTTCGCTTCGGGTACGCCCGCAGCCGACTCCGACCGGGCGTGGCCGCCCGGCTCCCGCGGGACCCGCGCGGGCCGGCCGGCTCTCGGCAGCCCGTCGGGTGGGCTGACCGCGCCGGCCGGCACCGGGATCTCCCGCATCGGCACGTCCGGGCGGACCTCCGCGACGCGGTAGGTGTCCCGACCGGCGGCCTTGGCCACGTAGAGGGCGTCGTCGGCGGCCTCCAGCACCTCCCGCCCGGTGCTGCCGTGGTCCGGGTAGACGGCGATGCCGACCGACACGGTCACCACGATCGGCCCCGCGTACGCCTCGACGGCGATCGGCGTCTCGCGTACCGCCGCGCCCAGCCGTTCCGCGACGATCGCCGCGCCCCGGGCGTCGGTCTCCGGCAGGAGCAGCACGAACTCCTCCCCGCCCTGCCGGAACGCCAGGTCCACCTCGCGGATCTCGCCGCGTACCCGCCGGGCGAACTCCGCCAGCACGGTGTCCCCTGCCGCGTGCCCGTACGTGTCGTTGACGTCCTTGAAGCGGTCCAGGTCGAGGGCGAGGACGCTGAGCATCCGGCCGAACCGGCTGGCCCGCTCGACCTCCCGGCGGATCGACTCGCGCAGGTAGCGGTAGTTCCACAGCCCGGTGAGCGGGTCGGTGAGGGAGAGCCGCTGGGCCTCCTCGTGCACCCGCACGTTCTCCACCGCGACGGCCGCGTGCCCGGCGAAGGTCCGCAGGGTGACCAGGTCGTCGTCGTCGAACTCGGCCGCGCCCACCCGGTCGTAGAGCGCCAGCACGCCGAGGGCCACCGCCGGAGAGACCGCATCGTCGGCGGTCCGCTCGCCGCCCAGGATGGTCCGCTCGCCGCCCGGGATGGTCGTCGTGCCGCTGCCGAGCCCGGTCGTGCCCGGTGCGGCGAAGGGGACCGCCACGTAGGTGCGGCAGCGCGGCTCGCCGGTCGGCGGCTCGGTCGGTTCCACGCGTCCCCGCTGCGGCTCGCCGGTCGCGGCCACCGCGCCGACCACGCCGACGCCGACCGGCACCCGCAGGGTCTGCGGGCCGTCCGGGTCGGGGGCCGGCCAGCGCCCGTCCAGACCCTCACTGCACTGTGCCACCAGCACCCCACCGGTCTCCACCAGCAGCACCGCGCCGGCCCGCGCGCCGGTGGCCGCGATGGCGCTGTGCAGGATCACCCGCAGGATGCGTTGCAGATCGTGGGTGCTGGCCAGGGTGTCGCCGAGCACCGCGAGGTGCCCGCGGAGCTGGTCACGGCTGCTGGTGAGCGCCGCGACGTACGAACCGGTCTCGCGGGTCATCCGGTTGAACGCCTCGGCGAGCCGACCCAGCTCGTCCCGGCCGCGCACCGGCACCCGGGCGGTCAGGTCGCCGTGCGCCACCCGGTCGACCGCGCCGGCCAGCTCCACCAGGGGCCGGGTGGTCACCCGGGCCAGCCGCCACGCGGTCAGCACGGCGAGCAGCCCGGCCAGGGCGACCACGCCGGCCAGCGTGATGTGCAGACCCGGCGGCCTGGTGCTCGGCACCGACAGCACCAGCGGCAGCGGCTGGCCCACGGACGGTCCGACCCGGCGCACGTACCGGCCCTTGGTGGTTTCGGTGACCCGCTCGCCGGTGCTGTGGCCGGCGGCGGCCAGCACCCCGTCGCGTACCTCGCGGGACTCGGTGGTGTGGGTGAACCGGGCGGCGCTCGCGCCGCCGTCGAGCAGCGTGACCGCGACTCCGCTCACCGCCGCCAGCCGGGCCACGAAGGCCGGGTCGACGAGCTGCGCGGCGGCCACACTGCCCAGCAGGGCGCCGGCCGCGTCCCGCCGGTCGACGTGGGCCGCCAGCGCGCGGACCGGACCGGACGTCGCGGCGACCGGCTCGGAACAGTCCCGCCAGGGTGTCGACGGCGCGCCCGGCGAGACGTACGTGGCCCGCCCGCTGACGTCGCTGACCAGCACCGCCGCGGCCAACCCCCGGCCGACGAGCTGGCCGGCGACGATGGCCGGATCACCGGTGAGGGCGACCGCGTCGGCGGCGGCACGTAGCTGCTGGCAGAGCGCGTCGACCGAGGTACGCACCGCGGACGCCGCCACGGCGAGGCGTTCGGTGGACCGGGTGCGGTCGACGGCCGTGACGGTGGAGGCGACGAAGAACGCACCGAGCAGGACCGGGCCGAGCACCACCACGAGGAAGGCTGCCGTCAACCGCCCGCGTAGCGTCACTCGGTCCCCCCGGAAGTTCCGCCTCCGTTGCTTGCGATGCTGACACAGAGCAACCGTGGGAGTGGCGTTGCGTCAGGAGTGTTGCGTGTCAGATTTTTCTGATGAAGCGGAAGTGACCCGTGTGACGAAGCGGGACACCCGGATACGGCTGCTCGCCCACCGTCGGACCCTGGACGACGCGGCGCGGGCCGCAGCCGCCCGGCGCGTCCAGGCCGAGCTGGTCGCCCTGGTACGCCGGCTGCGACCGCGCCGGATGACGGCGTACGTGCCGGTCGGCTCCGAGCCGGGCGGGGCCGACCTCGCGGAGGTGTTGCGCGGGGCGTTGCCGGCCGAGGGTGAGTTGCTGCTTCCGGTGCTTCGCGCGGATCTCGACCTGGACTGGGCGCCGTACACCGGTCCGCACGCGCTGGCCGCCGCCGGCCGGGGCCTCCGGGAGCCGGTCGGCCCCCGCCTCGGCGTGGCCGCCGTCTCCGGCGCGGAACTGGTGGTCGTGCCGGCGCTCGCCGTCGACCACCACGGCCGGCGGCTGGGCCGCGGCGGCGGCTCCTACGACCGGGCGCTGGCACGGGTGCCCACGGCGAGCCTGACCGTGGTGCCGTTGCACGACGGTGAGCTGGTCGAGGCGCTGCCCACCGAGCCGCACGACCGTCCGGTCCGCGCGGTGGTCACCCCCTCCGGCGGAATGCGTACGCTTGATGACGGCCCGGGTACGGCGCAGGGTGTCGCGCCCCACACGTCCGCTGGACGAACCCGGCCCGAATGACGCACCATTGGCACTCGAATACGTCGAGTGCCAACTGGCCGAGTCCAGATACCGGAGGAGAACGTGCCTACGTACCAGTACGCCTGCACCGCGTGCGGTCACCAGCTCGAGGCGGTGCAGTCCTTCTCTGACGAGCCGCTGACCGAGTGCCCGGCGTGTCAGGGGCGGCTGCGCAAGGTCTTCAACTCCGTCGGCGTCGTCTTCAAGGGCTCAGGCTTCTACCGCACCGACTCCCGCGCGTCCGGCTCGGAGACGTCGGCCGGCGGCGCGGCCAAGCCGGCCAAGTCCGAGTCGTCCTCGTCCTCGTCCTCGGGTGGAGACTCCGGCTCGTCGTCCTCGACGTCCTCGACGTCCGGGTCGTCCTCGTCCGGGTCGTCCTCGTCGTCCGGCGGGTCGGGCGGCGGCAAGGCGGCGGCCAGTTCGGCGTCCTGATTCCGCTCGGCCTAAGACCGCCACGTCGGCGCTGCGCCGCTGAGCCCTGGACGGGGTCAACCCTGCCCGGGGCTCAGTCCCAGTGCGGAGGGCGTTGGGCGAGGAGCCAGTCGTCGTTTCCTGCGCTGCGCTCGCCCCAGCCGTGGTCGGTGTCGTCCGAGGTCTGCTCGGGCAGCACCACGAAGTCGTCGCTCAGGTCGACGGTGCGGTCGTCATCGCCGCGCGCGACCGCGGCGCCGGGATCCTCGGTGCTCACGAGCGGCAAGACTAGCGCAGGCCGCCCGCTCCGTTGGTAGCCTCGGACGGCGTGACGACCCCCAGCGGTGGCAGCACCCCCGACGACTACTGGCGTCGACCCGGGACCGACGACCGTCCCACGGCGGACCAACCGCCGCCCGCCACACCACCCACCGACGGGTACGCGGGGCCACCACCGAGCGTGCCGCCTCCGGCGGGCTGGCGTCCTCCCGTACACCTGGAGCCGGCGCCGCCACGACGCCTGCCACCGCAGAACACGGCCGCCCTGGACGCGGCGGAGCAGCGGTCGCAGCGGGTCACCTACGGTTTCGGTGCCGCCGCCGCCGTGGTGGTGGTGGCCCTCGTCTGCCTGCTCTGCTCGCGGATCCTCTTCTGACCACCGCGCCACTGGGCGGCGGCCGGCAGCGACCGTCGGTCCGCGCTGGTCAGAGGGTGGTGCCCCAGACGGCCTCGGCACCGGAGTGACCGGTCAGAGCGACGTAGACCAGGGCAGCGAGCGACAGCGCGACGGCGGCCACCGCGAGCACCGGCGTCACCAGGGCCGGCAGCCGTGGCACCCGGGGGTGTCCGCTGGTCGCCACGAGCAGCGCGATGGCCACGATCCCCAGCGGCACCACGATCCGGAAGAGGATGTCGCCGTAGCGCGAGTGCTCGAAGATCTGGTCGAGGATCTGCCCCTGGTAACCACGGGCGACCAGGGCGTCGGTGAGCGCCTCACCCGACTCGACGGCCACGAAGGCGGTCACCGGCGTCACCACGGCGAGGATGCCCAGCGCCCAGTCCAGTCGGTGCCGCCAGCGCGGCAGCCCCACGTACGCGATGGCCAGCACCGCCAGCAGGGGGACGAAGACCACCATCGCGTGCACGACGAAGACGTGTGTCGGTAGACCCAGAATCTTCTCGAACATCGACACCTCCAGGCGGATCGCGGTCCCGGGGTCGTCAGCGTACGTACGAACCGCTGGTCGTCCCCGGGCTCTCCCCCGAAAGACACGCGCACGGCGCTGACGAGGTTCAGTGTCCGGATCGATCTTTACGAGCTGTGTTCGTGACCACCGCCCTCGGCCGACTGTTGTCGTCGCTGGTCGCGCGTGCTGTCATTGGCGCGTGTCCAGAGGTGAGGAACTGCTGCGATCGCGGGGGCTGCGCGTCACCCGACCGCGCCTGGCGGTGCTGGATGTCCTCGCCGACGGTGGCCACCTGGAGGTCGACGAGATCACCCGGCGGGTCCGGGAACGCCTCGACTCCGTCTCCACCCAGGCGGTCTACGACGTGCTGGGGGCGCTGAGCAGGGCCGGGTTGTCCCGCCGGATCGAGCCGGCCGGCAGCCCCGCCCGGTACGAGGCACGCGTCGGCGACAACCACCACCACGTGGTCTGCCGGGGCTGCGGCGAGATCGCCGACATCGACTGCGCGGTCGGCAGCGCGCCCTGCCTGGATCCGGGCGTCGCGCACGGCTTCGAGGTGGACGAGGCGGAGGTGACCTTCTGGGGTCTCTGCCCGAGCTGTCAGTCGCGGCGCGCCGCCGACGGCTGACCCCTCCCCGTCGCCGGGACCCCGGCCGGCCGGGCTGGCCGGCACCGACGCGCCGGCCGTGGCACGCTTGGTCGGTGGACTCCGATGACCTCGGCCTCTTCGGTCCGGGTTCGGTCACGTGGAAGGTGCACGAGGAGCCGATCCTGATCGTCGCCGGCCTGCGCTCGCTCTACCTCCAGGCGTTGCACCCGCGCGCCATGGCCGGCGTCGCGCAGAACAGCGACTACCGCACGGACGCGTGGGGACGGCTGGTCCGCACGGCCACCTACGTGGAGACCACCGTCTACGGCACGACCCTGGACGCGGAGCAGGCCGGCGCGCGGCTGCGTCGACTGCACGCCCGGCTGCGGGCCACCGACCCCGCCACCGGCGAGCAGTTCCGGATCGACGACCCGGCCCTGCTGCGCTGGGTGCACGTCACCGAGGTCGAGTCGTTCCTCAGCACCGCCCGCCGGGCCGGTCTGCCGCTCACCGATGACGAGGTGGACGGCTACTACACCGAGCAACGTCGGTCAGCCGCCCTCGTCGGGCTGGACCCGGCCACGGTGCCGGGCACCGCCGCCGAGGTCCAGGATTACTACCGTGCCGTTCGGCCGGAGCTGCGGATGACCCGGGAAGCCGCCGAGACGGCGCTGTTCCTCACCGCCCCACCGCTGCCGTGGAAGCTCGGCCTGCCGGCCCGGCTGGGCCTCAACCTCGGTCCGCCACGGTGGGCGTACCTCGGGATCGCCGGAACCGCGCTCGCGCTGCTCCCCCCGTGGGCCCGGCGGATGTACGGCGGGTTGGGGCTGCCCACCACCGAGTTGTCGGCGGATCTCAGCGTTCGCGCGCTGCGACTGGCGCTCGGCGCGGTGCCGCGTCGCTACCTGGAGGGGCCGTTGGTTCAGGCCGCCAAGCAACGGGCGGCGGACCGAGCGGCGCTGGCCGGCTGACCGACCCCACGTGCGCCGCGTCGAGCTGGCCGACGGACGCGATCAGCCCTCGACGGTTCGTTCCACGGCCGCCCACGGCTCCTTGCCCGGGGTCTGCGCCCCGGTGGGACAGTGCCGCCGGTAGTCGCACCAGCCGCAGCGCGGCCCGGGCGCGACCGGGAACGCCTCGTCGGCGTCACCGCCGTCGGCGACGACCCGCTCGGCGGCCATGATGTCGCGGGCCGTGTCCTCCGCGCGGGTCAACTGGCGGGCCAGCGACTCGACCGTGTGGTCGTGACCGGCGACCGTGCCGGTCGGCAGGTGGTGCAGCTCGACCCGGCGGCACGGCCGGCGGAACACCCGCTCGGCCGCGTACGCGTAGAGGGCCAACGCCTGCGAGCCCCGGGCGTCGTCGGCGTCCAGCCCGGTGCGGCCCGTCTTGTAGTCGACGATGACCAGCTCCGGACCCTCCGGGCCCGGCCGGGAGTCGATGCGGTCGGTGCGGCCGTTGAAGGCCAGGACGGCGGTCTTGACCGCCACCACCCGCTCGACACCGAGCGGGTCGGAGTCCGGCTCCAACGTCTCGACGTACGCCTCCAGCCAGCTCAGCGCCCGCCGGTAGGCGGCCCGCTCCTGCTCGTCGTCGCGGTAGCCCTCACGGACCCAGGTGCCCTTGAGCAGGGTGGCCAACGCTTCGGGGCGGCGTCGGTCGGCGGGCAACGCGTACCAGTTCTTCAGGGCGGTGTGCACGCTGGCGCCGAGTGAGTTGTGGGCCCAGGGCGGACCCTTCTGCGGTGCGGGACGGTCGACGTAGGAGTAGCGGTAGCGGCGGGGGCAGTCGGCGTACGTACCGAGTTTGCTCGGGGTGCAGACGAACAGCCGCTCCGGCATCCCCTCGAAGCCGAGCTGCTCGGCGCCGCCGGGACGTTGCTGAGGGGTCCGACCGCCAGCGGCGGATCGTCCGGATGAAGAGGCTCGTCGCACGCCTGCGATCCTGCCATCCACCCCCGACATCCGGACTGTCCCGGTCAGGTCATGTTCACGTAGTGCGTGACGAAGGCGGCCACCGCGTCGGCGATGAGCTGGACGGCGATCGCGGCAAGGAGCAGGCCGGCGATCCGGGTCAGCACCTCGATGCCGCCGGGGCGCAGGATCTTGACGATGCCGCCGGAGAAGCGCAGCACGATCCACACGGCGACCATGACGGCGAGGATCGCCGCGGCGATCGCGGTGTAGTCGCCGAACCCGTCGGCCTGCTGGACGAAGAGCATGGTCGCCACGATGGCGCCCGGTCCGGCCAGCAGCGGGGTACCCAGTGGCACCAGCGCGATGTTCGAGGTGACCTGCTGGCTGGGGTCGTCGGCCTTGCCGGTCAGCAGCTCCAGGGCGACCAGGACGAGCAGCAGCCCACCGGCGGCCTGCAAGGCGGGCAGGTCCACGTGCAGGTAGTCGAGCAACGTCTGCCCGGCCACCGCGAAGATCACGATCACACCGAGAGCGAGCGCGACGGCCTGCCACGCCGCCCGGTTACGGTCGCGCGCGGGCAGCGGCCCGGTCAGCGCCAGGAAGATCGGCATCATGCCCGGGGGGTCGGTGATCACCAGCAGGGTCACGAAAACCTCGCCGAACAGCTTCAGATCCACGTGAGCAACCTAGCCGCGTCACGGTGGGCGAAATACGCGGATCAGACCGAAGCGACCTCGGTCACCCCGGCGGCGACGATCCGCTCGTACGCCTCGACACCGGTGGTGAACGCGCCGAGCCGGACGGTCTTGTGGGTGCCGTGGAAGTCGGAGGAGCCGGTCACCAGGAGGTCCAGCTCGGCGGCGAGCGCCCGGACGTGCGCCCGTTCGGCCGGGCTGTGGTCCTCGTGGTCGGCTTCCAGCCCGGCCAGCCCGGCGGCGGCCAGCTCGGCGATCAGCTCGTCGGGCACCACCCGGCCACGTCGGGTGGCCCGGGGATGGGCGAACACCGGTACGCCCCCGGCGGCCCGGACCAGCCGGACCGCCCGGAAGACGTCGATGTCCTCCTTCGGCAGCCGGTACCGCTCACCGAGCCAGTCCGGGCCGAACGCCGCGCGGGTGTCGGCGACCAGGCCGGCGCGGATCAGCGCCTGCGCGATGTGCGGGCGACCGACTGTCCCGCCGGCCGCGCCGGCGAGGATCTCCGGCCAACTCACGTCGATGCCGTCGGCGCGCAGCAGCGCCACGATCCGCTCACCGCGCTCCTCACGGGCGGCCCGCACCCGGGCCAGCTCGGCGACCAGCTCCGGGTGTTCCGGGTCGAACAGGTAGGCCAGCAGGTGCAGTGGGATCGCCGGATCCGCGCCCTCCCAGCGGCAGGACAGTTCGGCGCCCCGGATCAGGAGCAGGCCGGGCGGCAACGCCCGTACGGCCGGCGCCCAGCCCGCGGTGGTGTCGTGGTCGGTGATGGCCAGCACGTCCAGACCGGCGTCCGCGCCGGCACGGACGAGTTCGGCCGGCGTCAGCGTGCCGTCGCTGGCGGTCGAGTGGGCGTGCAGGTCGATCCGGGGCGCGGAGCCGGTACGCGAGGTCACTCCCCGACGCTACCGAGCGGACCCGAAGCAGACTCGCGTAGGTGGGGCGGAGATCCCCGCCGCCCGGCCCGATAACCCGGCGGATCCGGCAGGGTCAGGAGCCGCTGACCAGAATCGGTCGGTCGCCGGGCTCGAGGCCGGCCACGGGCATCGACTCGGCCTGTTCGCCGGCACGGACCCGCTTGACGTTGACCCGGACCAGCCAGCCGGAGCTGTCGACGTAGGCGACGTCCGAGTCGCTCGTCCAGGCGACCGCGCCGCTCACCGCCGGGCCGACGGGTACGGCGTCCAACGTCGTACCGAGCCGCTCCAGGTCGACCAGCAGGGAGCGGTCGGTCGACCCGACCTTCCCGTTCACCAGGAGCCATCGTCCGTCGTCGGACAGCCCGCCGACGCCGTCCGGGCTCAACCGGCTGCCGCAGGCGGTACGTGCCGCTTTCGTGGCCCGCTTCGGATCGACAAGTGTCAGGCAGGTTTCGTCCGCCGAGTTCGCCGGCACCTGGCTGACCAACCGCCCGTCCGGCAGCGAACCGTAGACGTTCAGGGTGTCCTGCTCGGGCACCTCGGTCAGCTTGTCCGCGCCGGGCCGCCACAGGACGTGACCCGGCCGGGTCGGATCAAGTCGGACCACCAGGCTGCTGCCGACGAACCGGACGGGTTGCGCGCTGTCCGGGACCGCGATACGCACCGTGCCGATGAGCTGGGTGCCGACGACTCCCGCCACGAGCAGGTCCCCGCCGTCCCGCCAGGCGACCTGCGTGGCGTCGGGCGCGAGAACGATCTGCCCCGCGCCGGCCAGCAGCACCTGCACCAGGCCGTCGTCCTGGGCGACCCAGAGGGAGCGCCCGGCGGCGGTGGGCGCTCCGACCACCAGCAGACCCGTGCCGTTGGGCAGCCGGTGCGCGAGTTCGGCGGGGCCGACACCGGGCAGCGCCAGGCGCTTGCCGTCGGCGTCGATCAAGGCGCTGGCGAAGAGTACGTCGGCGGGCGCCTTCGACGAGGGCGGAGGCGGGGCGACGCTGGCCGTGGCGAGCGGTTGGGCCGACAGGTCCGGGTCGCCGATGACGACGATGGGCGGCCCCTGCTGGTCGGAGCCGCCGGAGAGGTGTGTCATGCCGGCGCCGATCAGCACGGTGGTGACCACCCCGAGCGCGATACCGACTCCGGCACGCCGCCGTCGGATCCGGTTGGCGCGCCGGATGGCCTGACCGGCCGGGTCGGCGGTCAGTGGACGGGTAACGGCGACCTGGCGCGAGAGAGCCTCCCGCACCGCACCTTCGAGCTGGTCACGTCGCACCTGATTAGGACGCCGCAGGCCACCCGTGAGGTTGTCGGGGAGCCGCGGAAAGACGTTCACTGCTGCTCTCCGGGGCCGGTGCCGACAGGCACGGCCACCGAAGCGGTGGGCAGGTCGACCGCCGGGGCGATCGGACGGGGCGCGGACGGGCGCGGCGCGACCGGCCCGGGCTCGGCCCGACCGACGCTGGGACGCGGCGTCATCGCGGAGCGGGCTCCGGCCAGCCCTCCGACCGAACCGGACGGGACCGCCTCGACAGTCCCGCCGGGTCGGGCAACCTCTCGGGAGCGGGCGGCAGCCGCGTCGCGGCCGCGCCGCGGGGCGGTGCCGGTCCCGGTCGGCGCGGCGGCCAGATCCGGAGTGTCGACGCCCATGCGGCGGCGCAACGTGGCCAACGCCCTGGATGCCTGACTTTTCACCGTTCCAGGTGAGATGTCCAACAGTGCCGCCGTCTGCGCTTCCGACAGGTCCTCGTAGTAGCGCAGGACGAGCACCGCCCGCTGCCGGCTGGGCAGCTCCTTGAGGTGCCGCCAGAGCAGGTCACGGTCGAGCTGCCGCTCGATCTCGTCGAGGCCCGGGCGCTCGGGCAGCACCTCGGTGGGGCGCTCACCGTGCCAGCGCCGCCGCCACCAGCTCGTCGACGTGTTGACCATCACACGCCGGGCGTACGGCTCGACCGCCTCGATCCCGCCGAGCCGCTTCCACGCGAGGTACGTCTTCGTGAGCGCCGTCTGGAGCAGGTCCTCGGCCGTCGCCCAGTCGCCGGAGAGCAGATAGGCGGTACGGAGCAGGGCGGCGGAGCGAGCCGCGACGAACTCGCGAAACTCCTCCTCCAGGGGATCCCTGCTCGCCACCACACACCTCCGCACCCAAACCGTCCTGGAAGAGTGCCACGTCAGCGGCGTTTCGGTCCATGACGAAAGGTGCGCACTTGCTCCGATGTTCGGACGAAAACTTTCACGCGCCGTCGTCGGCCTTGGCCTCGTCGGCCTCCTTGCCCAACCGCGCCTCGACCGCCTGCGGCTCGTACATCTCTTCGACGACCCGTAGGTAGAGCTCGTTCGGGTTGGGCAGATTCTTGACCTCCCGCAGCGCCTGCTCCTGGCCCGCGGACTCCAGGACGAAGGTGCCGTAGTTGAGCGCCCGGCCGGTCGGGGTCTGCTCGTACTTCATGTCGGTGACCCGGACCAGCGGCATCATGGCGACCTTGCGGGTGACGATGCCGTTGACCACCATGACCCGCTTGTTGGTCAGGATGAACCGGTCGTACCACCAGTCGGCGACCTTCCACGCCACCCAGCCCATGACGGCGAACCAGAGCAGCACCGCGATGGTCGTCAACGCGCCCACGTTCCGCCCCGCGAGGAAGCCGGAGAGGTAGCCGAGCACGAAGGTCGCCGCGACGCCGATCAGGAGCGGGTTGGTGAGGTGGATCCAGTGCCGCTTCCACTCGCCCCGGTAACGCTCGGTGGGGAAGAGGTAACGGGCGACCAGCGAGCTGGGCTCGTCCTCCAGCGGGAGGACCCGACGGGGTGTCGACCCCATGGCGTCGGCGCGCAGCCCCGCCAGCTCCTCCTCGGAGATCTGCGGCGGCTGGCTGGCGGCGTCGGGATCGCGGATCCAGGCCCGACCGGACCGCCCTTCGCCGGCATAGCCGGGCCCGTCGCCGTAGCCGACGTCGTCCGAGAGGGAAGGCCCGTCGGACAGGCCGGGGCCGGCACCGTAGCCCGGGCCGTCATCGGGCCCGATCCGCGGGATCGGCTCGGTGTCGCGCTCGCGACGGTCCCGGTCGGGGTCGTCCGGGTCGAAGGGTGGACCGGAGGGGCTGCCCATCGGCGGCTAGGCGACGAGACTGGTGAAGAAGTCGCCGAACCCCTGGGCGATGTCCATGATCCCGCCGCCCAACGACTTGAACACATCAGCCGCAGAGTTTGGCCGATAGGCGACGAAGAAGATCAAGAATGCGATTCCGGCCCAGGTGAGGACCTTCTTGACCATGGCGGGCCATCCTCTCGCGCGGCGCCGGGTCCCATTACCGCAGCGGCACCCAGAGTATCAGTGTGGTGTCGTACAGTGAATATCTGCGTCCGTTCTCCGTCAACCCGGAAGAGATGTCAAGCTCTCCCGGACAGGTACGGGGACGGTGCGCCGTACACGAGTTCGGGCGGAGTCCACTCGGTCAGGTCGTGTAACACGACATCCTCCGCGAGCAGATGACCCGCACTCGCCGGCCAGGCTATCGCATGTAGCCACATTCCCCGAGCCTCGCCGGCGTACGCGCTTCGATCCGTCGGAGAATTCACCAACCACAGTGGAGTCGGGTGCCCGCCGACCCTGATCCTGGCCTGCCCGACGTGCTCGGGATGCCCGGGACCGGGGTCGGTCAGCGCGTCGGCGAGCTCCGGTCCGGGATCGGGGCCGGCCAGGCCGGCGAGTCGCGTACCCAGGCCCACGCCCGGTTCCTCGGCCACGAAGACCAGATCCGCCGGGCCGTCGTCGAGCGGTGCGGGCCCCGCGCAGGCCACCGCGGTCGCCCGCACGCCGGTGCGGTCGTCCCCGGCGTACGCCACGCCGGTGAGGGTCCAGCCGGGCGGCAGCGGCCACGGGCACCACAGTGGTGTCCCGGGTGGACCGGGAGCCGCGGTGATCCGTTCCACCACGCTCGCGACGATCTCCGCCCCGATGTGTTCGGGCACGTGCAGCGGCGGCACGGGTCCGCAGCGCAGGCACCTCGACTCGGTGTGCATCAGATCCGGCGCCCGTACCGGGCCCCCGCATCTCGGACAACTCACCGCGACACTCACATCCCCACCGTCACCCCACATCGCCGCCACGTCAAGCCGGAACGCCGAAAGCCGGAACGCCGAGCGCGCCGATGGGACGACGGTCAGTCCGGCGGTGGACCGGCGTGCGTCCGGATCCACGCGTGCATGGCGATGCCGCTGGCCACACCCGCGTTGATGGACCTCGTGGAGCCGTACTGGGCGATGGAGTGGAGTTGGGCGCAGGCGGCCCGCGCGGGCGCGGACAGGCCCGGGCCCTCCTGGCCGAAGAGCAGCACGCAGTCACGCGGCAGCACGGCGGTCTCGATCGGCCGGGAGCCGGGCAGGTTGTCGATGCCGAGCACGGGCAGCCGCCGTCCGGCCGCCCAGGCGACGAACTCCTCGATCGTCTCGTGGTGCCGGACGTGCTGGTATCGATCGGTCACCATCGCGCCGCGTCGGTTCCACCGACGCCGACCGACGATGTGCACCTCGGCCGCGTTGAACGCGTTGGCGTTGCGCACCACCGTGCCGATGTTGAAGTCGTGCTGCCAGTTCTCGATGGCGACGTGGAAGCCGTGCCGCCGTCGGTCCAGGTCGGCGACGATCGCCTCGTGCCGCCAGTAGCGGTAGCGGTCGACGACGTTGCGCCGGTCGCCCTCGGCCAGCAGTTGCGGGTCGTAGCGCGGATCCTCGGGCAGGTCCCCGGGCCAGGGGCCCACACCCACCTCAAGCTGGTCGTCGGTCACGGTCATCAGAGAGTACGGCCACCCCGGCGCCCCGCGATCTCAGCCCAGGCCGAGCGCGTCACCGAGCCGGTCCAGGAAGCGTCGGTCCGCCGGGCTGGCCGGATGCCCGTCGAGGCCGGGCGTCGCCCGGCAGACGCGGGCCGCGACCGACTGCACCCACTGGCGGTACGCCGCCGAGTCGGCCGGATCGGCACGCCGACGCAGCACCCGGGCCGCTGCCCGACACGCGGCCAGCAGGTCCACCAGATCGGTGAGCCGCTCGGCGGGAGCCGGCGCGCCATCGTGCCGGGCGTAGATCGCGGCGACCACGGCACGGACCAGGTCACTGTCGAACCCGCGGCCGGCGGCCACCGCGTCCAGGCCAGCCAAACCAGCCATCACCCCGCGCTCCGGGCGGCCGGCGCCGGGCGCGGCGGCGGCCACGAGGACCCGAGCGGGCAGGCTGGTGAGCAGATCCCACTCGGCGGCGGAGTAGACGGCGGTGGTCAAGGGTGCGGCACGGCGGCCGGCAGAGGGCGGCTCTCCGGCGACGGAGTGGCTCATCGGAACCTCCGGCGTCAGCATAAGCCCCGAAAACGGGACCAGGGCCGCCACCGGCGGAACCTGCTGTCCGATGGTGCCCTGCTCCGGCGGGCGCGTTCAGCGCGGCGTGGGGAAGCTGGGCCGCTCCGGGTCCACCCCGTCGGGCACCGCGCTGGCCGCGTACTCCTTCTTGGGGACCATGACCCGGCGGCGGAAGACGCAGACCATGGTGCCGTCCTGGTTGTAGCCGCGGGTCTCCACCGAGACCACGCCCCGGTCGGGCTTGGAGCCGGACTCCCGCTTGTCGAGCACCGTCGTCTCGCCGTAGATGGTGTCGCCGTGGAAGGTGGGCGCCACGTGCCGCAGCGACTCCACCTCCAGGTTGGCGATGGCCTTACCGCTGACGTCGGGCACCGACATGCCGAGCAGCAGGGAGTAGATGTAGTTGCCGACCACGACGTTGCGCCTGAACTGGCTGGACGTCTCGGCGTAGTGCGCGTCCAGGTGCAGCGGATGGTGGTTCATGGTGAGCAGGCAGAAGAGGTGGTCGTCGTACTCGGTGACGGTCTTGCCCGGCCAGTGCCGGTAGACCGCGCCGACCTCGAACTCCTCGTAGTAGCGGCCGAACTGCATGCTGGTCCCCTTCGACGGGCGGCGATGGAGTTCGGCACAGCATGCCTTACCGGTGGTTAAGGCGACGGTCCGGGCGGGACCTCGGCGGAAATGTCACACCGGTCACTCACCAGGGGGGAGACGCAATGAGCGGCGGGGCCCTCCCCGGCACCCGCCGCCCACGCTCTGATGTGAGGAATTCTGCCCTACGGCGCCGTAGCTTCAACAGAGATCGCGGTCACATTTATCTTTTTGTAACACTACTCTCCGTGACGAACGCGGGGTTGATCAGCGATCTCCGCAGGCCGGATACCTCCTTGTCAGGGCTCAAGTTACCGATTCGTAGCGCTCGACCGGGTGGATCTCCCTGGAAACGCTCCCATTACCGCAGGTCACGCAAGTGCGTCATGCACTTGCGTTCCGCAGGACGAGATGAACTGACACAGTTCGATGGTCTGCGCGGCACCCGAGCAGCCCCGGCCACGTTTCGTGCGCAGCCGCCCGGGAATTCGATACGGTCAGCCCTGGTTCTACGGGACGCAGACAACCCGCAGGTGATCGGAGAGTGCAATGGCAACCGTTGAGCTGACCTCGGCGAACTTCGACGAGGTGACCGGCAACGACGGCATCGTCCTGGTCGACTTCTGGGCCGACTGGTGTGGTCCGTGCAAGCGGTTCGCCCCGGTCTACGAGCGCTCCTCGGAGAAGCACCAGAACATCGTGTTCGGCAAGGTCGACACCGAGGCCCAGCAGGAGCTGGGCGCGAAGTTCGACATCCGGTCGATCCCGACGATCATGGCGATCCGCGACGGCGTCATCGTCTTCGCCCAGCCGGGCGCCCTTCCCGAGTCCGCCTTGGAGAACCTGATCGAGCAGGTCGAGGCGCTGGACATGGACGACGTCCGCAAGCAGCTGGCCGAGCACAAGCACTGAGCCGTCCGCGCGACGGCACGCGAAGGCCGGGCCCGGTTCGGGTCCGGCCTTTCGTCATATCCCGAAAGCCGCCCATGATCACCGACCTGGGCAGGCGGAACTGACCGTCGGTGGGACGCGAGACGGTCGGTACATCCCGTATCGTCACGACCCGATGGAGACCCTGACCACCCGCGGGCGCGTGACCCGGCTGGGCGCGACCGCCCTCGGTCTCGTCCTGCTGCTGCTCGGCACCTTCTGGGGCAGCGACGACGACTTCCCCTTCGGCCCGTTCCGGATGTACGCCACCTCGAACCCGCCGAACGCCCCCGCCCCGGACACCCGGGTGGAGGGCGTGAACAGCGCCGGAGCGGTGGTCGACCTCGACCAGGACGCGACCGGCATCCGCCGCGCCGAGATCGAGGGCCAGCAGGACCGGTACGCGGCCGACCCCGCGCTGCTCACCGAGGTCGCCGACGCGTACGCCGACCGTCATCCGGACGCCCCCGCGCTGGTCGAGGTCCGCATCGTCATCCGTTGGCACGGCATCCGCGCCGGCCGGCCCACGGGGCGGCACACCGACGAGACGATCGTCAGCTGGCAGGTCTCCCGATGACCGGCTGGCTGACGGAGGCGGTGCCCCGCGGACGGATCGCCGCGTTCCGGACCCTGATCTACCTCTTCGTCGTCGCCGACCTGGTGGTCTTCACCCCCTGGGTACGCACCAGAGCCAGCGTGCCCGGTGAGCTGTACCAGCCGCTGTTGATCGGCCGCCTGCTCCCGCTGCCGACCCCGACGCCGACGGTCGTGGCGCTGATCTTCTGGGGGCTCCTGCTCGCCGCCCTGCTCGCCGCGACCGGCCGGGCACCCCGGCTGCTCGGCTGGACGGTCTGCGCGCTGTACCTCGAGTGGATGATCATCGCGATGAGCTACGGGAAGGTCGACCACGACCGGTTCGGCCTGCTCGTCGCGCTGGCCGTGCTGCCCACCGCCGGCCGGGCCCGCCACGGCGACACCACCCGCACGGAGGCCGGCGGCTGGGCCCTGCGCGTCACCCAGATAGCGGTCATCTGCACGTACTTCCTGGCCGCCTGGGCCAAGCTGCGCTTCGGCGGTCTGGACTGGCTGACCGGCTCGGTACTGGCGAGGGCCATCATCCGACGCGGCACCGACCTGGCCGACCTCATCGCCCAGGTGCCGTACCTGCTGATCGTCGCGCAGTTCGGCATCGTGGCCTTCGAGCTGCTCAGCCCCGTGGTGTTCCTGTTACCGGCCCGCTGGCGAGTGGCCATGGTCGGCTTCTTCTACTCGTTCCACGTGGTGACCATCGCGACCATCACGATCTCGTTCGCGCCACACCTGGCCGCGATGACCAGCTTCCTGCCCCTGGAACGGGTACGACCGCTGGTGTGGGCACGCCGACTCGCGGGGCGGGGCCCGGTGGACGTCGACACGACGTCGGCGCCGCCCGATCAGGCTCCGCCCGACGATCGGGCCCGGCTCGGCGATCAGGCTCCGGCGGTCGGGCGCCCGGTCGGGCCGTAGAGCCGCTCCCTGGCCTCCTGCGGCAGGGAACACGCCGCCGTACCGCCCGGGAGGCGGTGCCTGTTGCGGGCCACCCAGCGGTAAACCGGCCAGGCCACCGCGCGCACCGGCGGGAACCGCAGACCCGCGCCGGCCACCCGCCACACCGGACCGCTGTCGGCCAGCAGCTTCGCGATGGCGTCCGGACCGGCGGCGCGGGAGCCGTCCGCGCCGACCCACTGCACGGCCTCCTCGCACTCGGCCACGGTGAGGCCGAGGGCGTCCAGGTCGGCGAACTGCCAGGGCACCACCCGCGCGCCCGTGGGGATCCGGCGTTCGATGAACTCCGCACAGGTCGTGCAGAACGCGCAGTCACCGTCGTAGACGAAGGTCGACCTCTCCATGGGTCCATCCTCCCCCGTTGGAGCGACGATCGCTCACGGGTGTCCGGCGGGTCACTTGCGCGGACCTCGTACACGTGTTCGAATAGTGCCCATGCGCTGGGACAACCTCACCGCTCCCCCGGTCGAGGGAGACCCCGAGAGGGCAGCGCCAGCGACGCCACCCCTGCCGCTGGCGCTGCCCGGCGCCGTCGTCCGCACCTTCGACACCCCCGAGTTCGCCGGGATGACGTTCCACGAGGTGCAGGCCAAATCAATCCTCAACCGGGTGCCCGGCCAGTCCCGCGTCCCCTTCGAGTGGACCATCAACCCGTACCGGGGATGCAGTCATGCTTGTGTCTACTGCCTGGCCGGTGACACTCCGATCCTGATGGCGGACGGTCGCACGAAGCTGATCAGTGAGCTCGAGCCCGGCGACCGCATCTACGGGACCGAGCGACGCGGTGCTTACCGCCGATACGTCGTCACCACCGTTCTTGACAAGTGGTCCACCGTGAAACCCGCATACCGGGTCACCCTGACTGACGGCACCACGCTCATCGCCAGCGGAGACCACCGGTTCCTCTCCGATCGTGGCTGGAAGTACGTCACCGGGGCTATGCAGGGCACCGGCCAGCGCCCCTACCTGACCACCAACAATCGCCTCATCGGCACAGGCCGTTTCGCATCCGGGCCGAAGGAGTCACCTGACTACCGCCGGGGCTACCTCTGCGGGATGGTCCGGGGCGACGCTCACCTCGCCACCTACTCGTACCCACAGGGGGTCGTGCATCGGTTCCGTCTGGCGCTGATCGACGACGAGGCGTTGAGTCGGAGCGAGCGCTACCTCGCCCAGGAGGGCATCGAGACACAACGCTTCTCGTTCGCACCGGCCAGCGCCACCCGGCAAGCCCTGTCGGCGATCCGCACCTCGAAACAGCGGGACATCGAAACGATCACCGGTCTGATCCAGTGGCCGGCTGCCCCCACCGACGAATGGCGCCTCGGCTTCCTGGCCGGCATCTTCGACGCCGAGGGCAGCTGCAGTAGAGGCGCCCTGCGCATCAGCAACA
The DNA here is from genome assembly GCF_040648595.1 of Micromonospora sp. NPDC049107. NCBI lineage: Bacteria > Bacillati > Actinomycetota > Actinomycetes > Micromonosporales > Micromonosporaceae > Micromonospora > Micromonospora sp. NPDC049107. The sequence goes on from NZ_JBEZEC010000005.1 coordinate 97,685, forward strand.
GCGACGACACGATCCTCGACCAGACGACGGCGGCGCTGCGCCAGTTCGGCTTCACCTGCGTGCTTGAGGACCCCGGCAGACCCAACCGGGTGCGGCAGATCAGATTGACCGGAGGTCTTCCCGCTCGGCTCCGGTTCTTCCACCTCACGGACCCGGCCATCACCAGGAAGCGCTCGATCGAGGGCGCCGTGCTGAAGTGCAGGGCCGACCTCAGGGTGGTCGACATTCAAGCGCTCGGGCTGGAGCTGCCGCTCTGGGACATCACCACCGGCACCGGCGATTTCATCGCCAATGGGGTGGTGAGCCACAACTGTTTTGCGAGAAACACCCACACCTACCTCGATCTCGACGCTGGTACGGACTTCGACCGGCAGGTGATCGTCAAGGTCAACGCCGGTGAGCTGGTGCGACGCGAGCTGGCCGCGCCGAAGTGGCGGGGCGCGCACGTCGCGATGGGCACCAACGTCGACTGCTACCAGCGTGCCGAGGGTCGTTACCGGCTGATGCCGCAGATCATCGCGGCCCTGCGGGACTTCGCCAACCCGTTCTCCATCCTCACCAAGGGCACCCTGATCCTGCGTGACCTGCCCCTGCTGCGTCAGGCGGCCGAGGTGACCACGGTCGGCATCTCCTTCTCGGTGGGCTTCGTCGATGACCAGCTCTGGCGTGGCGTCGAGCCCGGCACGCCGCACCCGAGTCGCCGGCTCGAGGCGGTCCGCCGGCTCACCGACGCCGGCTTCCCCGTCGGGGTGCTGATGGCGCCGATCCTGCCCGGCCTCAGCGACGGCGAGGAGTCGATCGACGCCACGGTCTCGGCGATCGCCGCCGCCGGAGCGACGAGTGTGACCCCGCTGGCGCTGCACCTGCGCCCTGGCGCCCGCGAGTGGTATGCCCAGTGGCTCGCCCGGGAGCACCCGCACCTCGTCGGCCGTTACCGAGAGCTGTACCGCGCGGGCGCGTACGCCCCGCAGGCGTACCAGCGGGAGCTGACCGCCCGGGTGCGGATCGCCTCCCGTCGCCACGGGCTGCTCCGGGGCGAGGTGGGCGACAACCGCCGCCTGCCCGAGCCGCCGCCCGCTCTCGCCGTCGAGCAACTGACCCTGCTCTGACCTTCCGCGCCGGGTGGAAAGCCCCCGGAACTGCGGCGATACCCTCCCCCGTGCGCCCTGGCACGTGGCGCTGACGTCCTGCCGGCAGGACGCGGGGACGCTCGCGACGGTGTGGGACCGCGAAGACGGAACCTGGCGGCGGTGCCAGACAAGAACAGGGCATGAACGCACCGTCGAACCAGGGGGCCATCGGGACATGACTGTGACCGAGCGCTCCGACTCGCTGTTGGTAACGGGAGCGCCTGAACTGTTCGGGGAGCTGTTCGAGCGGTACGGCGGTTGGCTGTACAACTTCAGTTCCCGCCGGGTCGGGCGGCAGCTCGCCGAGGATCTGGTCGCCGAGACGTTCCTGATCGCGTTCTCGCGACGGGACCGCTACGACACCTCGATGCCCAATGCACGTCCGTGGCTGTTCGGCATCCTGAGCAACCTGCTCCGGAACTACCACCGCGCCGAGGTGCGGTGGCTGCGGGCACTGGAGAAGTCGGGCAGAGATCCACTCAGCGGTTCCGGCCAGCACAACTTCGCCGATCGGGCCGACGAACGGCTCGACGCCGAGGCCGCTACGCGGGCACTGGCCGGCGCTCTCGCCGCGATGCCACACGACCAACGTGACCTGCTCCTGCTGCACATCTGGGCCGGCCTGGACTATCCGGAGCTGGCCTCCGCGCTCGGCCTGGCACCGGGCACCGTCCGCTCCCGCCTTCACCGGGCCAAGGCACGCCTGCGCCTCGCGATGCCCGCCCACTACGCACCGTCCGCCGCTGCGAATGAGGAAAACGGATGAACGACAACGTGGAATCTGACAACGCGGGCGTCGAGCTGCTCGTCGCCTTTCGCGAGGACCTGACCGGCCCTGGAACGGACGCGACCGACCGGATGCGGCACGCGATCCTCAACGGGACCAGGTACGCGCGTCCAACGGCGAAGCGCTGGTTCCTGCGTCGTCCGGCGATCGCGACCGCGACCGCCTTCGCTCTGGCTGGTCTCGCAGCCGGCGGTGTCGCCCTCGGCACGGCCGACCGGACCGGGCAGGTGGGCGGCGTCGCCAGCTCGACGGACGGGTCCCACCCGTCGCAGCTGGGCGATGTCACCTACGTCAGCAGCCAGACCCAGGCCGCGCTGGGCAAGGCGGACGACTACGTCGTGAAGGTGCACGACACCTATCGGGGTGGCTGGATCGACTCCTGGGAGGACCGGCAGACCGGACGCCGGCGGGTCGACATCTTCGGGGGCGACGGCAGACCGGACTCCACGCTGGTGACGGTCGTCGCCGACGGGAAATACCGTGGCACCCAGATCAGCCATCTCGAGCGGACGTACTTCGAGTTCGTCGACTCACCGGACAAGGCAACCGGCACGGTCTTCGTGCCGAACGACGCGGCGAGCATCCGGACTTGGCTCGCCCGGGGCAAATTGGAGATCGTGGGGCAGGAGAAGGTGGACGGGCGCGACACCGTGCACCTGCGGTTGACGGCGGGGACGGCGGCCTACACCGCAGAACTGTGGGTGGACTCGACCTCGTTCCTGCCGTACAAGACGGTCGCCGACAAGAGCGGCAAGGTGACCGACAGGTCAGAGGTCAGCACCTTCGAATGGCTGCCCCGCTCGGATGCGAACCTGAGCCACTTCGACCTGACGCCGCCCGCCGGCTATGAGAAGGCGGGAAGCAAGGCCACCAAGGGCGACTCGCCGTTCACCCTTCCCGCTGGACCCGACCAGGCCCCCAGCCCGACGACCGACTGACCGCCGTGGGTTGCCGCGCCCTGGGTTCCGGGGAACGGCAGCCCACGGCGTAACCGGTCTGCTTCGCTTCGCGCGAAGCGCCGGCCGGGCCCGACTGGCTGCTGGGGGCGGCCAGTCGGGCCTTTCGGCGCAGGTGTTGCTCGCCCGCGTGCGGCGGGCGGCGGAGCTACAGTCGGCGGGTGCGTACCGCTCAGCAGATCCTCGCCGACTCCGCCGTGATCGCCGTCGTGGGCGCGTCCCGCGACCCGATGAAGGCCGCGCACAGCGTGCCGTTGCAGATGCAGCGGTACGGCTGGCGCATCATCCCGGTCAACCCGAGCGTCGACGAACTCTTCGGCGAGCGGGCGTACGCGTCGCTGGCGGACATCCCGCACCCGGTCGACCTGGTGGACGTGTTCCGGCCGGCCGCGGACGCCGTGCAGGTGGTGCGGGACGCGGCGGCGATCGGCGCGCCGGCGGTCTGGCTGCAACTGGGCATCGTGTCGGCCGAGGCGCGCGAGATTGCCGAGGAGGCCGGCATGGACTACGTCGAGGACCGCTGCCTCATCGTCGAACGCGCCGCCGGAAACCTGACCCGCCTCCGCTGACCCGCGTTTCCCCCGCGATCTTGCAGTTTCGGTTGGCGTTCTGCCCCGTTATGCACGCCATGTCGCCGCAGTAACTGCAAGATCGCGGGATTCAGGGTGGGGGTTAGAGCTTGTATTCCTTCAGCAGGCCTCGGCTGATGATGGTCTTCTGGATCTCCGAGGTGCCCTCGCCGATCAGCAGGAACGGGGCCTCGCGCATCAGCCGCTCGATCTCGTACTCCTTAGAGTAGCCGTAGCCGCCGTGGATGCGGAACGCCTCCTGGACGACCTCGGCGCAGTACTCCGAGGCGAGCAGCTTGGCCATTCCGGCCTCGACGTCGTTGCGCTGTCCGGCGTCCTTGAGTCGGGCGGCGTTGACCATGAGGGCGTGCGCGGCCTCGATCTTCGTGCCCATCTCGGCGAGCTTGAAGGCGATGGCCTGGTGCTTGGCGAGTGGCTGGCCGAACGTCTTGCGCTGCTGGGCGTAGCCGACGGCCAGCTCGAAGGCGCGGATGGAGATGCCGCAGGCGCGGGCGGCGACGTTGACCCGGCCGACCTCGATGCCGTCCATCATCTGGTAGAAGCCGCGGCCCACCTGGTCGGCCCCGCCGAGGATCGCGGAGTCGGGCACGGTCACGCCGTCGAGCACCATCTCGGTGGTCTCGACGCCCTTGTAGCCCATCTTCTCGATCCGGCCGGGGATGGTGAGGCCGGGCGCGGTCTCGCCGAAGCCCGGCTCCTTCTCCAGCAGGAAGGTACTCATGTTGCCGTACACCGAGTCGGCGCCGGTGTCGGTCTTGACCAGGGTGGCGACCACCGATGAGTACGCCCCGTTGGTCAGCCACATCTTCTGCCCGTTGAGGACATAGGTGTCGCCCTCCCGGACGGCCCTGGACTTGATCGCCGAGACGTCGGAGCCGGTCTCCGGCTCGGACATCGAGAACGCACCGCGCACCTCGCCCGTCGCCATCTTCGGCAGCAGGCGGGCCTTCTGCTCGGCGGAGCCATGCTGGGAGATCAGGTACGCCACGATGAAGTGGGTGTTGACGATGCCGGAGATCGACATCCAGCCCCGGGAGAGCTGCTCCACCACGAGGGCGTACGTGAGCAGCGACTCGCCGAGCCCGCCGTACTCCTCGTCGATGGTGAGACCGAACAACCCCATCTCGCGCATCCCGTCGAGGATGTCGGTGGGGTACTCGTCGGCGTGTTCGAGCCGCTGGGCGTGCGGGATGATCTCCTTGTCGGCGAACTCCCGGACGGTCTCCAGGATCGACTGCTGCACGTCGGTGAGGCCGGGCGTCTGGGCGAGTCGAGCCATCTCGGCCTCCGGGAATCAGCGCACTACTCGTGGGTAACTGAACGCTCGGTAAGTATCGGTCGCCCGGCCCGCCAGGCCAAGGTGACCAGTCCACACAACCGCTGTGAAAAGGTTCACCGCTACGGGTACCGTCCGGCAAGAAGGACTTTTCCGGCACCGACAGGAGGAGGACAGCCGTGAGCTACCCGCCGCCGTCGGGCCCGCCGGGAGACGAGCCGCCGCCGTCACCCTACGAGCCATCCCGGGACCAGTCGCCGTACGCGCCACCGCCGGCCGGCCAGTCGCCGTACGCGCCACCGCCGGACCAGTCGTCCTCCGGACCGCCGGAGCGCTCGCCGTACGGGCCACCCGCCGACGAGCCGTCGCCGTACGAGCGGCAGGGGCCGCACCAGCCGGCGCACTGGGGTCAGCAGCCGCCGTACCCGCCGCAGGGCCCCTACGGCCAGTACGGCCCACCTCCCGGCGGCCCCGGTCGGGGCACCAACGTGCTGGCGATCCTGTCGCTGGTGTTCGCCTTCGTGTTCCCCCCGGCCGGCGCCGTCCTCGGTCACCTGGCCAAGCGGCAGATCCGCACCACCGGCGAGGAGGGCGACCAGCTCGCGACCTGGGGCCTGATCCTCGGGTACGTGTTCACCGCGCTGACCCTGCTGGCCTGCTGCGGCTGGCTGGCGCTGGTCATCCTCGGTAACAACGGCGACAGCCGCGGCTACTGATCAGCGGAACCGGGCCTCCCGGACGCTGTTGCCACCGTCCACCACGAGCATCTGACCGGTGATGTACGACGCGGCCGGCGAGCAGAGGAAGCTGATCGCCGCGGCGACCTCGTCCGGGGTGCCCGGTCGTCCGACCGGGGTGCCCAGACCCTGCTTGATCTCGGCCATCGTGGAGGCCGCCGTGTAGATGGTGCCCGGCGCGACCGCGTTCACGGTCACCCCGTCGGCGATCATCTCCATGGCCAGCGCGCGGGTCAGACCGACGACACCGGCCTTGGCGGCGGCGTATGCGGCTTCGGTGGGCAGGGCGTTGACCGGGCCGGCGGTGGCCGCCAGGTTGACGATCCGCCCCCAGCCCCGCTCGGCCATCCCGCCGATGAAGGCCCGGCTGCACAGGAACGCGGTGGACAGGTTGCGGTCGATCTCGCCGCGCCACTCGTCGTAGGTCAGCTGCGCGACCGGCCGCAGCACTCCCTGACTGGTCCGGCTCGCCAGGCCGGCGTTGTTGACCAGAACCTCGACGTCGCCCAACTGCTCGGCCACCGCGTCGGCCAGCGCGCCCACCTCGGACTCGTCGGTCAGGTCCGCGACGAACCCGGTCACGCCCAGTTCACTGGCCCGCTCGTGGATGCGCCGGGTGGTCGACACGATGGCGACCCGCGCCCCCAGGTCGGCGAGGCGCCGCGCGGTGGCGTACCCGATGCCGTCCGGACTGCCCGCCCCCGTCACCAGGGCGACCCGGCCGTCTAGCCGCATGGTCACCGGATCGGGCAGCGCGACCGGCTCGTCGGCGCCGGTCGCGCCGGTCGACGTGGCCGCCCGACCGCGCCGCGCCACACCCGGACGGCTCACGTCCCGTCGCGGTCGGCTGCCGGACCGGTCCGCGGCACGCGCGTCAGTTGACATGCCAGGGATCCTGCCCGTTACGACCGGCCCGGGCAACGCGGCACCCGGGAGCGGGGGCGTCGGGTTTGGTCACTGCTGGCTACTCTGGCGGCGCAGCCGAGCCGACGGAGATCACGCATGACCAATCCCCCGCCCCCCGGCGACTGGAACGACCCCACCTGGTCGGCTCAGCCGTCGAGCACACCGCCGGACCCGACCCTGGTGGCCGGTCAGCCGGTGCCCGCCCAGCCCGGTCCCGTGGACCCGTACGCGCCGGTCGACCCGTACGCGGGCGCGCAGCAGGCACCCGGTCAGCCCATGCCCGGTTACGCCCCGCCCGGATACCCCGCACCCGGGTACGCGCCGGCGGGCTACCCGCCGCAGTACCCCGGTTACGGCTACCCGGCCCCGCGCAAGACCAACGGTCTGGCCATCGCGTCACTGGTGCTGGCCCTGGTCGGTCTCACGTCCTGCGGCATCACCGCGCCGATCGGGGCGATCCTCGGTCACGTGGCGCAGAAGCAGATTCGGGCCAGCGGCGAGGACGGCGAGGGGTTGGCGAAGGCCGGCATCATCGTCGGCTGGATCGTCACCGCGCTGATGGTGCTGGGCATCGCCGCGTACGTCGCCGTGATCATCTTCGCGGTCACGACGGGCGCGAGCAGCGACAGCGGTTACTGAGGCGGGCGCGCGGGTGGGCGTACCGCCGAATGCGGGACCGGGTCGACGGCCGGCGGCGGGCGACCCGACCCGGCCACTCACTCCGCCGGCGGGGTGAACGACGAGGTACGGCTCATGCCGGCGGCGCGGCCCTTGGCGGCGATCACCAGCGCCATCTTGCGGGACGCCTCGTCGATCATCTCGTCGTCCAGCATCACCGCGCCCAGCCTGCCGCCGGCCTCCGAGGTGTAGTGCTCGTACGCGTCGAGAATCAGCTCGGCGTGGTCGTAGTCGGCCTGCGCCGGCTGGTAGACCTCGTTAGCGGCGTCGATCTGGCCCGGGTGCAGCACCCACTTGCCGTCGAAGCCCAGCGCCGCCGACCGCTTCGCCACCTCGCGGAACGCGTCGACGTCCCGGATCTGCAGGAACGGGCCGTCGATGGCCTGCTTGTCGTGCATCCGGGCGGCCATCAGGATGCGCATCAGGATGTAGTGGTACGGGTCGCCCGGATAGTCCGGGATCAGCCCGCCGACCACCAGCGACCTCATGTTGATCGAGGCCATGAAGTCGGCCGGGCCGAAGATGATGGTCTCGACCCGGGGCGAGGCGGCCGCGATGGCGTCCACGTTGACCAGACCGGCCGCGTTCTCGATCTGCGCCTCGATGCCGATCCGGCCGACCTCGAGGCCGAGCGTCTTCTCGATCTGGGTGAGCGTCAGGTCCAGCCACCGCACCTGACCGGCGTCCTGCACCTTCGGCAGCATGATGCAGTCGAGGTTCGCGCCGGCGCCCTCGACCACCTCGATGACGTCCCGGTACGTCCACGGGGTGGTCAGGTCGTTGACCCGTACCACCCGGGTCTTGCCGGCCCAGTCGCCGTCGTTGAGGGCGGCCACGATGTTCTTGCGCGCCTCCGGCTTGGCCAGCGGCGCAACCGCGTCCTCCAGGTCGAGGAAGACCTGGTCGGCGGGGAGCCCCTGCGCCTTGCCGAGCATCTTGACGCTGGAACCCGGTACGGCCAGGCACGACCGACGGGGACGACCGACTGCGGCCATGGATGTGCTCCTTCCAGCGACCGGCGGGCACGCCGACGCCACCTGAATCCGAGGAAAACTTAACGATCCCAAAGGGCGTGGTGACGCCACGGTAACCTCGCGCCATGACCGCGGTGAATGGACCTGTGGAAGATCTCACTGGGCGTCGGCTGGTGGTGGTGACGGGTGCCAGCTCCGGCATCGGATTGGCCGCCGCGGTGGCCTTCGCCTGCCGCGGCGACCAGGTGGTGCTCGTCGGGCGGGACCCGGCCCGACTACAGGCCGCGGCGGAGCGCGTACGGGAGACAGCCGGCGAGCGCCCGGAGCTGTTCCGGGCCGACTTCGCGGTCCTCGACGACGTACGCGGACTGGCCGAGCGGCTGCGCGACGCGTACGACCGGATCGATGTGCTGGCCAACAACGCCGGGGCCATCGCGCTTCAACCGCTCACCACCGTCGACGGCTTCGAGCTGTCGATCCAGGCCAACCACCTGGCCCCGTTCCTGCTCACGAACCTGCTGGCCGACCGGGTGGGCCGGACGGTGGTGACCGCCTCGGGGGCACACCGCTTCGGCGCGCTCGATCCGGACGACCTCAACAGGCCGCTGCGCGCCTACCACCCGATGGGCGCGTACGGCACCAGCAAGCAGGCGAACATCCTGTTCGCCGCCGAGGCGTCCCGGCGCTGGCCGGGCATCTCCGCGTACAGCTTCCATCCGGGAGTGGTGCGGACCCGGTTCGCCAACGACAGTCGGCTGGTCGCCTTCGGCATGCGGTTCATGCCGTTCCGCAGCCCGGAGAAGGGGGCCGAGACGCTCCTCTGGCTCGCGAACCAGGATCCGGCCCGGCTCGCCGGCGGCGGCTACTACTACAACCGCCGGCCGCGTCGGCCGTACCGCAAGGCGGCGGACCCACAGCTCGCGTCCCGGCTCTGGGAAGCCAGCGCCACGGCCGTCGGCATCGATGGGTAGCGTGGCCGCCATGCTGACGCTTGTCGCGATCGTCGAGTACGCCACCGGGGCCGAGACCGCCGGGCAACGCTACGAGGACACCGTGTTGGCCCTGCTCGACCGGCACGACGGCCGGCTGGAACGGCGGCTGCGCGGCACCGACGGACGGAGCGAGGTGCACGTGATCACGTTCGCGGCCCGCACCGGATACGAGTCGTTCCTCGTCGACCCGGAGCGTGCCGCGCTGCGCGCCGACCTCGGCGACGCCGCCCCGACCACGCGCGTCATCGAGGCGTACGACGTCTGAAGCGATCGTCAGCTCTCCAGCGGGGCGGCGTCGGCGGGCAGCGGGGTGAGCGGCGTGGCACGGCGGGCGGCCCGGGCGCCGCCCAGCACCACCACCGCCACGCCGACGAGCAGCAACGCCATCCCCAGCAGCGCGTACGGGCGGGGAACCTGGTGCAGCCAGGCCCAACCGAGCAGGGCCGCACCGGGGGCCTCCAGCAGGATCAGCACGCTCACCGTGGTCGCCGAGATCTTGTGCAGGGCGTAGTTGAACATCGAGTGCCCGAGCAGTTGGGCGCCCGCCACCAGGGCCAGGATCGCCAGCCAGGTACGCCCGTCGAAGCCGACCGTACGGACCCCGCCCAGCAGGCAGATCACCAGCAGGACCGCCGAGCAGATGCCGTAGCAGATGGTCGTGTAGGTGGTGGTGCTGATGCTGGCACGGGCTCGTTCACCGAAGGCGGTGTAGACGGCTGCGAACATGCCACCGGTCACCGCCAACAGATCGCCGGCGACGGCTCGGCCGGAGATGCCCACGTCCGCGCCGGTGGCGATCACCGCGCCGCCCACCGCCACCGCGATGCCGACCCACACCACCGTGGGCAGCCGCCGCCCCTGGGCGCGGGCGATCAGCCCCTGCCAGACCGGCTGGGTGGCACCCAGCGCGGTGGCCGCGGCGACCGAGGTGAGCTGGGCGCTCGGCACCCAGGTCGCGAAGTGCCCGGCGAGCGCGACCCCGGAGAGGACGCAGAACAGTCCCTCGCGCCGGCCGGTCCGCCCCGCCAACGCGCGGAACTCGGCGCGGCGGCGCGCCAGGGCGAACGGGCTCAGCACGGCCACCGCGAGCAGGTTGCGCCAGAAGGCGATGGCCAGCGCCGGAGCGGCGGCGTACGCGATCAACGGCGCGGACGTTGACACGGCAACGACGGCCAGGGCGACCGCGGCGGTGGTCAGCGGGTCCAGGGGTGGTCGAGGGGACACGGGAAGCAATCTTCACACGACCACGGACAGCACGGAACGTCAGCACTCAGTTACGATCACGCGCGTTCGCGCCGACGACCCTCGACCGCAAAGGCGCTCCCCCATGGCCGGCTACCAGGCGGTGCTGTTCGACTTCTTCGGCACGCTGACCCGTTCGGTGCAGCGCGGCGCCGCGCACCTCGGCACCGCCGAACTGCTCGGCTGTCCCAGCGAGACGTTGAGCGAGGTGCTGAACCGCACCTACTACGAGCGCGCCACCGGCCGGCTCGGCGACGCGCAGACGACCATGCGGTGGGTCTGCGCCCAGGCGGGCGTACATCCGAGTGACAGTGCCCTGCGGGCGGCGGTGGTGTCCCGGCTTCGCGCGATCCGCGCGGACACCCGGCTGCGCGCCGACGCGGTGCCCGTGCTGGCGGCGCTGCGCGAGCGCGGCGTCCGCACCGGCCTGATCAGCGACTGTACGCACGAACTGCCGGCCTTCCTGCCGCACCTCCCCGTGGCGCCCCTGCTCGACGTACGGGTCTTCTCCGTGCAGGTCGGACGCTGCAAGCCGGATGCCGCGCTCTACCTGACCGCCTGCCGTCGACTCGGGCTCAGGCCGGACGACTGCCTGTACGTGGGTGACGGCGGCAGCCACGAGTTGACCGGCGCCGAACAGGCCGGCATGACCGCGGTCCGGCTGGCCGCGCCCGATCTGGCCGAACACATGGTCTTCAACGCCGACCGTCAGTGGCGCGGCACCACGCTCGGCACCCTGCGTGAGGTGCTCGACCTCGTGGACGCCAAGGTCACTGCCGCCGCTGTCGCGGCGAGTTGACCCGATCAGCGGCGACGGACCCGGTGCAGGCGGAACGGCTTGCGGGTGGCGCGGACCGCCGGGGTCTCCCGGGGCGGCTCGGTCTGCGCGTCGGACGGCAGGTCCGTGCCGGCCAGGGGCGTGCCGGCCGGAGCGAGGCGGTTCAGGGCGCAACCGTCGGCGACCCAGCGGGCCACCAGGTCGGCGGTCGGACCGGGCGCGTTCAGGCGCTTGCCCGCCACCAGCGGCGCGGCGGTGTCCCACGCCTCGGTGCCCGGTGCCAGCCGGGTCACCCGGGCCGGCCAGGTGACGATCCGCCCCCCGTGGTCACCGCGCAGGGTGACCTGCGCCTCGGTCGCGTCGGCGAGGCCCGGCGCGGCCTGCTCGCCCGGCCCGCTCACCACCAGGAGCGCGCCCTCCAGCGGGGCGCACCAGAGCGCGAGCGCCGGCCCACCGGACACGCTGACCCAGGCCATGGCGGCCTTCTTCATCGCCTCGTCCACCAGCGGCGTGCCACCGGCGGCGTCCTCGTCCGTCACACCCGCATCCTCCCGCATCGACGCCGTCGCTCAGCCCACGAACGGCGGCACGGCGATCTCGCCCCGGGCCACCGGCATCACCTGGCCGGCGACGGTCGCGCCGACCGCCACGCCGTTCGCCGCGGTCACCGTGCAGCCCAGCGCGGACGGGCGGCCCATCTCCACGCCCTGGCGCACCGAATAGTGCGACAGCCCGTCCGCCGGCAGTAGCCCGCTGGCCACCAGCCAGACGCCCAACCCGAGGGCCGCCGAACCGGTCGCCGGGTCCTCCGGGACGCCGATCCCCGGCACGAAGACCCGAGCGTGCGCGGTTTGCGTGGCGACGTCCCAGGAGAAGACGCTGACGTGCGCCACCCCCAACCGTTCCGCCGCCGCCGGGTTCACCCGCGCCCGGGCCACCGCGTCCGGGTGGACCGGCAGGTAGGGGAACTCCAGCCCGCAGCCGGCCACCCGGGGAGCGGGCCCGGCCGGGTCGTGGTCGTCCGCGCCCAGACCGGCGATCTCCAGCAGCGGCTCCGGGTCCAACTCGGGGCCGAGGGTGGGAACGCCTCCGGTGAGCGTCGCCCCGGACGACGTCACCTCGATCGGCAGCACGCCGGCCCCGCACTCCTGGGTGATCTGCCCCACACCGAACATCCCCCGCCGGCTCGCGGTGACCGCCGCGCCGACGCTCGGGTGCCCGGCGAACGGCAACTCCTCGACCGGCGTGAAGATGCGGGCCCGGTAGGTGGCGCCGACCTGCGTCGGTGGCAGCACGAACACCGTCTCGGAGAGGTTGAACTCCAGCGCGAGCGCCTGCATCTGCTCGGTGGCCAGCGCCTCCGCGCCGAACACCACGGCCAGCGGATTGCCGGCGAACGGGCGGTCGGTGAAGACGTCCACGATCTCGTAGGCCAAGGTCGACATGTTGATAAACACTAGGCGCTTAGGCTGGTGCCCGTGAGTACGCCGACCCGGGTCTACATCGCCCGCCTCGCCGGAGTCGCCGTCTTCGATCCGAACGGCGACCAGGTGGGCCGGGTCCGTGACGCCGTGGGACGGCTCCGGGCGACCACGCGTCCCCCCGAGGTGGTGGGTCTGGTCGCCGAGATGCCCATGCGTCGGCGCATCTTCCTCTCCATCAACCGCATCACGTCGATCGACGCGGACGCGGTGGTGCTCGGCTCCGGCACGCTCAACCTGCGACGCTTCGAGAAGCGCCCGAACGAGCTGCTGGTGCTCCAGGAGCTGCTCGACCGGCGCGTACAGCTCGACCCGGGCGGCCAGCCCGGCGCGGTGGTGGACGTCGCCATGGAGTGCACCAGGGGTGGCGAGTGGTCGCTGACCCGGGTCGCGGTCCGCGAGCAGACCGGCCGGCTCAGCCGCCGCGGCCACCTGCACCAGGTCGAGTGGGACCGGGTGCGCGGCCTCAGCGGCATCGCCGACAACCGGGGTACGGCGAACCTGCTCGCCGTCCTGGAGGACATGCGCCCCGCCGACCTCGCCAACGCCCTGCAGGACCTGCCGGACGCCCGACGCAACGAGGTGGCCGCCGCGTTGAACGACGAGCGGCTGGCCGACGTGCTCAGCGAGCTACCGGAGCACGACCAGGTGGAGATCCTCGCCGCGCTGGACCGGGAACGGGCCGCCGACGTGCTGGAGGAGATGGACCCGGACGACGCCGCCGACCTGCTCAACGAGCTGCCCCCACCGGAGCAGGACGTCCTGCTGGACCTCATGGAGCCGGACGAGGCGGACCCGGTACGCCAGCTCTTGAAGTACACGCCGGGCACGGCGGGCAGCGTGATGACCTCGGAGCCGGTCATCCTGCCGCCGGACGCCACCGTCGCCGAGGCGCTGGCGCGGATCCGTGAGCCGCAGCTCTCCCCCGCGGTCGCCGCGCAGGTCTTCGTGACCCGGGCCCCGCAGAACACGCCGACCGGCCGCTACCTGGGCATGGTGCACTTCCAGGCGTTGCTGCGCGAACCGCCGGCCGACCTGTTGGGCAAGGTGGTGGTCAACGACATCGACCCGTTGCGTCCCACCACCCCACTGCCGGAGATCACCCGCCGCATGGCCACCTACGACCTGGTCGCCATGCCGGTGATCGACCGGAACAGCCGGCTGGTCGGGGCCGTCACGGTCGACGACGTCCTGGACCACTCGCTGCCCCGGGACTGGCGTGACCGGGACGCCGTGAGCGCCCCGGGCACCACCGACGCGGTACCGGACGGCGACGGTGGCTGAGCAGCGGCGCACGGAGCGGCTCGACCAGCCCCGCGAGCCCCGGGGCATCACCCTCCCCCGGTTCGACGCGGAAGCGTTCGGCCGCTGGTCGGAGGGGATCGCGCGGGGCATGGGCACCGCTAACTTCATCGTCGTCATGACGGTGGTGATCGCGATCTGGTTCGGCTGGAACACCCTCGCCCCGGCCGGGTTGCGCTTCGACCCGTACACCTTCACGTTCCTCACGCTGGTGCTGTCGTTGCAGGCCAGCTACGCCGCGCCGCTGATCCTGCTGGCCCAGAACCGGCAGGCCGACCGGGACCGGCTGGCCCTGGAGGAGGACCGGCGGCGGGCCACGGCGCAGAAGGCGGACACCGAGTACCTGGCCCGGGAGATCGCCGCACTGCGGATCGCGCTCGGCGAGGTGGCCACCCGGGACTTCCTCCGCTCCGAGCTGACCCGGCTGGCCGAGGAGCTGGACGAGGCGGGGCAGCGCCGGCAACGCCTGGAGCGCCGGCAGCAGGAGAAGGGCAGCCAGCGGTCGACCGACCTTCCCGGGCTGGACGAGCCGCGCGACGACCTGGACGGCGACTACGCCCGCGACGCCCGGCCCGAACGCTGACGACGGCTCATCGTTTGGCTCACACCACCCTCGGCCAGCAGTCGGCCGGGATGCCCCGCGACGTAGCATTGCGGGCATGTCAGCACCCGTGAGCACCGTCGAGGACGCGATCCAGGCCGCGCTGGCCACCGTCAACGACCCGGAGATCCGCCGGCCCATCACCGAGCTGGGCATGGTCCGCTCCGCCACGATCGGCGCGGACGGCGTCGTCCGGGTCGAGCTGCTGCTCACCGTCGCCGGCTGCCCGCTCAAGGACAAGCTGCGCACCGACATCACCGCCGCGGTGGCGGCGGTGCCGGGCGTGGCCGGCGTGGAGATCGACTTTGGCGTGATGAGCCCCGAGCAGCGGCAGTCGCTACAGGCGCAGTTGCGCGGCGGCGGTGCGAGCGAGGAGCCGGTCATCCCGTTCGCCCAGCCCGGCTCGCGCACCCGCGTGTACGCGGTGGCCAGCGGCAAGGGCGGTGTCGGCAAGTCCAGCGTGACGGTCAACCTGGCGGCGGCGCTCGCCGCCCGGGGGCTCTCCGTGGGCGTGGTGGACGCCGACATCTACGGTCACTCGGTGCCCCGCATGCTCGGCGCGGACGGCCGGCCCACCCGCGTCGAAGACATGATCATGCCGCCGCAGTCGCACGGTGTGAAGGTGATCTCGATCGGCATGTTCACCTCGGGCAACGCGGCCGTGGTGTGGCGCGGCCCGATGCTGCACCGGGCGTTGCAGCAGTTCCTCGCCGACGTCTACTGGGGCGACCTGGACGTGCTCCTGCTCGACCTGCCGCCGGGCACCGGCGACGTGGCCATCTCGCTGGCCCAGCTCCTGCCCAACTCGGAGATCCTGATCGTCACCACCCCGCAGACCGCCGCCGCCGAGGTGGCGGAGCGGGCCGGGGCGATCGCCCTGCAGACCCACCAGCGGGTCGTCGGCGTGATCGAGAACATGTCCTGGCTGGAGCTGCCGGACGGATCCCGCATGGAGATCTTCGGGGCCGGTGGCGGCACGGCGGTCGCCGAGTCGCTGAGCCGGACGATCGGCGCCCAGGTGCCGCTGCTGGGCCAGATCCCGCTGGACACCCGGGTCCGCGAGGCCGGCGACGCCGGTAACCCGATCGTGCTGGCCGCGCCGGAGTCCCCGGCCGCGCAGGCGCTCGGCGGCGTCGCCGACCGGCTCGCGCTGCGCCGTGAGTCGCTGCTCGGCAAGCCGCTCGGCCTCAAGCCCGCCGGGCGCTGACCGGTTCTGCCGCGCGCCGGGCGCTGAGCGGGTTATGCCGCGCCAGCGCTCGGCCTCCGGCGGGGCGCCATGATCAACTCGGGTTTCGGGAAGTCGGGCTGTCCCGCGCCGGTTGATCGGCCGCTTTCCTTGAGACCGAGTCGATCAAGGCCGCGCTTCTGCCCGCCGCGACGGGACCCGCACCGGCGGGCACCGGGCTCAGGTCGCGTCGTCGTAGCTGACCCGGGGCGCCGGCGTCGAGGGCGTACCGGTGGTGGTGCCGGGTCGCGTGCCGTTCGAGCGCAGGTCCGCGGCGTTGGCCACGTCCTTCAGCTCGTTGTGCACACCGTCGACGTCCGCGCGCAGGTTGTCGTAGACGCCCTGTAGCGGCTTGCGGATCGCCGCCTCGTCCTCCTCGCTGAGGAGGTGCTTGCGGATGAAGGCCTTCGGGTGCAGGTCTTCGAGCTGGATGTCGGTGCCCAGCTCACGACTGAGGTCGCCGGTGGCGTTGCGGGCCATGTTCCGCAGGTTACGGACCAGCCGTAGGCCGTCGTTGATCACGGCAGGTAACCGGTCACCGAAGATCAACAGCGCCAGAAGCAGCAGCGCCCCGACTTCCCACATGTTCAGGTTCTCGAACATCCCGTGGGCCTCCTCTCGGCGTCAGCAGCAAGACTACGCACGTCGGGCGGCTTTCCGGCAGGGGGTGACCCGCTGTTCACTTGGCATCCGCGGCGAGGGTCACCGACGTGTTCCGTCGTGCGGTTCCCCGCCGGAACTCGACGGTCACCACCGACCCCGGCGCGAACTTGCGGACCAGGGCGATCAGGTCGGTCGGCTCGGTCATCGGCCGGCCGTCGAGCTTCAGGATCACGTCGCCGACCTTGAGCCCGGCCCCGGCCGCCGGCCCGGAGGGCTCCACGGCGGCCAGTCGTACGCCGCCGCCCGCACCCGCGCCCGGGCCGCCGACCTGGGCGCCGATGACCGTACGCCGGGCCTTGCCGGTGCCGATGATCTCCTGGGTGACCCGCTTGGCCTGGTTGATCGGGATGGCGAAGGCGAGACCGATGTTGCCGGCCTCCTGCCCGTCGGCCACCAGCGACTTGATGGTGGAGTTGACGCCCACCACCCGGCCGGCGCCGTCGACGAGCGGGCCCCCCGAGTTGCCGTGGTTGACGGCGGCGTCGGTCTGGATCGCCGCGTAGTAGCGCACCGGGCCGCCCGGCTCACCGGCCTGCATCGTCCGGTCCAGGGCGCTCACGATGCCGGCGGTGACCGTGTTGGCCAGCGACAGGGGTGAGCCCACGGCGAGGACCGGGTCACCGACGGCCAGCGCGTCGGAATCCCCGAACTCCACCGGCCGCAGACCCGTCCGGTTCACCTTGATCACCGCGATGTCGGACTCCGGGTCCTGGCCGACCACGGTCGCCGCAGCGGAACTGCCGTCGTTGAAGACCACCGAGGCCTTGCCGCTGCTGCCGGCCACCACGTGGTCGTTGGTGATCACGTGCCCGTCGGCGCTGGCGATGAACCCCGAGCCCTCGCTGGTCCCGCCGAGGCTGCTGACCCGGATGGTGACCACGCTGGGCAGCACACGTTCGGCGACCCCGGCCAGCGACTCCGGCTTGCGCTGGGCCAACGCCGGTGGATCCGCGGCCGCCGCACCGAGCACCGTGCCGGCCGCGCCGCCACGCACCGCGAACGCGTAGCCCAGCGCGCCGCCGAGGGTGCCGGCCAGCAGAGCGGTGATCACCGGGATGAGCAGCAGGTGTCGCAGCGTCGGTCGGCCGGGCGCGTCCGGGTCGGTGACCGGCTCCGGCTCGGTGCCGGAAGGCACCACCGAAGGCACCACGACCGCGGTGGGGGCCGCCGGGTCACGCCACGGATCGCCGAGCGCGTCGGACCACCACGGCGACGCGCCAGCGGTGGGGGGCGGCGGATTCGGGTACGACCCGGTCGGGGCCCCGGCCGTGGTTGCGGTGTCGGCGGCCGAGGGCGCGGTGCCGCTCCCCGGCGTGGCCGGCGGCCCCTCCGGCGGGGCTCCTGCCCCCGGCGGGCGCGCCGGAGCCGGAGTCTCACCGTCCCGGCGCCATTCCCAGCCGTCGGTCACGTCGGTGCCTCCCAGTCCGTCCCCCGGATCCCGTGCGGCCTCGCCCGGCCACGGTTCGGCGCGGTCGAGACTGACGGAATACCGCTTCCAGGATTGCACGGATGCGCGCGGTGGAGTCAGCGGTTGCCTCCGGTGATCGCGGTGAGGACGGAGGCGCGGCTGCGCCTCGCGCCGGTCGCCTCTACGCTCACAGTGCCAACCCGCCCCCCGCACCACGCGCCGCCCGGAGGTGCCCCATCGCCACGGTCGCCGGTTCCGGCAGTTCGACGACCCAGGCTCAGCAGTTCGCCGAGTCGTACGTGACCGAGGATCTCGTGCTCCGCACCGCCCGCAGCCTGGCCCACGAGGTGGGTCTCGACGCGGTCACACCCGGAGCGGGGGCGGCGTTGCGGCTGCTGGCCGCCGCGGGCAACGCCCGCGCGGTCGTGGAGATCGGCACCGGTACGGGCGTGAGCGGCGTCTGGCTGCTGCGCGGCATGCGTGCCGACGGTGTGCTCACCACCATCGACCTGGAGGTGGAGCACCAGCGGATGGCACGACGGATCTTCACCGAGGCGGGCTTCGCCACCGGCCGTACCCGCATCATCACCGGCCGCGCGTTGGACGTGCTGCCCCGACTGGCCGACGGCGCGTACGACCTCGTCTTCGTCGATGCCGAGGCCACCGGGTTCCACGCCTTCGTGGAGGCGGCGCTACGGCTACTGCGCCCGGGCGGGGTGCTCGCGCTCAACGGGATGCTGGCCGGCGGCCGGATCGCTGACCCGGCCGCCCGGGACGCGGGGACGGTGACGGTCCGCGAGACGATCAAGGCGTTGCGGGAGTCGGAGCACTGGATCCCCGCGCTGCTCCCGGTCGGCCACGGGGTGCTCGCCGCGGTGAAGTGCTGACCGTCAGTCGACGGCGGCCAGCCAGCGCAGCAGCGAGCGGACACCCCAGCCCGTCGCGCCCCGGCTCAACTCCGCGTGGTCGCCGTCCGCCCAGGACGGGGCGGACATGTCCAGGTGCAGCCAACGGTCCCGCAGGTCGCCGGTGAACTCGCGGAGGTAGAGCGCCGCCGTGACCGATCCGGCGCCCTGGGTGGGCGCGCTGTAGAGGTCGGCGATCTCGCTGCCCAGGTACTCGACGTAGTCGCCGTGCAGCGGCATCCGCCAGGCCGCCTCGCCAGCCGCCTCGATCGCGTTCAGCACGTCGGCGGCCAGGTCGTCGTTCTCGCTGTAGAGGGCGGCGGTCCGCTTGCCCAGCGCCACGGCGTTGGCGCCGGTGAGGGTGGCGAGGTCGACGAGCAGGTCGGGCTTGAGCTGCCGCACCGCGTAGGCGAGCGCGTCGGCGAGGACCAGTCGGCCCTCGGCGTCGGAGTTGGTCGTCTCGCTGGTCGTCCCGCCGTAGTGCCGGATGACGTCGCCCGGACGGAACGCCGAGCCGCTGACCATGTTCTCGGCGAGCGGGGCCAGGGTGGTGACGCGGACCGGCAGGCGCATCGCCGCCGCGCCGAGGGTGGCGGCGACGACCGCCGCCGCGCCGGCCATGTCCTTGCGCATCAGCTTCATGGCGGGCACCGGCTTGATCGAGATGCCGCCGGTGTCGAAGGTGATGCCCTTGCCGATCAGCACCACGTGGGTACGCGCGTTCGCGGGGTGCCAGTCCATCTCCAGCAGACGCGGGCCGCTGGCCGAGCCGCCGCCCACGGCGAGGATCCCGCCGAAGCCCTCGGCGGCCAACTCGGCCGGACCACGGACCGTCAGGCGCAGGTCCGGCAGGTCGGCGGAGGCGGCGGCCGCCTGGTCGGCGAACCACTGCGGGGTCTTCACCGAGGAGGGCATGTTGGTCAGGTCGCGCGCGAGACGGGTCATCGCGGCGGTGGTCCGCGCGGTGGCGACCGTTTCCTCGTGGGCCGCCGGGTCGGTGACCAGCAGGTCGACGCCGTCGAGCGCGGGCGGCTCGTCGGCGTCGGTCAGCCGGAACCGGTACGAGGCGAGCAGCAGCCCCTCGGTCAGCCCGCGCACGGCGGCCGCAGTCACCCCGGCCGGCAGAGCGATAGTGATATGCGTCTCATCTGACGCAGAGCGGGCCAGGGCCGCGCCGGCCGTCCGCCAGGAGGATTCCCCGCCGTCGCCGATACCGAGCAGCACCAGCTGACCGGGGTCGCGCCCGGGACGCAGCTGCGTGCTGATCTCGCCGGCCCGTCCGCTCAGTCGGGCGGCCGGCACCAGCGCGGCCGCCTCGTCGGCGGTGCCGTCCGGCGGCGTCACCGCGGTCGGCGCCGGCTCCGCCGAGACGTCACCTCCCGCCGCCGGCTCGGTGGGGCGTACGGGCAGGACGAGGACGTCGAGCCGTTCGGGCTCGGCGAGCGGACGGATGGCGAGCACGCGGAACCGCACCTCCAGGAAGTTTCACAAAGTGGATCGGGCCATGCCCGCGCACAGATATGAAGACCCTGAGCCACCGGCGCTCCCGGTGGCTCAGGGTCCAAGAAACGCTCCGACCGGCGTACGCCGTCCGGGTCGTCCCTCACTCAGCCGGCGGCTGCCTTCAACGCGTCACCGAGCGCGTTGGCCTCGTCGGGAGTCATCTCGACGACGAGCCGGCCACCGCCCTCCAGCGGGACACGCATGACGATGCCCCGACCCTCCTTGGTGACTTCCAGCGGACCGTCGCCCGTCCGCGGCTTCATCGCCGCCATGTTGTCTCCCCTCAGACCTACACCAGGGTCGGTGGGTTGCCCCACAGCCACTTCGTCACGACCACCCGCAACGCTCGCGGGGGTGTCGACAGACGATTTTCCCTGATGAACACCGCCGGACCCAAACCGGAGCAGCATTGATGTAACAGCATCTAGCTTATCTTGAGAAGGCCTGTCACAATGTGCGGTCATGCAGGCACGGTCGGCACTCTTCGACCTGTACGGCGACCATCTCCGACCGAGGGGTGGCCGCGCACCGGTCGCCGCCCTGGTCAAGCTACTGGCGCCGTTGGGAATCGCGCCGCCCGCCGTTCGCACCGCCGTGTCCCGGATGGTGCGTCAAGGCTGGCTCGACCCGCTCCGGCTGGCCTCCGGACCGGGATATTCGATCACACCAAAAGCCGCCCGACGACTCGACGAGGCGGCGGCCCGGATCTACCGGACCGGCCGGGTCACCTGGGACGGCCGGTTCGATCTGCTCGTCCTCGACGCGCCGGGCTCCCGGCGGGACCGGCAACGACTCGCCGCTACCCTCAGCTTTCTCGGCTACGGCACCCTCGACGAGCAGACCTGGGTCGCGACCCGCCCCGCCGAGGACGTCGACCTGCTGCTGGCCGAGGCCGGCATCCGGTTCGAACGGTTCACCGCATCGCACTTCTCCGGCACCCCGGGCGCGATGGGCGTCGTCCGTCGCGCGTGGGACCTGGCCGAGATCGGCCGCGCGTACGAGCGGTTCGTCGCCGACCAGCGCCCGCTCCTGAGCGCGGTCACCGTGCGCAGCAGCGACGAGGAGGCGTACGCGGTCCGGTTCCGGCTCGTGCACGCGTGGCGTACCTTCCTGTTCCGGGACCCGCAGCTGCCCCCGGCGCTGCTGCCCGAGCGCTGGCCCGGCACCGCCGCGGCCAGCTTCTTCGACCGGCACGCGGCCCGCCTGCGTCCAGCCGCCGACCGGTACGTCGAGCAGTGCCTCGACGCCGGCAACCGCATCGTTCGACAGAAGGGTCGTTAGACACGTGACCGAGCCGTTGCTCGTCGACCGGACCGACGCCGTCGTCACCCTCACGCTGAACCGGCCGCAGGCGATGAACGCGTTCGACGTCGCGCTGAAGGAGGCGCTGCGGGACACCCTGGCGGAGCTGGAGACCGACCGGTCCTGCCGGGCGGTCGTGCTGGCCGGGGCGGGCGGTTCGTTCAGCGCCGGGCAGGACCTGCGCGAGCACACCTCGACGCTCGAGAACGGCTCGGCCGACCCGCTGGGCACCGTCCGGGTGCACTACAACCCGATCGCCGCCCGGCTGGCCAACCTGCCCAAGCCGGTGGTGGCCGCCGTACGCGGGATGGCCGCCGGGGCGGGCGCGTCGCTGGCCTTCCTGGCCGACATCCGCATCGGCGGGCCGAGCACCAGCTTCCTGATGGCCTTCGCCAAGGTCGGTCTGGCGGCCGACACCGGCGCGTCCTGGACGCTGCCCCGGCTGGTCGGCCACGCCAAGGCGGTGGAGCTGCTGATGCTGGCCGAACCGGTCCGCGCCGAGGAGGCCTGCCGGCTCGGGCTGCTCACCCGGCTGATGGACGACGATGAGCAGGTGCTGCCGGCCGCGCAGGAGCTGGCCGCCCGGCTCGCCGCCGGCCCCACCGTCGCGTACGGGGCGATCAAGCGGCAGCTCTCGATCGCCGACGCCGGCACCCTCGCCGACGCGCTCTCGGCCGAGGCCCAGGCCCAGGCGATCTGCGGCGCCACGGCCGACCACAAGGCGGCCACCCTCGCGTTCGTCGCCAAGCAGAAACCGGTCTTCGAGGGACACTGAACGCGATTCGCACCCCGCCCTTACCGTCCTCGTACGCGGGCCGCCTAGCGTCGGCTTCCATGAGCGATCGTGAAGCGGTGGCGCACCTGCTGCGTCGGGCCACCTTCGGGCCGACCGCCGACGAGGTGGACGCGGCCGAGCGGGCCGGGCCGGCGGCGACCCTGGACAACCTGCTCGCCCCGGGGCGAGCCGACCGGGGCGCGGCGGCCACGCCACCGCCGGCCCTGCCCGCCGACCCGTACGCGGCGCTGACCAAGGAGTCCACCCGCGAGCAGCGGCAGAAGGCCAACGCCCAGCGCAAGGAGCAACTTGCGCAGGTGACCCTGTGGTGGCTGGACCGGATGGTCGCCGCCGAGGACGGGCTCACCGAGAAACTGCTCTTCTTCTGGCACGGGCACTGGGCGACCAGCGCCCAGAAGGTCAAGTCGGCGCGGATGATGCAGGGCCAGTTGGAGACGCTGCGCCGGCACGGGCGCGGGCCGTTGGCCCCCCTGGTCGCCGCGATGGTGCGCGACCCGGCGCTGATCATCTGGCTGGACGGGCAGAAGAACACCCGTAAGGCGCCGAACGAGAACCTGGCGCGCGAACTGATGGAGCTTTTCACCCTCGGCATCGGCGGCTACACCGAGGCCGACGTGAAGGCCGGCGCGCGGGCGTTGACCGGCTGGACGGTCGACCGCCGTACCGGGGTGGCCCGCTTCGAGGCCAAACGACACGACCCCGGGGAGAAGACGATCCTCGGACAGAACGGCCGCTTCGACGCCGAGGCGTACGCCGGGCTGCTGGCCGCCCAGCCGGCGGCGGCGACGTTCGTGGCCCGGCGGCTCTGGTTCCGCTACGCCGGCACCGACGTCCCGACGCCGGACGGCCTGGCGGGCGCGGACACCGTCGCCACCCTGCGGGCGCTGTTCTCGTCACCGGCCTTCGCCCAGACCCGCGGCACGCTGGTGAAGCAGCCCGTGGAGTGGACGGTCGGCGCGCTGCGACAGCTCGGCATCCGCCCCAAGGAACTGCCCGAGCAGCAGCGCAAGCAACTGCTGAGCGGGTTGAGCGCCCTGGACCAGGTGCCGCTGCGACCGCCCAGCGTGGGTGGCTGGCCGGCCGGCCCCGCCTGGCTGACCACCTCGTCGCTACAGGGCCGACTCCGACTGGCCGGCATGCTCGCCGCCGCGGCCCGTCCCGCGCTGCTGGACCGGCTGACCGCCGCGCCCACCGCCGGACGGGCGGACGCCCTGGCCCGGCTACTCGTCGTCGACGGATGGAGCGCCCGTACCCGGGCCGCCCTGACCCCGCTGGCCGGCGAACCTCGAAAACTACTGGCTGCCGGCCTGGTCAGCCCCGAGTACACCGTCAGCTGAGCGGAAGGAGTCGAGAAGATGGACACCCTGACCCGACGCAGGTTCCTGCTCACCAGCGGGGTGGTCGGCGCGGGCGCGTTGGCCGCCGGCGCGGGCGCGTACAGCCTGCGGGACCTGCTGGACACCGCCGGAGACCGCGACCCGCAGTCACAGACACTGGTGCTGGTGACCCTCTACGGCGGCAACGACGGCCTGAACACCGTCATCCCGTACGGCGACCCGGCCTACCGGGCAGCCCGCCCCGAGCTGGCGTACCCCGACAACGAGGTGCGTCGCCTCGACGACGACTTCGCCCTCAACCCGGCGCTGGAGGGCCTGCACAAACGCTGGTCCACCGGTGGACTCGCGATCGTGCGCGGAATCGGCTACCCGAAGCCGGACCGCAGCCACTTCCGGTCGATGGACATCTGGCACACCGCGCAACCGGACCGGCCCGGCACCACCGGCTGGCTCGGCCGCTGGCTCGACCGGGCGGGCGGCGACCCCCGACTGGCGGTCTCCTTCGAGCCGGCGCTGCCGCCGCTGCTCGCCGGGGAGCGCAGCGCGGGCGCAGCCGTCCCGGTGACCGACCGCAAGGCCGCCAAGGGGCTGTCGGCGGACACGCTGAAGGCGTTCGCCGCCGCCGAGGCGGGCGAGTCGCCGGCCCGCGCCCGGGCCGCCGCCTGCTTCGCCGACATGCGCTCGGTGGACGAGATGATCCGCGAGGTCCGCGACTCCGCCGACCCGGACACGACGGACCCGGACGGCGACCAGGCGCCGGCCACCGCCACCGGAGGGGCCGGTACGCCCCTGGACGCGCAACTCGACCTGGTCGCGCAGTGTGTGGAGGCCGGGGTGTCCACCCGGGCATTCTCGGTCTCGCTCGGCGGCTTCGACACGCACGCCGACGAGAAGCAGTTGCAGGCCGTGCTGCTGGGTCAGCTCGACCGGGCGTTGACCAGGTTCGCCGACCGGATGAGCCGCACCGAGGCGGGCCGCAAGGTGGTGGTGGCCGTCTACTCCGAGTTCGGCCGCCGGGTCCGGGCCAACGCCTCGGACGGCACCGACCACGGCACCGCGTCCGACATGCTGCTGCTCGGCGCGGGAGTGCGCGGCGGCTGGCACGGGGACGCGCCCAGCCTCACCGACCTCGACGACGGGGACCTGAAGTACACCACCGACTTCCGGGACGTCTACGCCACGCTGCTGGAACGGGTGCTGGACACCGACCCGGGCCCGGTGCTCGCCGACTGGCGGGGACGCCTCGACAAGTTGTTCCAGGCCTAATCGTCCTCTTCCGGGTCCTGGTTGGCCTCCGCGCCGAGCACGAACGCCTGCATGGCCAGCTCGTCGCCGGACGGTGCGACGAAGGCGGGCAGCTCACGCGGCCCCAACTCCTGCACGTACGACCAGAACAGGCGTACCGCCTCGGCGGGCGTGCCGGCCTCGATCGGCAGGTCCAGGCTGACCAGCCAGGTACGCCGCGCCGGGGGCGGGCCGAGCTGGTCGGCCAGCGCCCGGAAGGTCGCCGGATCCAGTGCGGTGACCGGCCCGTCGAGGGTGAGCAGGTCGGCCGGCACCGGCTCGTCGAAGGCCCGCCGGGTGTACGTCACGACGAGCGTCTCCGGCTCGACCGGGGACTGCGGGTCGTCCGGGTCCTCACGGTGCCGCTGCGTCGGCGCGGCGACCCGACCCAGGGCCACCAGGCGCGGCGGCGCGTCGGCCAGCACCGCCACCCGGTCGCCGGGGCCCGGCCGCCCCGCGTCGGTCAGGCCGGTCAGCTTCAGCGAGTCGTGGTGCACGAGCCGCTCGGCCTCGTAACGCTCGGCGGGCAGCAGCACGGCCCAGGTGCCCGGCCCGTCGGCGTGGCCGGCCCCGTCGGCCCGGTACGCGGTCTCGGTCGTCATGCCTGTCATCCCATCACGGGCGGGTGTCGAGGGTGACGTGACAGCCGACGATGTGATCGTCGACCATCCCGGTGGCCTGCATGAGGGCGTACGCGGTGGTGGGGCCGACGAACCGGAAGCCGCGCTTCTTGAGTGCCTTGGCCATCGCCGTCGACTCGGCGGTGATCGGCGCCAGCTCGGCGAACGAGGCGGGACGGGCCGGCCGGCGCTCCGGCGCGAACGACCAGAGCAGCGCGGACAGCCCGTCGGGCAGGTCGAGGGCGGCGCGGGCGTTGGCGATCGCCGCCTCGATCTTGGCCCGGTTGCGGACGATGCCGGCGTCGGCGAGCAGCCGGGTCACGTCCGTGTCGTCGTAGCCGGCGACGGTGGGAATGTGGAACTCGTCGAAGGCCAGCCGGAAATTGGGCCGCTTGCGCAGGATGGTCAGCCACGACAGGCCGGACTGGAACGCCTCCAGGGTCATCCGCTCATAGAGCGCGTCGTCGCCGTGCAGCGGCCGACCCCACTCGGTGTCGTGGTAGACGGCATAGTCCGGGGTGCTCGCCCCCCAGGCGCAGCGGGCCAGCCCGTCGGCGCCGATCACCAGGTCACTCACGTCGCACACGCTAGGCCATCGCACCGACAGCCCGTGCTCAACCGGTCGATGACGCCGTCAGGGCAGGCGGCCCTGCTCGACCAGCCGCGCGAACCTCTTGAGCGCCTGGGTGAGGCCCAGCTTGGAACCGGGCCAGAGCACCGGCCACGCGAGCCGGCCGGCCGCGCCGCCGGGCAGGTGGAACCACTCGTGCCAGACGACCTGAGTACGGGCCTGCCCGAGTTCGGTGCAGCGCAGGACACCCGGGCCGCGCAGCACCTGGCCGTGGTGCACCACGCCGATCTCGTACGGCTCGTCCACCCGGACCACCAGCATCTCGTCGCGCAGTGTCGCCCGGCCGAGCGCGGTCACCGCCTCGATCCGGCTGCCCTCGCGCCCGTCGCCCTCGACGACCCGGACCCGGGTGAACGGGATCCAGTCGGACTGCCGTTCCCAGGCGAGCAGCGCGGCGAAGACGCGGGATGCCGGCGCGTTGACGATGACCGTGGCGGTCACCTCACCGGCGCCCGGTTGGGCCGCCTCCCGGAGAGCATCGGCGCCCTCCGGGCCGGTCACGCCGACTCCGACCGGACCACCGCGCCCTGCTGTCCGGCGCCCCGGGCGGCCCCGGGCGCGGCGTCGTCGGCGGGCGTGCGGATGCTCGCCTCGTCGGTCGCCGGGGCGACACCGTCGGCGTCCACAGCCGAAGACGTGGCCGGGGCGACACCGTCGGCATCCACAGCCGAAGACGTGGCCGGGGCGACACCGTCGGCATCCACCGCCGAATCGGTCGCCGGTGCCACGCCGTCCGCGTCGGCCGCCGAGGAGGTGGCCGCGGGCTCCGCTGCCGTGGCGTCGGGCGCCGCACCGGCGGACTGCTCCCGCGCCCGGCGCAGCACGTCCGCGTCGTCGGTCCGGCCCTCGCGCAACGCGATGACCTCCGCCTCCAACACGCCGATCAGTTCGGACTTGTAGCCGATGTCGTAGGCGGCGCGGCGCATCGCCTGGTCGACCTGTGCCATCCGGTAGCCACGCAGACCGGTGTCGAAACGGACCGCGCCGACGTCGGATTCGCGCAGCGGCCGGGTGCCCGGCAGCGGTACGGCCTGCGAATCCGGTTCCGTCGGAGCGAGACCGGGATCGCGCCCGCCGACCAGCACCGTCACGCCGAAAACCACCGCCGCGACGGTCAACGCCACGACCAGGAGGAGCAGAAGCTGACCCATGCACTGATCGTGGCACGACAGCCCGCCGGTAGCGACCCCACCACCCCGATCACCCATCGACGCCCACGCCCGCCCCACGCGTGCCCGCACGCACCGGCTAGCGTCGGTGGCGGCCGGAGCAGCGGCGACGGCGCGCAGGAGGCGGGAGGCGGCATGGCCGGGGCACTTCGGCTTGGTTCGCGGACGTTCGCGCCGGGTGAGCTGGTGGTGATGGCCATCGTCAACCGCACACCGGACTCGTTCTTCGACCGGGGCGCCACCTTCGCCGCGGACAGCGCGCTCCGGGCGGTCGAACGGGCGGTCGACGAGGGCGCCGAGATCATCGACATCGGCGGGGTCAAGGCCGGTCCGGGTAGCGAGGTGGACGTGACCGAGGAGATCCGACGCACGGTGGACACCATCGCCGCCGTACGGTCCGCGTTCCCGGAGGTGGTGATCTCCATCGACACCTGGCGCGCCGAGGTGGCGACGGAGGCCGTGGCGGCCGGCGCGGACCTGCTCAACGACACCTGGTCGGGCGTCGACCCGGCGCTCGCCCGGGTCGCGGCGAGCACGGGCGCCGGGCTGGTCTGCTCGCACGCCGGCGGCCTGACCCCCCGGACCAGGCCGCACCGCGCCGCCTTCGACGACGTGGTCACCGACGTGGTCGCGACGGTGACCGGGCTCGCCGAGCGCGCGGTGGCGGAGGGGGTACGCCCCGACGGGATCCTCATCGACCCGGCGCACGACTTCGGCAAGAACACCCGCCACTCGTTGGAGATCACCCGTCGGCTGGGCGAGCTGACCGTCACCGGCTGGCCGGTGCTCGTGGCGCTCTCCAACAAGGACTTCATCGGCGAGACGCTCGACCTTCCGGTGGGCGAGCGCCTGGAGGGCACGCTCGCCGCGACGGCGGTCTCCGCCTGGCTGGGCGCCCGCGTGTTCCGGGCCCACCAGGTCGGGCCGACGCGCCGAGTGCTGGACATGGTGGCCTCGATCCGCGGCGACCGCCCACCCACAGCCACCAGAAGAGCCCTGGCCTAACTCCCCACCCGGGATGGGGTGGGGGGTTAGGTCCAGCGGAGGATGTTTCTGCGCCAGGCGTAGAGGAGGCCGAGGGCGAGCACCGCCACGAAGAGCGCCATCTCCACCACCGTGACCACGCCGAAGCCGGGTCGGTCGAAGACCACCGCCCACGGGAACAGGAACACCGCCTCGACCGCGAACAGCACGTAGAGGTACGCGTAGACGTAGTAGCGGATCTGCATCTGCGCCCAGTCCCCGCCGACCGGGTCGAGCCCACACTCGTAGCTGGCCCGCTTGCCGAACGGGTCGGCCGGGCGGGCGGGACGTAACACCCGGTTGGCCGAGAACGCCGTCACAAAGAACAGGACGCTGACGAGCAGCAAGAGCCCGAGCGTCGCGTACGAGCCCAGGTAACCGGTCACGCCCGGAGCCTACCGCCCGCCCCGGAGAGACCGTCCCCAACACGTTACGGATTTGTTTCCAGGTGGGACTAGTGCACCGGGGCAACTATTAAGAGTATTGGATTCCCACCCCCGCAACCGGAGGACAGATGGCCCGCGTGAAGGTTTCGCCCGATCGCTGGGCCGCAGGGCGGCATCCCACCCCCCTGCTGGCAACGTCGCTCGCGCTCGGGCTGCTCGCGGCGCTGGCCGTCGCACCGGCCCTCGCCAGCGCGGCGGCGCCGCGCGCCCATCCGGTCACCGCCGTGACGGAGTCGGCGCCCGATCCCGACCCGGACCCGGAGACCACTGGGCCGCAGGAACCCATTCCGACCGAAGATCCGGGCGGCGATCCCGCGCCGACCGACCCGGCCCCGCCGACCACCGCAGCACCACCGGAGACCACACCGCCGGCGCCCCCGCCGACCACCGCTCCTGGGCCACCGGTCACCAGCGCTCCCGCCCCGGGCGGCGCCACCCATCCGCCGACGGCCGGGCCGCCCGCACCCCCGGTCCCACCGGTCAACCCGCCGGCGCCGGGCGGCACGCAGGCGCCGCCGTCGAGCCCTCTCGGCGTACAGGTGACCACCGAGGACGTCTCCCTCTCGGAGTCGTACTGGAACGCGCCCAGCACGACCACCACGCTGCGCGTCACCGTGGCCAACACCGGCACGGCCACGCAGCGGGTCCGGCTGTCGTACACCCTGCCGGCCGGGCTGAGTGACGCCGGCACGAACGGGTGCGTCGACGAGGGTGGCGGCGCGTACCGCTGCGGGGCGTGGACGACCGAGGCGGGCACCCGGTTCAGCAGCCTGATCCGGCTGCGGGTCGCCGGCGACGCCTGGGAGCGGATGCCACTCAGCGGCTCGGTACGGGTCGTCGCGGACGTGCCGGGGACACCCGGCGAGGTGGCCGACGACCAGGGCTTCGCGGTGCTGTTCCCGCCCGGTCCGCCGGTGCCCGGGATCTCGCTGGCCGCCGACGAGGTCGCGTTCGACATCAGTGGCGCGCAGAGCACCCTCGCGGTGCGGCTGGGCAACACCGGCACGGTGGACGCCACCGGGCTGGTGGAGGTGGTCCTGCCGTCCGGGGTGAGCGCGCCCGCCCCACCGCCGGGTTGCGTGGCTCTCGACGCGTCCCGTACCCGGTGCGACGCCGGTCTGCTGTCCGCCGGCGAGACCCGTGAGCTGCGACTACCGGTGGAGGCGACTCCGCAGGCCCAGCGGGAGGCGCCGTTGTCCGGGGCCGTGGTCGGTCAACTCGACCCGCGCAACGGCGCGACCCGGCGGTTGCAGATGAGTTTCCGGATCACCGCGGCGGCGGCGCTGGCCACGCCGGTAGTCTCGCCGCCCGCGCCGACCGGCTCCCAGGGCGTACTGCCGGCAGGCGCCACCACCGACGACAGCATGTCCTCGGTCCAGCGCACCGCGGTCATCCTGGTCGCGGTCTCCGCGCTGCTGGTGGTGCTGGCTCTCACGCTGGCCACCACCTCGTTGCGGCGCCGGCTCGGCGGACAGGTGAGCGAGCCCCCGGCCCCGCCCACCGACTGATCGATCGACGACCCTGGCCGCCACCGGCCGGGGTCGTCCCGGGCCGGCGGACGGTGATCTGAATTACGGCGGGCGGGGCGAAACCCCACATTCCACGGCAATTTCGGCGTTGATCCGGTCTCAGTCGGCGGACCTCCGGGCAGGCCCGGGGGTCCCTTCGACGTAGGCTCTGGGTGGGGAACGACAGCGCTTGCGAGCCCGCAGTCGCGAACGAAGGTGGCACAGTGACCAAGCAGATCCGTCAACTCGACCGGGTGGTCATCCGGTTCGCCGGCGACTCCGGCGACGGCATGCAGTTGACCGGCGACCGGTTCACCTCGGAGACGGCGCAGCTCGGCAACGACATCTCCACGCTGCCGAACTTCCCCGCCGAGATCCGGGCTCCCGCCGGCACCCTGCCGGGCGTGTCGAGCTTCCAGGTGCACTTCGCCGACTACGACATCCTCACGCCGGGCGACGCGCCCAACGTGCTGGTGGCGATGAACCCGGCGGCGCTCAAGGCCAACCTGGCCGATCTGCCGCGCGGCGCGGACATCATCGTCAACACCGACGAGTTCACCAAGCGCAACCTGGCCAAGGTCGGTTACCAGAGCAGCCCACTCGACGACGACTCGCTGGCCGGCTACGTCGTCCACCCGGTGGCGCTGACGTCGATGACGGTCGGCGCGCTGGCCGAACACCAGGTGTCCAAGAAGGACGCCGAACGGTCCAAGAACATGTTCGCCCTCGGCCTGCTCTCGTGGATGTACTCCCGGCCGTACGAGTCGACCCTGCGCTTCCTGGAGCGCAAGTTCGCGTCCCGCCCCGAGCTGGTCGCCGCGAACGTCGCCGCCTTCAAGGCCGGCTGGAACTTCGGCGAGACCACCGAGGACTTCGCGGTCCGCTACGAGGTCAAGCCGGCGAAGATGCATCCGGGCACCTACCGCAACATCACCGGCAACGCGGCGCTGTCGCTGGGGCTGGTCGCCGCCGGGGTCCGCTCGGGCCTGCCGGTCTTCCTCGGCGCGTACCCGATCACGCCGGCGTCGGACATCCTGCACGAGCTGAGCAAGCACAAGCGCTTCGGCGTGCTGACCATGCAGGCCGAGGACGAGATCGCCGCGGTCGGCGCGGCGCTGGGCGCCTCCTACGGCGGGTCGCTCGGTGTGACCACCACGAGCGGCCCGGGTGTGGCGCTCAAGAGCGAGACGATCTCCCTCGCGGTGGCGCTGGAGCTGCCGTTGGTGATCGTGGACGTGCAGCGGGCCGGCCCGTCGACCGGCATGCCGACCAAGACCGAGCAGGCCGACCTGAACATGGCGCTGTACGGCCGGCACGGCGAGGCGCCCGTCGCGGTGATCGCGCCGAAGTCGCCATCGGACTGTTTCTTCGCGGCGTTGGAGGCGGCCCGGATCGCGCTGACGTACCGCACGCCGGTGATCCTGCTGTCGGACAACTACGTGGCGAACGGCTCCGAGCCGTGGCTGCTGCCCGACGTCGAGTCGCTGCCCGACCTGCGGGTCGACTTCGCCACCGCGCCCAACGGTGACGACGGCACCACCTTCCTGCCGTACCTGCGCGATCCGGAGACCCTGGCCCGCCCGTGGGCCATCCCCGGCACGCCGGGCCTGGAGCACCGGATCGGTGGGCTGGAGAAGGCCGACAAGACCGGCGACATCTCGTACGACCCGGCGAACCACGACTTCATGGTCCGCACCCGGGCCGCCCGCATCGAGACGATCCCGGTGCCGGACATCGAGGTGGAGGACCCGGACGGCGACGCCCGCGTGCTGGTGCTCGGCTGGGGTTCGACGTACGGGCCGATCGGGGCGGCCTGCCGTGGCGTCCGCCAGCGCGGCCTGTCCATCGCCCAGGCGCACCTGCGGCACCTGGCCCCGATGCCGGCGAACCTCGGCGAGGTGCTTCGCTCCTACGACAAGGTGGTCATCCCGGAGATGAACCTGGGCCAGCTCGCCCACGTCATCCGGGCCCGCTACCTGGTCGACGCGATCAGCTACAACCAGGTCCGCGGCCTGCCGTTCACGGCCGCCGAGCTGGAGACGACGCTGGAAGAGGTCCTGAAGAATGTCTGAGCCCGTCGCCCTCAAGCTCACCGCCAAGGACTTCAAGTCCGACCAGGAGGTGCGTTGGTGCCCCGGCTGCGGTGACTACGCCATCCTGGCGGCCATCCAGCAGTTCATGCCGGAGCTGAACATCCCCCGCGAGCGGACCGTGTTCGTCTCCGGGATCGGCTGTTCGTCGCGCTTCCCGTACTACATGAACACGTACGGGATGCACTCGATCCACGGCCGCGCGCCGGCGATCGCGACCGGCCTGTCGGTGTCCCGTCCGGACCTGTCGGTCTGGGTGGTCACGGGCGACGGCGACGCGCTGTCGATCGGCGGCAACCACCTGATCCACGCGCTGCGGCGCAACGTCAACCTCAAGATCCTGCTGTTCAACAACCGGATCTACGGGTTGACCAAGGGGCAGTACTCGCCCACGTCCGAGGTCGGCAAGATCACCAAGTCGACGCCGGCCGGGTCGGCGGACGCGCCGTTCAACCCGCTCTCGCTCGCTCTGGGTGCGGAGGCCAGCTTCGTCGGCCGCACGATCGACTCCGACCGCAAGCACCTCCAGTCGGTGCTGCGGGCCGCCGCCGAGCACCAGGGCTCGGCGTTCGTGGAGATCTACCAGAACTGCAACATCTTCAACGACGGGGCGTTCGAGCAGCTCAAGGACCCGTCCACCCGGGACGACTACCTGATCCGCCTGGAGCACGGCCAGCCGATCACCTTCGGGGCGGACGGTCGGTTCTGCGTGGTGCACCCGCCGGGCGCGTTCGGGCTGGAGGTCCGGGAGACCAACTCCGTACGCCCCGAGGAGATCGTCGTACACGACGCGACGGTGGCCGACCCGGCGTACGCGTTTGCGCTGTCCCGGCTGCCCGGTCTGGACCTGCGGAACACGCCGATCGGCGTGTTCCGCTCGGTGGACCGGCCGTCCTACGACAGCGTGGTGCAGGAGCAGTTGGCGACGGCGAGGGCGAAGGTCACCGAGACGCCCGAGCAGCAGCTCGCGGGCCTGCTGAGCGGTGGCGACACCTGGACGATCCTCTGACCCGTCGGACCTGAACGAGAGCGGCCGCCCCGATCCGGGGCGGCCGCTCTCGTTGTGCCGGGTGCCGTCTCAGCGCTGGGCCGAGGCCGGCGTCCACAGGTTGTCGATCTCCTTCTCGGCCGCGGTGCGGCTGGCCTCGTGCAGGGGGATCAGCTCGGCCATCGCCGGCACCGTGGGCGCCAGGGTCAGTTCCGTGCTGATGAAGCGCGGCTCCAGGCCGGTCATCGACAGACCGTGCGGGAGCCACTGCTCCGCGTGGTCCCAGCCGTGCCGCGGGGTGCCCTCGCCGTAGCCGCCGCCGCGCGTGGCCACCACCACGAACTCACGACCGCTGAGCAGGCCCTCCTGCGTGTCCGGGTCGTACGTGAGGCCGGCGACGATCAGGTGGTCGACCCAGGACTTGACGCTGCTGGGCGCGCCGTAGTTGTAGAGCGGCAGCCCGAGCAGGACCACGTCGGCCTGCTTCACCTCGTCGACGAGGCGCTGGCTGAGCTCCCACGACGCGCGCTGGGCGGGGGTGTGCTGGTCCGGCGGCGTCATTCGCGCCAGCCCACCGTCGGAGTCCAGGTGCGGCAGCGGCTCTGCGCCCAGGTCGCGGTAGGTCACGGTGCCGTCGGGGTGCGCCGCGCGCCAGGCCGTGGCGGCTCGGGCCGTGAGCTGCCGGCTGACCGACCAGTCGCCCCGGATGCTCGAATCGATATGCAGCAGGTTCATGATTCCTCCTCCAAGGATCGTCTGTGTTGCACCAACTATTTATAGCAGGCAGATGTTCCGTGGCGTCGGTAGACTGGGTCACATGTCCGCCCTGCCGCTGGAGCCCTCGGAGCACCGCTCGGGCGCCCTGCTGGACCACCTGGCGCGGCGGATGCGCCTGCGGGCCGAGTCGGTGCTCGCGCCACTGGGCCTGCGACCGCGGCACCTGGTCGCGCTCACGGTGTTGCGGGCGGGTGGCGGCATCAGCCAGCAGTCGCTCGCGGGCACCCTGGAAATGGACAGCACCAACATCGTTGGGCTGCTCAACGACCTCGAAGCGAAGGATCTCGTCGAGCGGCGACGCTCACCCCAGGACCGCCGGCGACACGTCGTCGAACTGACCGAAGATGGGATGAAACGCCTCAAAGAGGCAGAGTGCGCCCTCGCGGGTGTCGAGGACGAGGTGTTGGGCGCGCTGGAGCCGGCCGAGCGGGAGACGCTCTACTCGTTGCTGCGGCGGGCGGTCACCACGACACCGATCACCTGCACCGAAGCCTTGAGCGTCGGCGAACCGGACGCCTGCTGACGCCCGGGAATGTCAGACCGAGGCCGCGGACTGCGGGCGGTCGTCGCGGACGTGCACAAGCATGTCGCCGGTCTCGATCACCGCGCCGGCCTTGTCGGCCAGGGTGACCACCTTGCCCCGTCGCACCAGGGCGATCACCAGTGAGTCCAGCTCACGCGGCGAACGGCCCACCTCGTCCCGCTCCGCCGAGCGCATCGCCAACGCCATCCCCTGCCCCGGAGTCAGCAGATCCTCCACGACGTCGATCAGCGGCGGCGCCGAGGTCGAGAGACCGAGCAGGCGGCCCGCAGTCGCCGAGGAGACGATCACGTGGTGCGCGCCGCTCTGCTTGAGCAGCGGGGCGTTCTCCGCCTCCCGCGCCGCCGCGATGATCCGGACCTGCCCGGCCGTGAGCTGCCGGACGGTCAGCGCCACCAGCACCGACGCGTCGTCGCTGTCGGTCGCGATGATCACTGCCTTCGCGTTCTTGACGTGCGCCTCGTTCAGCACCGACGACCGGGTCGCCGACCCCTCGATCGCCACCAACCCGGCCGACGTGGCCTGCCGCAGTGCGACGCCGTTGCGCTCCACCACCACGATCCGCGACCGGTCCAGGCCGTTCTCCAACAGAGCGTTGACCGCGCTGCGCCCCTTGGTGCCGTAGCCGCAGATGATGACGTGGTCCTTCACGACTCTCCTCCACCGCGACAGGCGACGGCCGGTCCGGTACTGCTCGGTCAGGACTTCCAGGGTGGTGCCGACCAGGATGATCAGGAAGAGCACCCGGGCCGGCGTGATGAACAGGACGTTGACCAGCCGGGCCGACGGCGCGGCCGGGGTGATGTCCCCGTAGCCGGTAGTGGAGAGCGAGACGACCGCGTAGTAGAAGCAGTCGAGCAGGGTGAGGCCGTCCTCGTTGACGTCGCGGTAGCCGTCCCGGTCCAGGTAGACCGCCGCCACCACGGCGAAGACCAGCCCCAGGGCGGCCGCGAGCCGCAGGCTCAGCGCGCTCAGCGGGCCCCGGCGCTGCGCGGGAAAATGGATCACCGTCGAACCTGCCCCGCCGCCGTCGCCTGCACGCCCACAACATAGCGGGTACGCGGCGCTTCGCACGCCCGGGCTACGACGACGGTCGGCGCGACATGCACGGGTCGGCCCCGACCGTCGGCAACCGGCATGATGATGGGAGGTGTCCCCGACGACGACCGCGAGAGTGAGGTCCGCATGTCGTTGCTACGACGAGTGATCGGCGGGGTGCTGCGCCGGCTACGCCAGGGCCAGGGCCGCACCCTGCGCGAGGTGGCCGAGGCGGCCGGGGTCTCCGTGCCCTACCTCTCGGAGGTCGAACGCGGGCGGAAGGAGGC
Source organism: Micromonospora sp. NPDC049107 (assembly GCF_040648595.1). Taxonomy (NCBI): domain Bacteria; kingdom Bacillati; phylum Actinomycetota; class Actinomycetes; order Micromonosporales; family Micromonosporaceae; genus Micromonospora; species Micromonospora sp. NPDC049107. Next base: position 133,656 of record NZ_JBEZEC010000005.1, read on the forward strand.
CTCGTCGGAGATCCTGGCGGCGATCTGCCGAGCCCTCGGCATCCAACTCTCCGACCTGCTCGAGGCGGCCCGCGACGATCTGCGCCGAGTCGAGCGTCGCATCCCCGCCGCACCCCGGGCCGCTCTGGCCCGGCTGGAACAGGTGCCCGCGCCACGCAACGAGACCGGCCGCGCATTCCGAATCGGCTTTCAGCCCGGTGGGGCGACGCCACCCGTGGCCGCCGCTCCGGCCCCCGCACGGCAGCCGGCCGGGCCGGTGCTGCGGCTGGGCGGGCCGATCCTGCACGTCGGCGGTCCAGCCTCGCCCGTCGGGTCGACTGTCGGAGGGGCGGGGCTGCGAGTTCGACTGATCGCCTCCGCACCGGCCGGGCGCCCCGGTCCGCGTACCTCCAAGATGCTGGCCTGCCGCCGGGCCCGGACGGGCCGGCGGCGGTTGACCCGGGTGTAGGCCGGCTGGGTTCTGCCCTGGGCCGATCTGCCGGCGGCAGAATCCCTGGGCCGCGACCGCCGCCGCGCGCACGCTGGAGGAGCCGGTTCCCCAGGCGGTTCCGCCGCCCGCCGGCAGCGCGGAAGGCGGCGACACATGATCGGGTACGACGTGCGGATGCTGGACAGCGGTCAGCCGACCTTCGGTGACCAGGTGTTCGAGCGGCTGCTACGGGAGCGGATCATCTTCCTCGGCACCGAGGTGACCGACGAGTCGGCCAACCAGATCTGCGCGCAGATCCTGCTGCTCGCGGCCGAGGACGCCGACCGCGACATCTACCTCTACATCAACTCGCCGGGCGGCTCGGTGACCGCAGGGATGGCGGTCTACGACACGATGCGCTACGTCCGCAACGACGTCGCCACGCTGGCGCTCGGCCTCGCCGGCTCGATGGGACAGTTTCTGCTCTGTGCCGGAGCCGCCGGCAAGCGGTACGCGCTGCCGCACTCACGGGTCATGATGCACCAGCCGTCCGGCGGGATGGGCGGCACCGCCTCGGACATCACCATCCAGGCGGAGAACATGCTGCACGTCAAGCGCACCATGCAGGAGTTGATCGCCCAGCACAGTGGACGCACCCTCGACGAGATCCAGCGCGACTGGGACCGGGACCGTTGGTTCACCGCCGAGCAGGCCCGGGAGTACGGCCTCGTCGACCGGGTGCTCACCCACGCCGAACAACTGCCGGCGGATTGACCCACCGTGTTGGCCGGGCCCCCCGGAGTGGACCTTCTTGGTTAGGGTCACGTCTATGCGTCGACTGATCCCTGTCCTCTCGATTGCCCTCGCCGCCGCCCTCGTGGCCGGCTGCGACACCACCTCCGGTGACACCGGAGGGTCCGGACCGTCCTCGGCTCCTACCACGCCCAAGCTCGAACCGGCCGCCGCCGTCCGGCAGGCCATGGAACGCAGCCTCGCCGGCACGGTCACCATGGACGCCTCGGTCAAGGCCGGCGGCCAGTCGGTCAGCCTCAAGGGCAAGGTCGACCCCGCCGCCAAGGCGATCCACGTCACCGGCACCGCGCCGGAGCCGATCGAGGCCCGGCTGATCGGCGACGTCGCCTACATCAAGTCGGACTCGCTCGACGGCGAGAAGCCCTGGATGAAAATCGATCTGAACAAGCTCCGGCCGACCAGCTCGCTGCGCCAGTCGTTCGACCTGAAGGCACAGACCGGCCTCATCGGCGGCGTCGTGGTCGCCCAGGAGGTCAGCCCCGGCCACTACAGCGGCACCGCCGACCTCAACAAGGCCGCCGAGACCGCCAGCACCGACGGCGGCATGCGCGAGGGCCTCGAGTCGACCGCCAAGCTGGCGAAGGAGCCCCAGGCGATCCCCTTCGAGGCGACCGTCGACGCCGACGGCCGGCTCACCGCCCTGTCCTACACGATCGCCACGAAGAGTCTCGGTGACCTCGTCACCGACATGAAGATGAGCGGCTTCGGCGAGAAGGTCACCGTGGCCGCTCCGCCGGCCGCCGACACCGAGGCCGCCTCCGCCGAGATGTACAAGTTCCTCTGACCCCTGTGGATGCCGAGGTGCCCTCCGGGACGGCCCGGAGGGCACCTCGACCTCTCGCGGCACGGTTCGGTCCGCACGGCGACGACCACCGCGAGGGGCTTTGTGACAGTCACCATCATCGCCTCGGTGTTCACCGCCATCGCCGCAGTCACCTACCTGACCGGCCACGACCACCCCAAGGCCCAGGCAGACATGAAGCGGGTCCCACACTCCCGGCTGCCCGTGAACGTGTCCTACCGCTGGTGACCGTCGAAGGTCAGTTTCCTGACAGCGGTCGAACCGAGGCGGAGTCCGCGGGGCGAACCGCAGTCCGGGCCCGCCGCAGACCAGCCAGCTCTTGAAACAGACCCTGGGTGCCCCCGGCAGGATTCGAACCTGCGACACACGGTTTAGGAAACCGATGCTCTATCCCCTGAGCTACGAGGGCGCGAGTGGTCAGTGTAACGACCTGGGGGTTCACCTGGGGTGGCAGGGAGTGGCCCACGTTCACCTACGTTGCCCGGACCCGTGTTCGCCCAGCCCAGGAGCACACCCGGAGCACACGAACCCCGGTTTGCGACCGGCGGTCGGCCGGGGTGACCCGCGTTGACACCGGTTCGCCCGGGTTGGCATCCGCTGGAGAGCACACACCGCGCACAACATCGGAGATCATGACGTGCGCGCGACCCAAGCCCGGGACCGCCAGCCGCAAGGGGCGCGGCTCCGCGAGCTTCGTTCGCTGGCTCAGGTTGTCGGCGTACCGGTCCGAGTACAGAAGCAGGTACGGCTTCAAGTGCCGCGGATCTTGACCTGTGCACAGCGTCGCGGCCCCCTCGGCTTGGCGACGGTCCAAGCCGGTGACGTGAGCGCCAAATGAGAGCCACACGACTAGCGTGGGCAGCCGAAATGAGAGCGAGGCCCCCGGCCACCCCGAGTCCAACTAATGCATGGACACTCGCCAACCTTGAGCCTATAGTCGCGGAGTTGTCCGATAAGGATGGCATTGGCTTCGATATAGGAAAGACTTAGTGACAGAGCAGATCTCTCGGAAGCCCCGGGGGCAGGGCCCTCGTGCCATGAGGGCATCGGCGCTCCGCGCCCTCGAGGAGGGGATCGTCCGCGAGCGCCAGGAGAGGCAGAAGCGCGAACGCCAGCAGGCGGAGGCGATCGACAGGTTGGTTGCTGCCGCCGCCGCAACCGGAGCGAAACTCACGCGAGGCGACCATCGCCTGGCCCTGCGCTTTGAGTTGGCCGGACAGCCATTCGAGGCTCCCCTTTCCGACGACCGCCCAGGGTTGATAGACAGTCTGACGGCGATGGTGGGGCCCGGCTTGGTGATTCTCGGTGCGTACAGCGCGTTCGCCCAACTTGACGAGGGCTACATCGAAGCCCTCGTCGTTGGAGCCGGCCCTGAGCCGGAGGCGGACACCGCAGAGGAGTGGCACCACTGGGACAGTTACCGCCCCGGAATCATCCGCGCGGTAGCCCCTGACGGTGGTTGGCGAATCGAGTTGTAGCCCGGCTCGGCGGTATTTTGGTGCCTGCGCGAGCGATTTGTCGATATGAGTAGGGAGTTCAACCGGGACGAACCGACGTATACCACACTGAAGATCAGTGGCCGGCCGCTATCCACCCCGGACGAGGCCTTGAAACTGCTGACTCTTGCTGCCGGTTCGTGGTCTTTTGACATCGACGGGGAGTGCGGGCTGGGTTTCCGTCTTGCGCTGCGTCCGCCGTGGCCGCTGCCCGAACGCCGGCGTAGTCCAAGGCGGGCACGTCCTGCGACAATCGAGCCCTCTGTTGAAGGGCCGTCACGGGCGTATGACTCCGAAGCGTTGGCGTTTTACTGGTACGCCCGGGCCATGCCGCGTGCCCCGTTTGTGCAGTTCCTGGCCTTCTACCAGGTGCTTGAATACCACTTCACCCGCTACGCCCACAATCGAGGCGTCCAAGAGGTGGCCGCGCTACTGGCCAGCCCAGGCGCGGATTTACACAGTCTTGCCTTCCATACCAAAGTCTTCCACGCGATCGCCCAGGTGGCCCGGTCACAGCGCACCGAACTGGCCCAGCTACGGGCCACGATCGAGGCCACGGCGACGGCAACCGGGCTCAAACAGCGGATCTTGTCCGACCCGGCCTTGAGGGCCCACCTGCGAGCCAACGCCGTGACCGGTGTCGCATCTGTACGCGTCAACGCCAACAGCTCGCCCGCCTCAGTTGTCGAGGCCGTCGCCAAACGCGTTTACGACCTGCGCTGCATGGTGGTGCACAGCAAAGAAGGCGGCGGTGCCACCGCGCAGGTACTGCTGCTGCCGCAGACGCCCCAGTTCCTCGCCGTCGAGCGTGACTTGCCGTTGATGCGCTACCTGGCGCGAGCCGCCTTGTCGGCTAGCAGCTCACCGCTGCCGCCCCTGTGACACGCGATCGACGCCGCGATGCCGGCGATCCGACTCCGATCGCGGGGGTGAGTGCCTCTGGTGGGTCCAACCGAGGACGCAAGCCCGTCAGCGGTGAAAGATCCTGTCGTAGCTGTAGTCGTACCAGCCGTCGGTGTTGTGCTTGTGAAGGGTGCCAGCGACGCGTGTCAGCATCAGCACGTCGCCGTTGAGGGTCAGGGCGGCGTCCTCGGCCCTGCCGGCGAGGATTCTGGCCACGGTCGCCAGCATGTGAGGTTTGCCCTTGTCGGCCAGGGTGTCCTTGCGCATGTAGAAGCTGACGTCGACGTAGGTCTCTGGCTCCCATTCCCACAGAGCGCCACCGTCGTCCTCGGCGCTGTAGTAGCCGTGCCGGCCGCCGGTGATGTCCACGACGTACCCGCGCTCGTCGTTCAGGTCGGCGCTGAGCATCCTGCCGCCGGACGCCGTGGACGTCTCGACCGCTGCGGGAGCAGCCAGCTCCGCCACCTGCTCGAGTGGAATGTCGCCCGCCAGCGTCAGCCGGTACTCGACAGCCATCTGCATCCCTTCGTTAGTCTCGCCGGATGATCTGAATGATCGCACCGTCGCGCGTTACTGCCGCCAGTTCCTTCAGCCCTGTGATGGGCCAGTCGTGAAACTGCTTGTGCAGGGTCGCGAGCTCTCCTCGCCAGTCGTGGAGGTTCAACATGACCCGTTGGGTCTGCTCGGCGTCGACCTTTTTGGATACCGCGCTCCACACGGCGCGGGCCGGCACAGGAGCAGTGGGCGCGTAGCAGTCGAAGACATGCCCCTCGATGAGGAAGTCGGGTGCCTTTTCCGGCCTCCCAGAATCCCCGGTCTCGCGTCGCGCGTTCGCGACCTCCTGCCCCGTGGGGTTCTGGTGAACCCGGTACCCCTTGCCGGCCACCCTGTCGGCACACTCGTTCTCCAACTCCAGGGCACGCCGCTCCCGTGGCTTCTCATTTGCGGAGATCCGGGTTCGACGTCCGGTAGGCGACCCACCGCCGACGCCGGTGGGACGCCTGGTCCACGGGGTTGCTGCGTCAGGGTCCGTGGAGACAGTTCTGCCCAGGGTGGGGGCCGTCGGGGATGGGCTGCCGGTGGTATGAGGGGCGGGGCTGGCCGGTGGATGACCGCCAGCCCTCGTCAGTTTCCCGACGACCCCAACTGCCGGGCCTGCGCGATCGCCCCTTCGATAGCCTGCCGGGCCCCGCCGGTGCGCTGAACGACCAGCACCAGGACCTGCTTGATGGCCTCCAGGGCCTGCAACAACGGCCCGGGCTGCCCACCCTGCAGGACCACGGCGACGAGCTGCTGCGCCTCCCCGACTCCGGTGATAGCGCCGGCCGCCGCGTCACGGGCGGCGTCCACGGCGGTCAGCACAGGCGCCAGCCCGGCGATCGACTCCTGCGGGGTGGCCTCGTTCGGCACGGCCGCGGTCGCCTTCGCCGCCTCACCGATCGACCCGGCAAGACTTCCCAGGGCACCCTGGATGCCCGTGATCGCGTTACGCACCCGCGCCACACCCGCCGCCACGGCGACGAAGCCGGCGCCCGCAGCCCGCAACGCCACCTCCTGCGCCTGACTGTCGGCGGCGGCTGCCAACCCCTGCGCGCGTTCGACCCCGGTCATCAACGCGCGGAACTCACCGGTGATCTTCTCGATGTGCGACACGTGGCCGGCATCCCCAATCGATGACAGTAGAAGTGCTCGACAGCTGAAACTACCTGGCGTTCCTAGAGGGCCCACCGTCCCGTGTCAGCCCGTCGCCGGTAACGGTGTCGACGAGGTCGAGGAGGCGATGGGCCGCGTTGATCGCGGGGCGCATGACCTCGGCGGCGGCTTGGTCGACACGTTCGTCGAGGATCTGCCGCAGCGTGACGATCTCGACGCCGGATGGAAACCCCAAGTGTTGAGTGATGGCGACATGGCGCTGTCGGTCGCCACGGGCGAGATACTTCGCGGCCAACTGCACCAGGAACAGGATGCTCGCCGGGTGATTCGCGTCGGCACCGGTGGAGTCCGAGGTGCGGTGCTGATCCAGCAGCGGCATGAACGCCAAGCCGGTGCGCGGTGGTGGTGATTCGCGATACAGCAGGAGCCGACCGTCGGTGGGTATGGCGGCGGTGGTGGCGGGCCACAAGTAGAGATCGATCAGAACGGGTAAGGCGGCCAGCTCGACGCACGCAGTCACGTAACCGCCACCGGCGGGGGCATTGCGGGGCTTACCTCTGGTGAACAGCAGCCGGCCGGGCAAATGCAGGCCGGCAACCGGATCGTCGAGCACGCTCTGTGGTGTGGTGTCGTCAACGGCCACGACGAGGTCGACGTCGCTGTACGGGTCAGCGCTGCCTCGTCCGAAAGATCCCACTAGCCACGCCGCCCACACAGATTTCCGCTGGTGCAGCACGTCGACAGTGGCAGCGAGCCAGGCCGTACGGGCTTCCACTACGGCTGCCAGCAGTGCAGCCGCTCGCCGCCCGTGCGGCGGTGGGACGTTGGCAGGCATGCGCTGGCTCATGTCCGCCAGTCCCGTCTGTTTGCGGGCACTGCTGCTCCTACGTCGGCGCGGCCGTTCCTGGGACTCGGGAGGCGGAGAGACTCGAGGATCGCCGCGCAGTTGGATTCGGCCGACATGGAAACGTCAAGTCGTTGCGTTGGCAGGCCCGGCCAGTCGCCAGAGGCACGCATCTCCGTGGCGAATGCTTGCAAATACCCCAGGTAAGCGGGCGTCACAGTCTGAGACGATGTGAGGCGCGGAAGGGCCGTCCGGAGCGCCTCCTCGCCCTCCCCAAGTTCGATCGACACGCACGGCTGGATGTCGGTGAGCGCTCGGACCGAGGCGGCCAGACGTTCCCGAAAGGGTTCGGTTGCCGTGCGTCGCTCCTGAGCGTGGGCGCGGGCGGATGCGAGGACGGTCTTCGGCCCGCGATCAACCAGGTGCACGTGGTCTTGTGCGACGCTCAGGTCGCGGAGGTCGTCGAGGCGATCAATCATTGCCGTGATGAGTGCTTCTGCGACGTCCGGACCAGTGGTACTGATGACCCAGGAGGCGAACTGTTCCGCCGCTGCGATCGTGGGGAGGTAACGCCACAGTGGGCTTGAGACGACTGCTTCGGCGCCACTGCGGTTCAGGGCGGCGGCAAGGTGTCCGATCAGAGTCGTCTTCCCGCTACCATCGATCCCGTCGACGAAAATGATCATAGGGACGCCGATTCTTCGAGCATGCTCCTCACGGCCACGAGCGCACCTGGCACCCGTGCGGCGAGCCGCTCGGCCTGTGCTACGTCGTCTGCGCCTGCACGACGGAAGGCGTCGTAGTCGCCAAGGAGCGACCTGAGTTCGGTGCCCGGCCAGTCGCGCAGCGCCTCGACCACCTCAGGAAGGCGCAGGCCGACCTCTGGCGCTCGATGTGCGACAAGCAGCCGACCGGCACTCGACAGCACCGACAACACCCGGCGTGCGGAGTCCTCGCGCTCCGAGTCTGTCTGGTGGCTCGCGGCCAGACGGGCGACGGCGAACTCGTGCAGCACGGCAACGTCACCAGCGAGATCGGTCAAATCCGAGGCGGCGGCCGGCGCAGGCGCGGCAACACCTGCGATCACGGCGGTGTCGAGCCCTACGCGGCGCAGCACCACCCGCATCTTCATGTCGTAGAGCGGACCGAGGCGACGGGCGTCGCCCCCGTGGCTGTCGGCGAGGTGCAGCGACGCTCGAGAACCGTGGCGTCGGGCCGCTTCACTGACGATCTCGTGGAGCGACGTGGCGGCGGCCGACGTGGGGGGCAGGTTCCAAGCGATGAAGTCGACGTCGCTCCAGCCCTCGATGAAGTCTCCTCGTGCGGCGGATCCGCACAGCCCCACCCCGGCATTCGGATGTCCGGCGATGACGGCCTCGGCCTCTGTCGCCACCTGGTTGACCAGGTAACTGAGCTTTCGGCTGAACGGCAGGGGATGAGCGGCACGCCAGGTGATGACGGCAAGGGCGCGATCCAGCACCTGCTGGAACTGGGGATGGCTGGCGGCCTGCCGGGCGGCGGGAGCCTCGAGCCAGCGGGCCTGGACGAAGCCTTCGTCCCGGGCCGGAGTCGTGGTGGTGGTGGATGTCGAGAAGAGGAACCAGTCGACGATCTTCGCCGCTGGCATGCCGTCGTTGTCGGTGAACGTGTACGCCTCCTGCCCGAGATACGCGCTGTAGTGCGTGTCGGTGAGGCCGGCTTCCTCGGCCACCTCCCTCTTGGCTGCGAGGAGTGGCGCCTCGCCTGGCTCCAGTCGGCCTTTCGGCGCGACGGTCTGTCGTTCACCGGTCTTTCGGACCTGATCGAGGAGCAGGACTTGTGAAGAGCTGAGGTCGTCGGTCGCGACGACGGCACCGGCGGAGGCGTATCGACGAGTCATGGCTGGATGCCTCCTGAGGATGTCTGCATGGTCTGGAACGCGTCCCGGAGACGAGCCCTGAAGGTGATGATGCTGGCAGTGTTGTCGACCCAGTGATCGGCAATTGCGCGCCAGGCCGGAAGCTGTTCGTGGACGCGTTTCCGCTCGTCTTTGCGTCGGATGATGCGTCGGGCCTCGTCGGCGGTCAGCCCTCGGGCCTGCGCGAGGCGTCTGACGCGGACGAGTTCTGGTGCGGTGATGAAGATGATCGAGCATGGTGCCGGCCACGTTCGCTTCACAGTCATAGCCAAAGCGGCATCGATGAAGCTCTCGACTGCCAAGGGGGCCTCACCGCGGTCGGTTAGTGCGAGGAGTTTCGAGACGAACTCGTTGTACCCGAAGCCTTCCCGCGTCTCCACGCCCTCGTGGTAGGCCTGCCGGCCTGAGGTGAGTTGCACGAGGACTGTTCTGATCTTTACGCGGCGGGAGCCGAGGGCGGCCAGGTACTCGCCCGCGCTCGACTTTCCAGCCTCGCTGGTGCCGGCGAGGAGGAGCATCGGTGGCGCGGCCGGCTGCCGCATCACGAATCTCCTCTTGTCCGACGGATCACCGCGGCAACACTGGTGGGCAAATCGTCTGGCTTGCCGATGCCGACGCGGATGACCGGTACAACGGCAAGTGCGTCGAGCGCCTTCTCCCCGAAGTTGAAAGCGGGAAGACTGCGGCTAATGGTGACCTCGTCAGCCGAGGAGAAGATCGAGACGTGGTCAAGAGTCGGGTCGCGTAGCTTCGCCTCGTGGTCGGTGACCGCCGCGCGCAGCAGATCCCGGGCTGCGGGAGTAGGCGTCTCGCGCAGTTCACCCGCCGCAAGACCCTGATCCGGAATGACGATGAGGCTCAGCGGCATCGGGCGGTGTCCGGCCGTGGTGGGGGTGGGAAGATCCACCGGGTAGAGGAGCCGTTCGGTGGCGTGAGGTGCCAGCAGCGGCGCCATGTCGGCGCGTATGTGCCAGGGCAGGGTGGGCATCGGCACCACGCAGGGCTGACGGCAGGGGAAAGCGGTGAAGGCGAACTCGTCGACCAAGAGGCTGCCTCCGTGAGCGGCGACGCCCAGCGCGAGTGATGTCTTGCCCTGCCCGCGTCCGCCGTCCAGCACCGCTACGGCCGACCGTCCGCCGTCTATGGTCACCGCACTCCCGTGCAGGAGTGTCAGCTCGCCGTCCCCCATGACGGCCAAGCAGCGTGCCGCGGCCTGGAGCACTCCGATCTCCAACGTGGGTGGATCGCCAGCCAGCTCTGTGGCTAGTTCCAGGAGGACCTCACCTCTACTGACGTCGACGGTCAGCCGGGTTCGGTGCCCATCACGTACCTGCATGACCTGCCCGGCCGGCATCGTCGGCAGTTCCGTGTCAGCGAGTCGGGCGACGAACCGCCGCAGGCAGCGTGGTGCCGACTCAGCGATCCGGATCTCCAGCGCGTGGTTGCCGACTCTCAACAAGCTCATGACCGCTCCCCAGGCTTGCGGAGGACGAGCCACATCGAGTACCGGCGGTGTCTGCCGCGTACCGGGAGCGCGGGGGCCGACAGGACACCCTCCTCCGATGTCACGGTCGCGTACTGCCGGATCCCGCATGTCGCCGCGAGGAGGTACAGCTCGTGGGCGGTGGTGAGGTGGGCGTAGCCGGGTGCCGCTCCGCTGGTCTTGTTGGCGAGGTAGATGATGTCGCGCGCTGGCAGGGGCCGCGAGCTGGTGCGGCGCTGCCCCCGCCATCGCGCGGCGCGGGCGGCCAGGTCCAGCAGATTGGCGATACGGACAAGCCCGAGCCGGCCGGGGTAGTACCAGTTGAACGTCTCTACCAGGACGGTGCCTCCCGGGGCGCACACCCGCCACATCTCGTGCAGGGCTTCCACACGTTCGGCCTCGGTTGCCAGCGCGTTGAAGGAGAAGCGGAGGCACCACACCTGGTCGAAAGTGTCCGCTGGTAGTGGCAGTGCGTTCATGCTGCCGTGCACGAAGGTGCCGTTCGGGCACGCGGCCCGGGCAACTGCCAGAGCCGCCTCGTTGATGTCGACGCCGACGATGTCGCCGCCCAATACGGTTATCGCTTGGGTGACGCGACCGGCACCGCATCCCACATCGAGGATTCGCGCCCTCGCACCGAGCCGGTGATAGAGCGCCTCCTCGCAGGGGCGCAGCGGTGCTGTGTTGTAGAACGACGTCTCGCCCGCGTAGTGGACCTGGTTCAGGGCGCGGATCATGGCTGCGTAGTCGATCTCGGCGATGCTGCCGTGGGTAGTCGTCATCGCAGTCCCAGTCCTCCGTCGACGTGCAGCGTGCTGCCGGTGATGTACGACGCCTTCGGCGACAGCAGGAACGTGATCGCGTCCGCCACCTCTTCCGGTTCACCGCAGCGCCTGAGAAGGCAGCGGTGACCGGTGGCCTTGTCGGGGGTCATCTGTGTGGCGATCGCACCCGGCACGACGGTGTTGACGCGGATGCCTCGATCGGCCAGTTGTCGGGCGGTCGCTCGCGTGAGCGCCTCCGCGCCACCTTTGGCCACCGCATACCCGAGTCGCTCCGGGTGCCCGTAGTGGGCGTTGACGGAACTGACGTTGACGATGGCGGCAGGAGCGGCGGCATACGCGACGAACTGACGGATCACCAGGAAAGCCGAGCTCAGATTGACTGCGAGCATGCGCTCCCACTCCGCGACGTCCGCGTCGGTGATCGAGGTGCGCTCCACCGCTCCCGCGCAGTTCACCAGCCCACCCACCGATCCAGGCTTGACATGATCGGCGAAGAACGACTGCACCTGCTGCTCGTCCGCGACGTCGACGTCGTGCCAGGAGGGGCCCTGGTCTCCGCGCGGAACGTCCTCGGGCACGTGAATATCCAACCCGTACACCTGAAGGCCCCTGCTCATGGTCGCCCGCACGGTGGCGAGCCCGATACCCCGCCCGGCACCCGTCACGATCAGGGTGGATGGGACTAATTCGTGCTCCACTGGCACCTCCCAGGGTCGTGAAGAACTAGGGCGGATCTGACGAGTGGTCGCGCCCCGTTCTCCTCACACTCGCCCTCAGCGTCGCTGTCGTGAATGCCGGGCATGCGGACGATGGGGTTGTCCGCATGCGGCGCGCCTCATAGGCCGACGGTCATGCGGCGCAGTTCCTGGCGATCCTGGTTGCGCCGCCCTGAACAGTGCGTGACCCTATGTGTGCCAATTCCACACTGCTCAATGCCGCCAGCGGCAAGCAGCCCGAAAGGCGGTGTCATGGGCCAGACCCCGCGGGCGCTCCAGCCGTCTCTGTCCGATCGCCACTACTTCGGTGCCGAACTGCGCCGGCTGCGCGAACGCGCCAACCTCTCGCAGGCGCGGCTCGGCACCATGATCCGCTTTAGTGCCGATCTCGTGCGTCGGGTGGAGACGGCCGACCGGTTTCCCTCCCGCGAGTTCGTCGAGGCCTGCGACAAGGCTCTGGTGACCGGCGGCTCCCTGATGCGCCTGCTACCGCTGCTTGACAAGAACCGGACCAGCGACGGCAAGCGGAGCGCCCCGTCACCGGCCGACGACGGCCTCAGCAGCACGCTGTCCAATCGCCCGACAGAAACGTTGGGGCTGGCCGAGATGGTCGCTCGGGTTCCGTTCCAACCCGGTGTCCTCGATCGCGCCGCCCTTGACTGGCTGAACGCTGCGGCGGGACCCCGGCCGCCCGTGGCCGGACGGCCCGGCTCGCCTGACCAGGTTGACGAAGAGGATCTTCATTCGGCGAAGACCGCTCTGGCGATGTTCCGGCAGTTGGACCACACCCACGGTGCTGGACGAGTTCACGCGCAGGTGCAGCGGTACGTCGAAGGCGAGCTGAACCGACTGTTGGCGAATACTCCAACGTCTGAGGCTGTTGGTCGCCAGCTCTACACGCTGGCGGCGGGCTTCTTCGAACTCTGTGGGTACCAGGCGGTCGACACCGGCGCCCATGGCCTCGCCCAACGCCGCTACCTTCGCGCTCTACGTCTGACAGAAGCCGCCGACGACCGCCTGTACGGCAGCTACCTGCTCGCCGTGAACATCGGCCACCTCGCGCTGCACTGCGGGCACCCCGAGCCGGCACGCAGGATGGCGCTGACGGCGGTGAGAGGAAGCGAGACCCGGGCGACGCCCGCCGTAGCAGCCGCACTGCACGCGGTGGTGGCGCGCACGCACGCCCGCCCGGGACGCGAGAGCGACTGCCTGACCCACCTCGACATCGCGGAGAAGCAACTGGCCCGCAGCAAGCCCGAAGACGAGCCACCGTGGATCAGGTATTTCGACGCGGCGTACCTCGCCGACGAGATCGCCCACTGCTTCCACGACCTGGGCCGACCGCAGCACACCCAACGGCACCTAGGCGACGCCCTCACCGCCCTGAGCCCCACCCACGTCCGGCGACTCGCCATCGACACCGCGCTCCTGGCCTCGTCGCTGGCCGCCGCCGGCCGCATCGACGAAGCCTGCGCCACCGCACGCGAGGCAGTCGACCACGCCGCACGAACAACCTCACACCGCTGCCTGCAGCGCATCGTCGAGGTACAGGCTGACCTTGAGCCCTACCGGTGCGAGCCGGAGGTCCGCGAGTTCGGCGAGTACGTGCATCACCGACTACCGCTGGCCGCCGTGTAACCCCCGTTGATCGTTGGCCGCATCCCCATCACCGAGCGGTAGTGAGCCAGCTCCGCCTCCAGCGCCGCGCCCGCTCGACGGGACGACGCCACATAATGGCCAACATCGGTAAGAAGCAACACCTCGGGCGCCATACCGAGAGACGTCAACTCCTCGGCGAATTCGCGGACATCCTCGACCACGGCCACCTCGTCGACGGTGCCATGAATGAGCAGCACCGGCCCTTGCACAGCGGCGGCACGGACCCGGCCGGCACCACCTCGCAACCGCATGGCGTGCGCCCGCTGGAACCGGGGCACCGTCTCCACCCACCGGTCAGGATCCACGATCGCCGACACGGCCGTGGCAGCGGCGAATGGTCCGTCCTGCGCCACCGCGTGCAACGCGGTGTATCCACCGGCGCTGGCACCGCGAATGAACACCTGCCCCGGCACCGCCCGCCCCGTCGACAGCAGATGTACCGCCACCGCCGCGCAGTCATCGACATCGTCCCGACCCCACCGGCCGTACAGCGATTCCCGGAACACTCGGCCGTACCCGGTGCTACCCAGGTAGTCGACATCAACGACAGCGAACCCGCGACTGGTGAAAAACTGCGCCTGCCAATCCAGGCGCAGCAGGCAGGAGGCGGTAGGCCCAGGATGCGCCCGCACGATCACCGGTGCCCGCCAGTCCGCAGCCGAGCCAGTCGGCGGATACACCAGGGCGAGCACCTCCCGACCACTCGCCACCGGAACGCGCAGCTCCGTCGGTGTCGAAACGCGCGCCCCGTCGAGTGCGGTGTGCTCCGGCCTGGCAAGCACCTCCACCCGGGGACCGGAGCCAGCCAGGTTCACGAGCGCGACCTGCGGGGCTGCGGTCGGTGACGATCCGATCAACGCCACCGTCGTCCCTCGGACGGCCAGGTACGGCTTGATCGACGTGTACGGAAGGTCGACGGGGCGAGCAGTGCCGTCGGGCTCGATGACGACGAGGCGGTGTCGCGGCCCCTCCTGAACGGCTACAACGATCCGACCGTCGTCGAGGAAGCCATACGACGCGTAACCCAACTCCCACGGCTCCGCAGCGCATTCACCCGCGATCGGTGCCACCGCCTTTACCCGGTGGCCGTCCCACCGGTAGAGGTTCCACCAACCACCGCGGTCCGACACGAAGTACAACGCCCCGTCGGGTCCCCACCGCGGCTCCACCGCCGACTCGTCCGGACCACCCGCCAGCTTCACGGGATTCTCGATCACGCCGCGTGGCGAGTAGCAGGCGACCCACACCTCGCACGCATCCCAGGGCATGTCACGCTCGCTCCAGGCCGTCCAGGACAACCACCCCGGACCCGGCCGAGGCGCACCGAGAAACCCCCGGGACAAGACGAGAGTTCGCACCTGCGGAGCACCGGTGAACGTCACCGCGACGAGTTCGTCACCCTGCTCCGACTCCCGCACAGCCAGCAACTCGCCGTCGCCGACCGTCAGGTCACCGAAGGATCCATGAGTAACCAATTCGAGTTCATCACCGCGACGGCGGCTCCGGTAGAGACCATCTCCGCCGACGCACCACAACATCCCCTCGGCGACAGCGAACGATCCGCCCCCATACGCGTGCACGCCGCTGGCGACATCGAAGCCCTTCGGACTGACATCATGCTTGCCCTCGCCGGACCGCCACCGTGTCACCGTCGTACTCCCGCCGGCGTCGGGGCGAGTCTCCAGCCAGTACAGGCCGTCATCACCGGTACGCAGTTGGTCATAACTCACGGAGGCGCGGACGGCGTCGTCCACCGACACTTCAGCGATCCTGTCGCCCAGCCTCACAGGTCCTCCTCGAACAACTTCCACGCGGGCCGGACGACGGCGGGCTCGTCAACCGGTCGCCGGGACACCGGCGCGGCCACCGCCAGGGCTCGGATTTCCGGGCCGGTGTGTGTGCCCAGACGTAGCCGACTCTACGTCCGAGCTTCTTGTCCCTGCTCCCGGCTCACCCTGCAAACTGCGTCCGCTCGATCGCTCTCCCGGGGGGCAACGTCGATGCGAACAGAAGTTCTCGTCCAGCATCATTCCCGATCATGCCTAGGGTCTCGGCAGGAGGCCGTAGTGGTCGGCGAAGGAGCGAACAAGGTCTTCGAGTACAGCTTTGCCCTTGGCCGCGGTGCCGTGGGACGGCAGACCAATGACACCGCTGGTGGTGTAACCACTCATGCCCCTCGTGAGGAGGTGACGTCGGTCGTCCGCTAGGTGGTCTGCATGCTGGAAGCCATCACGCACCACTTCCGGCGCAACGTGCAGAAGCAGCGAAACCTCGAGCTCGCCAGCGTGCATGTCCTGGTGGGCTGTGCTGTGCAGGCCGGCGGCAACGCGAGCGTCGTCCCAGTCGGCCCGAGCGGGGAACAGGGTCATCCTCGGTCCGGCGACATTGGCTTCCTGAACGATGTTGGCAAGCGCGTAGTTCCCGCCGTGTCCGTTGATCACAGCGAGCCGGTCGACGCCCGATTCACGCAGGGAGTCAGCGATGTCAACGACCACGGCGGCGAGGGTGGTGGCGCTGATACTGACCGTTCCACGCCACGCGCCGTGCTCGTGGGAGCAGGAGATCGTCACGGGCGGCAGCAGAAAGAGGCCGTAGCGCTCGGCGACTGCCTTCGCAATCGCGCATGCCACGATGGTGTCCGTCAGCAGCGGGAGGTGGGCGCCGTGCTGTTCGAAACTCCCGACTGGGAGGACCGCGACGGACGCCCCTCGCTCGGACTCGTCGGTGCTCGTCGCCGTGGTGATCAGATCCACGGACTAATGGTTACACGCTTCGAGGGTCGCCTGCCGATAGGCGAGCACGAAGGCCGCCGCCTCGGGAATGGTTGGCTGCTGTCGAAGGGCCACCGCCGTCGGGTTCAGCCAGCGCAAAGCCCGGGCGGAAGAGGTACCTGTGGCCAACGCCAAGGCGTTGGTGGCCTCGGTCGCCGCGCGCTCGACGTCGCCACAGTTGACGTAGGCGGTGGACAGGGCCGATCGCCAAAGGGCCTCGTCGACGCGCCACTGAGCTGGCCAATAGCGCAGGAGCTGCTCGTAGAGATCGGCTGCAGCCGACGGTTGACCGAGGAGAAGACGGCATTGCGCTTCGTGGGCAGCCACGTACACCGGATCGCAGTGGACGCCAACATCGATCGGCAGTTCCGAGCCCCAGTCGGCGCTGCCGGCGACCCTGTGCGCCTTGTCGATGCTGGCTGCACAGGCGTTCTGGTCACCTCCCATTGCATAAGCCTGGGCTTGGCGGATCAGCAGTAGAGCGCTGATACGGCCGGGTAACCGAACCTCCTCCAGCGCCCGCTGCGCCAAGGCAATGGCATTGCGCGGGTCGAAGCGCTCAAGGGCGCGTTGGCTCTGCCTCATCAGGACGTAGCTTGTCAGCGTCGGCGCGTTAGCTTCGACGGCGTGCTGTTGGGCGCGCCGCAACCAGGCGTCGGCCTCGGCGGCGTCGCTCTGCTCGTCGATCCAACTGAGGAACTCCGCCCACAGTGCCTGCGCGATTAGTACGTTCCGGCGGTCGACTGAACGGCTTCGCCGCCCGATGGCAGCTGCGACGCTGAACTGCGCGTGGGCGGTGGACGCCATCCCGGCGTATCCGGTGCGGTTTCCGGCAATGGCCAGACCAGCAAGTTGCTCGTGCCACGAACGGAGCAGGTCGGGCTTGTCGGGATGATCGATGGAGGCCCGGAGTCGGCCCTCCGCACCGTCGACCAAGCGGTATCCGACGCTGGTGAGGCGACGCTCACTCTCGAGGGCTGACAGGAAACGGACCAGCTCACCATCCGCCTGCAGTGCGCCTTCACACGACTCGACGAAGCGGGCGGACGGCCAACGTTCGGCCTTCTCCACTTTGCCGATGAGATCCCCACTGACGTGCACCAGCCTGCCTAGAGCACGCTGAGACAGCCCGCGGCGCTCGCGCCACTGCCGAAGCACGGCACCGAATCCATGCAGCGCCGATCGATGCGGGGTCAGCCGTCGTGGAGTTTGTGCCACCGGTACTCCTGGGTGCTGTCTGTCCGTCACTGCCGCATCCGGATGGGTCTGACCATACGTGGTCGAACGCTACGCGGACAGTCGCATGCGGACAACACCGCGTGTCCGCATCAACGCTATCGACTCATCTGCCTCGGTGAGCAAATCTCGTTGCTGACGCCCCATCCGCTTGCTGGTCGAAGCGATTTAGGCGCGACTAAGTAGTTGCCTTCGCTGACGGTTTAGCCGCCAAGAGCGAGATTGGCCAGGACGCAAATATTTGAGGAGTGTGATGAGTTTCCAGGATGACCTATCCCGATATGGGTATCGACAGGAACTGAGCCGCCAGCTTCGGTTTCGGGACTTGGTCGCGTACGGGTTGGTGTACATGGTGCCGATCGCGCCGATGGCGATCTTCGGCAGCGTGTACGCCGGCTCCGGCGGGATGGTGGCCCTCGCCTACGCGGTGGGTGTGGTGGCGTTGGTGTTCACCGCGTTCTCGTACGCGCAGATGGTTAAGGCGTTCCCCATGTCGGGCAGCGTCTACAACTACGCCGGTCGGGGTATCAGCGCGCCGGTCGGTTTCCTGGCCGGCTGGGTGATCCTGCTGGACTACGTGCTCGTACCGGGACTGCTGTACCTGGTGGCGTCGGTGGCGATGCACGCCACCGTGCCCGTTGTGCCGGTGTGGTTGTGGCTGCTCGGGTTCGTCGGGCTCAACACGGTCGTCAACTCGGTCGGCATCCGGATGACCGCGATGGTGACCCGGGTGATGCTGATCGGTGAGTTGATCGTCCTGGCGATCTTCCTGGGTGTCGCCGGTTGGGCTCTTGCCTCGGGTAGGGGCCGGTTCAGTTGGGACGCCTTCTACAACGCCGACACGTTCACCTGGCCCCTCGTGGCCGGGGCGGTGTCGATCGCGGTGCTGTCCTTCCTCGGCTTCGACGGGATCAGCATGCTGGCCGAGGAGACCAAGGGCGGTTCCCGGCAGATCGGCCGGGCGATGGCCGCCGTGCTAATCCTCGCCGGCGTGCTGTTCATCGCTCAGACCTGGCTGGCCGCGATGCTCGTTCCGAACCCCGGCACCCTCCTCGCGGAGGGCGACGTGAACGGCACCGCCTTCTACGACGCGGCAGCCGTGGCTGGCGGGGGCTGGCTGGCGACCCTGTGCGCAGTGGCGACGGCGATCGCGTGGGGCCTGCCGAACTCGATGGTCGCCCAGGTCGCCACCTCACGCCTGCTGTACGCGATGGCCCGGGACCGGCAACTGCCCGCCTTCTTGGCGAAGGTGTCGATCCGCCGGAACGTGCCGATCAACGCGACCCTGCTCACCGGCGCCGTGTCCCTGGTGCTCGGCCTGTACATGGCGACCCGGGCGGACGGGATCACGCTGCTGTCGTCGCTGATCAACTTCGGGGCGATGGTCGCCTTCCTTGTCCTGCACGTCTCCGTGGTCGTGCACCACCTCATCCGCCGACGCAGCGGCAACTGGTGGGCGCACCTGGTCATGCCCGGTATCGGGTTCGCGATCCTCGCCTACGTGGTGGTCAACGCCAACATCGCCGCGCAGCGCCTCGGCCTGGCCTGGCTCGCCCTCGGCATGGTCGTTCTCGCCAGCCTTTACCTGTCCGGCCGCCGGCCGGCCCTGTCGGGTCTGGCGCCCGCGCAGTCGCAGGCCCGCCACGTGGAACGGGTGTGACCGGCATGGACACGATCACCTACCGGCCCGCCCGCGACGAGCTGGCCTACACCTTCGGCGGGCGGATGCCGGTGGCCCACGTCCGCTCCGGCGACATCCTGCAGGTGCACACCGAGGACTGCTTCGGCGGCCTCGTGCGCGGGGCGGCGGACCTGCCGTCGCAGGTGTGCCGAATGCCGTACCTGAATCCGGTGTCCGGGCCGTTCTTCGTCGAGGACGCCGAACCCGGTGACACCCTCGCGGTCCATCTCGCCTCGATCGTTCCCGCTCGGGGCTGGGGTGTGTCATCGACGTTCCCGCACTTCGGGGCGCTGACCTCCACCGCCCATACCGCGACGCTGCAGGAGCCGCTGCAGGAGCGGGTGTGGGTGTACGACATCGACCGGCAGGGCGGCACGGTCGGCTTCCATGCCGTGGCCAGCGACCATTCAGTGAAGCTGCCGCTGGACCCGATGATGGGCACGATCGGGGTCGCTCCTGGCGGGTTCGAGGCCCGCTCCACGATCGTCCCTGACTCCCATGGCGGGAACCTGGACACCCCGGAGTTGCGCGCCGGGGCCACCCTCTACCTGGGGGTGAACGTGCACGGGGCGATGCTCGCCCTCGGCGACGGGCACGCCCGCCAGGGCGAGGGTGAGGCCTGCGGGGTCGGGGTGGAGATCGCCACGACCACCACCCTGGTCATCGAGGTCATCAAGGGCACCCGGACGGTGTGGCCTCGGCTGGAGACCGACACGTCGATCATGTCGGTCGGCTGCGCCCGGCCGCTGGAGGACGCCTACCGGATCGCCCACCGCGACCTCGTCGGCTGGACCAGCACGCTCACCGGGTTGGAAGAGCTCGATGCCTACCAGCTGATCTCGCAGGCCGGCAGGGCACCGATCGGCAACGTGTGCGACCCCAACTACACCGTCCTCGCCGCCGTCGACAAGGCGCTGCTGCCGCACCCGAGCGCCGCCTACACGGGAGTGCACGCCCGGCTGCGCCAGCATGCGGCCGGGCTGCGGTAGGAGCTGCCGCGATGACCGCGTCGATTCCTCAGCTGCCGTTGCGGGACGAGTTGTTCCTGCTCGGCCACAACGACGACACCGGCCAACCCCACATCCACCGCCAGGCCCTCGCCCTTGGGATGGCCGGCGCGGTTCTGACCGACCTCTTCCTGGCCGGACGAATCACGCTCGACGACCCGAACGACGACACCTGCCCGGCCGCCGATCAAAGGATCCGGCTCCGCCTCGATCGACCCGTCGGCGACCTGGTCGCCGACGCCGCCATCGCCTCGGTCCGCTACGCCAACCCCGCCCCGACGCTGCGGGGATGGCTGACATGGTTCGCCGAGGACCTGTACGAACGCACCCGCGCCGGCCTACACGCCGGCGGGATCCTGCACCGCACCAGCCGCCGCCGGCTCGGCGGGCTCGCCCGCACCGACGTCTACCTCGCCACCGACACCAAGTGGGCGGTCGTGGCCCGATCCAGGCTGCGGTATCTCGCCGCGGGCCGGGAGCCGCCGGACAACCACACCGCCGCCCTCGCCGGCCTCGTCGCCGTCCTCGGCCTCGCCACCCACCTGTACCTCGACGACACCAACGCCGTCGCCGCCCAGCTGCGGGCGATCGCCGAGCAGCACTACCGGCCTGTACGCGACATCACCGCCGCGGTCGACGCCGCGGTCGGTGACCTCGCCACCGCCGCCTACCGCTGACCCCTGCCACAGACTCCCGGAGCATCGACCGTGATTCACCCACCTCACCCACCCTCGACGCCCACGGATCTGCCGGCCCACTGGCGTCGGCGGCCCGCCGTCAGGATCGCTGCCGCGCTGTGCGTGCTGGGCCTGCTCGCCGCTGCCGCCCTCGTGCCCGGATGGGCCGCCACGCACACCCCCGCACCGCAGAGCAGCCGCTGGCAGGTCACCTCGCCTGCCCGAACAGGTACTCCACCGTGCGGGATCCCCGCGCCGCTGACCGCCGCCGAGCTGCGCGCCCTCGCCGCGCGGACCGCTGCGACGCCACCCACCGCCCTACCCGCACCGCGGCCAGCCGACCACGTGCTCCCCCAGGTCGCCGCCGAGGCGCACTGCGACGTCCCGGGCCGGTTCTCGTTCGTGCTGATACGGCAGTGGGCCGCCGACACCCGTATCGAGGCAGGACGCGCGACCAGCACCGTCGTGGTCTTCGAAGAGCGGCACTGGCGAGCCGACAACGGCTCCGGACGGGCCGTCAGCCTGCGCCACCCGCCCGGTCCACGACCCACCACCGACGAGACCTACGAGCCGGGCACGCTCGATGGAACCATCGGCCCCGTCGCCGTCGACTCCACCGGCCTCACCGCACAGATCAGCAGCATCTCGCCGCCGTTCCTCGGCGCACCGGCAGTCCTGCACGCCATCGCCGGCCTGACGTCGTGGCGCACACCCAACCGCGACGCCCGCACCGCGATCCTCACCCTGTTGAGCCACACCAACGGGCTCACCTACCACCCCGCGGTACAAGACCGCGCCGGGCGCACCGGTGCCGGAGTCAGCGCCACAAGCGACGACGGCACCACCCGCGGCCTGCTCATCCTGCACCCCAGCACCGGCGAGGTCCTCGCCTACGAACGCGCCCACTTCACGCCATCACAGCGCGGCCACCCCCGCACCGGCGACGTCGAGGACTACCTGCTGTTCACCCTCCACACCCGCACGAGCACCACCAACACGCCCTGACACCACGCCGCCAATCACACGGCAACCCCATCCGCTCCCGACCTGTCAAGGGATCCTCATGGATGTCACTGCTCGCATCCGCGCCGCCCGCTGGGCCGACAAGGACAAGGTCGCCGCGCTCATCGCCGACGCCCTGCACCCCGACCCGCTGGCCGCCTGGCTAGTGCCCGAGGCGACCCACCGGCGCCGCATCCTCACCGACGTGGCGGCGATCTGGGTGGAACACGCCATGTTCTACGGCGACACCCACGTCACCGACGACCTCAACGCCGCCGCAGTCGGCTTCCACCGCTACCGCAGCATCCCGCCACCGGCGAACTACCGCAGCCGCCTCGCCGACGCGGCCGGCGACCATGCTGAGCGGTTCGAGATCCTCGACGGGCTGCTCAGCGCACGCCGGCCCACCGAACCGCACTACCACCTGGCGTTCCTCGCCGTCGCCCCCGCCGCCCAGCGGCAAGGCATCGGCGCGGCGATGCTCGCCCACCACCGCGACAGACTCGACCGCGTCGACCTGCCCTCGTGGACCGACGCCACAGGCGAGGGCCAGGACATCTACACCCGCTACGGCTACACCCCACAGGAAGCCATCCGGCTGCCCGACGGCCCGGCCGTCGCCCCGATGCGCCGCACCCCTACGTCGGGCTCCCATCGCCCGGACGCCGTCAGCGCGGCCGGTGGCTCGCAGGCCCGAGGTCTGGGCGTCTGATCCGCGCGATGGTCTCGCGAACCGAACGTGGCCGATCCTGCGCCATGTAACCCGTGGTCTCGGACGGGGACCGTCCCGGTGCCGGACGCGACGAGCGTCGCCCGCCCGCCGCGATGCCCGCGCGCCCCACTGACCCCAGAGATCAAGCCCAGAACCTACAGCGCCCCGCGTGTTCGCTCGCCTGACCGGGAGTCCAGCCGCTACCGCGTCGGTGACGGTGGGTTCACCCCGCCTTGCGGGGCCCGCGGCGCCTTTTGTTGATCTTCTCCGCGACGGCGTCGGCGGCGTCCTGGCGCAGCTGCTTGGTGACGCTCTGGTAGGTGTCGCGGGTCAGGGTCGTGGTGGAGTGGCCGAGTTGGTCGGAGAGGACCTTGATGTCGACGCCGGCGTCGAGGGCGATGGTGGCGGCGCTGTGGCGCAGGTCGTGCAGCCGGATCGGCGGTAGGCCAGCCTTGCGGATGAGCCGGCGGAAGCGTTGGGTGACGGCGTTGGGGTGCCAGGGCTGCCCGTCGGGGCGGACGAAGAACAGGCCGGTGTCGGGCCACGCCGGGCCGGTGGCGAGTTGCCATTCGGCGCGGCGGGCCTTGTAGGCGGTGAGGACCTTCGCGGTGTCGGTGTCGAGGGCGACGTCACGGTTTCCGGCCCTGCTCTTAGGGGGTTTCTGCACGGGGGTGTAGCCGTGGGTGGCGATCTGGTTGTTGATGGTGGTCTCCCGGCGGTGCAGGCGGACCTCGCTGTCGCGCAGTCCGCAGGCCTCGCCACGGCGGGGTCCGCGGTAGGCCATGTAATGCCACATGGGATGCAGGTCCGGGGCGTGCCGTGCGGCGTGGTCGAGGAAGTCCACCACCTGCGCGTCGGTCCATACCATCACCGGTCCGGGCACCTCGCCGGTGTCCTTCCAACGCTGCACGCGTTCGTCCTCCCACACGATCGGCAGCGGCCGGTCACCCGGGGTCTTGACCAGCGCGGCCGGGTTGGAGCCGACGATCAGTTCGTCGGCGAGGGCATCGTTGATGGCCTTGCGCAGGCAGGCGCGGATGCGCTGGCGGGTCGTGGGGCCGGTAGGCCGCACTCCGGCGACCGACCTGCGCACCGCCGGGTCGGGACTGGTCTTCGCGGCGCGGATGTCGTCGCCGCGGCGTTCGATAGCGGCGAACATGGCACGGACGTGGCTGGTGCGCAGTTTGTCCAGCGGAACCTCGCCGAGGTGCGGAATCAAATGCACCCGCACGATGGACTCGTAGCCGCGCAGGGTGTTGTCGTCCACGCTGAGGTGAGTCAGCCAGCCGGTGAGGTAGTCCGCGACGGTGGGCGCGTCAGCGAGAGGGCCGTCGCCGCGCAGCCGCTGGCGGATCCGGTCGACCTCGGGCAGGGGCCGTTTGGTGCGTGCGGCGTTCTGGAGCAGGTCGCCGATCTCGGTCCGGCGGCGCCGGTCGCCCTTGGCTAGGGCGAGCAGTTCCCGGGCGTGGTCGAGTTCGTCGGCGGCGGCCCGCCGGGTGGGTAGGCCGGAGCGGCGTAGTTGCCGACGCCCGCCGTCGGCGGTGGGTGGAAGTTCGAGTTGGTAGGTCCAGTGGCCGTGCTCGAAACTCCAGGAGCGGTTCGGGCGGCGCAGTTTCGGGCATTCGTTGCCGAGCGGCTTGCCGGTGTCAGGGTGGCGGCAGCCGCAGCGCTTGAAGATGCCTCCGTCAGGCATGGCAGGTGGTGCTCCTCGATCAGGTTGGGATGCATCGGTTTCCGCTGATCGACATCCACGCGTCATTTGCGGGCACGATCAAGTCGCCGGATCCGTCACGACAGGGTCCGGCTGAAGAGTGGGAAGGCTGGAGCAGAGGGGCCCGTGTGGCTGCGGCCCGAAGGCTGCACGGGTGGTGTCCGTCGGCACGGCAGGGCACCTATGGCGGTGAGTCCAGGGCGTCGGGGTTTCGCTGAGGCGCGGACGTGTCGCGGTCGTCCAGGCGCAGGGTGGCCAGCAGCGGGGCCGTGGGTATCCGGTAGTGGGCGCCGACGCGGAAGTGCGGCACGGGGAACGCGTCGCGGCGGATCAGCTTGTAAGCGGCGGAGCGGGACATGCCGAGCACCGCCGCGGCGGTGGCCAGGTCGGTGCTGGCGCCCAGGGCGCGGACCCGTTCGGCCGTCCACGTCGGCTCCCGCTCACCGCCGGCCGGTCCATCCCCGGACCGAGGTGACACGGTTCGAGTGCGTCTCGACGATCTCATCGTCATCTCCTCGGCGGTGAGTACGGGCGGTACAGGCTCGGGCGCGGGGCGCACCGCGGTGAGGCCGGATGCGCTTCGCGTGGCGTCGGTGAGACGCTGACATCTGTAAACCCGCGCTTGTGTGCTCTGGCGAACGCCTATGTGACTCACCACCCACTCACAGAGGCTCACAGGGCTGCCCGTCCGGCCATGCGTCCCGGGCCGGCGCCGATCCGACACGGATGGGCCACCGCCTCGGCGCCCACCAACCGGACAGTGGCAGGTGTCGATGACACGGTGGGTGGTGCGACGGTTCACCGATGCTGCGACACCGTGTCCACCGACGGCTCGGCCAGGGTGCCTACGTGTCACACGCCCAGCGGCGACGACCGGTCAGGCACACATGAGGTTCGATGGACACGATGTCCGTGGACATGTCCTTACCCGGTAGGCGCGGACACGGCCTGCGGACGGTTGACACGCTCGTCCATGCGGCGCAGGGATGTCATGCCGGTTTGGCCACCGCCACCACGGGACGGACGGTCGCGGTCGGCGCCAGCGTCACTCCGGGCCAGGGACACGCGCGTGGCCACAATGTCCCCGCCCTGCTCAGCAACCACGCCGGACACGTTGTCAACGACGAACATCGATGACACGTGCGACGCCGCGGACACTCTGGCCGGACGTTGAGGACACCTTCCTCCCGCCTTGAGGCCATGGCCGCGCGCACGGAAACGGTCAACAGATCTCGACGTCATATGACCGGCCGACGATTGCCTGGCCGGACAAGGTGACACAGCTCCCCCGCCGACGTTCCTGTCCCCTCGGACACGGTCACCGCCGGATGCAGGGACAAGATCTCCATCGATAAGCACCGTTGACACCGGGTCGCCCGTTCCCGGACAAGGCAGCCGGTGCCGGTGGAGTCCTCATCACTGGTGCCTGCACCGGCGACCGACACGGGTACGGCGCCAGGCACGATGGCCCGCCCCGGGGACGCAGGAGGTGGTCGGGGCTCGCGTCACCACCGGCGCCGCCGTCGGCGTTCGGGCGCCGGCAGCGGGTGCAACGCCGCTGTGAGTCGCTGTGAGTCTTTGTGAGCGGCTGTGAGTCGCTGTGAGTGGTGGGGCGGCCCCACGATCGCGGCTTCGTCGCTGAGCCGTCTGAGTGCCGCGCTTGGCGTGCCTCAGTGGCTCACAGCCCTGCTCAGGAGTACCGCGACCCGTCCCGCATCGCCTGTCTAGTGCCGCCTCGCGTCCGGAGTTCGCTCGAGATACCGCAGCGGCCGGCTGGGCGCGAAAGCCGGCTTGACCTGCGCTGTGAGTGCCTGTGAGTCAGTCGTGGCGTAATCGGCATTCCAGCGTCGCCAGAACACGGCGGCGACGCCCGATGGCCTCACTGGCCTAGGAGTACTGATCATGAGTGTGTCCGACACGATCTTCCCTGCCGCACCCCTGGACGCCGTCGATGTCGCGTTCGCCGCGCTGACCAGCGACCCGGCGCCCCTGTCCCTCGACCTCGACGGGTTCAGTCCGGATGACGGCCTGCCAAGAGGCGTCGTGGCGCTGCCGACGCTGCGGGACTGGCTACTGGCCAACCCGTGCGCCTACACCGCTCGCGACGCGGTGTGGCGGGAGCTGATCCGTCGAGCCCGCCTGGCCGGGCCGCAGTGGGTCATCGCCGCGGTCGGCATGGCGATGCCGGCGCTACGCCGCTACGCGAGGCGGTTGTCCGACGGATACCGCGGTGACCCCGACGACATCAGCGCGGAGATCCTCGCGGGATTCCTGGCGGCGCTGCGGGACCACGTGGATGTGGCCCACCGGGCACCGTACGCGTCGTTGTGCCGGGCCGGGTGGCGCGCCGGGCACGCGCTACGTCAGCAGGCCAACGAGTTCGTTCCGGTCGAGGACGTGGAGCGCGTCACGGGACCGCGGACCCCGCAGGTGCCCTACGGGCATCCGGACGTGCTGGTACGCCGCGCGGCACGCCTGGGGATCCTCGACGCCGACGACGAGCAGCCCTACATCGACGTACGGCTGGGACGGCGAGCCATGGAACCCATCGCGGCCCGGATGGGGCATCAGCACCGACGCCCTGCGCATGCGGCTGGGGCGCATCGACACCCGCCTCGCCGAAGCCCTCGCCGACGGGATGCTGACCGGCGCGGCGTCCCCGCAGGCCGCCGAGGCGTTGGCGGCGCGAGCCGAACGCCGGGCCAGTCTGCGCGCCGCCAGCCGCCGCCGCCTCGCCACCACTGCCGCTACGTCAACGGCAGTCGCCTAGGTCGGCTCCCTCTTCTCGCGGCGCCGTCACTTCCCCCGGTGAGGGCTCCTGGGACAGATCACCTCACCTGAGGAAACCCCTCGTTGTGTGGCTGTGAGTGGCTGTGAGTGAGGCAGGCGTTCGCCAGAGCACACAAACGGCGGTTCCTTAATGACGGCGCCACAAGCCGCGCTCAGATTCTCGCCGTACCGCACGACCGGCCGGTGATCCGGCCGCGCGGACCAGCCAGCTCCGTACCGGGGCTGCCGTCCGGGCACGGAAGCGGCGAGCCGGTGCCCTGTCACCCACCGCGACGCACGACCGCGGCGGCGTGATCCGCCCGTGGTGCGCCGCACCGATGCGGTCGCCCGGGCATTCATCCACCCCTGCCACCCTCTATCCGGGGTGGCGCCATCTTGGAGGTACCGGTCATGGCGACCACCTACCATCCCCAGTTCACTGTCCCGTCCACCCGACCGATCCCGGCGGAGCTGCTTCTGGCCGAGAGCCGCCGCATGCGCCGGCCCGACTGGTGGGCCGTCGAGATGCTCGCCGAGCACCGCGTCCTGACCACCGCGCAGCTCACCGCACTCGGTTTCGCCACCACCACGGCGTCGGCCACCCGACGTCTGGCGATCCTCGCCCGCCGCGGCTGGATCGACCGCCTCTGGAACATCAGCACCGCGGCCACCGCCGACACCTGGTGGTGCCTCGGCCCGATCGGTGCCCAACTCACCCCACTCGGCGAAGACCGCGATGTCACACCGGCGCAGGTGTACCGGGCCCGCGACCGGCTCCGCGAACATCCGAACCTGCCCGGCCTGCTGCAGGCCAACGACTTCTTCGTCAACCTCGCGACCCGCGCGCTCGCCAAACCCGGGAGTGACCTACGCACCTGGTGGTCACCGCGCACCTGCCGATACGTCACCGCGGCCCGGCATACCGCCTGGCACGGCGAGTACATCCACGACCGCAACCGCCACGCGTTCTGGTACCAGCCCGACCCTGGGGAGATCCGTCCCGCCGACCTCGCCGACCGCATCCACGGCTACCGACACCTGGCCGAACAATCCGGCCTGGCGACCCTGATGTTCCACGCCGCCGACCCGCAGCGAGAGCAGGAACTGCGCCGCTACCTCGAGCGCCGCAACACGCGGCACCTCACCGTCGTCACCAGCAACCCCGAGCACGGCCATCCGGCCGACCCGGTCTGGCAGCCGATCGGCGAGACACACCGCCTCGCCCTGACCGACCTTCCCCACACCCCCGAGCAGTGGCCGCCCGACACCGTGACCTTCAAGGAGGTACGGCCCCGAGCCCCACACCCCATCTACGACCCCGAGCGCCCCTACGACGAATCCGTCGCCGACGGCGAGTACCACTACCCGCCGCGCCCCTGACCAACCTTGCGCTGCTCCTCGACCGGCCCGTGGGCCGGTCGAGGAGCAGACCGGGGCGACCCAGCGAAGCGCTTACCCGGTCACTGTCAGGGACTGTCGGAGGTTACCGTTCGCTTCGAACCCGAACGACAACGCCTACGGCTCTCGCACCGCAGGTCGCAGCCGCTGTGACCAACTTCGGTCGGACAGGCGACTGACTGCCCGTGTCACCGGAAGTTCGCCACACGGGCGAGACCAGTGAGATTGGCATGTCCAACCAAACTGCCGGACAGCGACTACCGACCTCCGGTTGCTCCGGCCCGCTATGCCGGGCGGCACACCAATCTCACACCCACTCGCACCTGTGACCTTGGAGCAACAACGATGATCACCCCGCACCGCGAACCTCACCAGCGTCACCGGCCCGACTCACACCCATCCTCACCGCAGCGTCACGCCGAACCCGTTGCGCCCGGCGCTTCAGCGGTCAGTGCCGATCTCCGTTCTACCGTCCGTCTTGATCCTGACCCCCAACCTGACCCCTCACGGCCGCTCACAGCCCAGGTCAGCCCCGCTGTCAGGAGTCGGGGACCGCTCCAGACAGACCCTCCAGTCTCGGGTCTCTCCCCCAGGGCTGGTGCCCATGGGTAAACACCTACCGACCGCGGACCCGCTGCTGCGACTGCAGGCCAGCATCACCGCCCGCGACGACCGGCTCCTGGGCTGGCTCTACGACCACGGCGTGCTCACCACCGACCAGATCGCCGCCGCCCTGTTCCCATCCCTGGACTTCACCCAACGCCGCCTGCGCCGCCTTACCGCCCTGCGAGCGGTCGACCGCTTCCGACCCAACAAAGCGGACGGCGGCTCCTACCCCTACCACTACGTCCTGGACCAACTCGGCTACGACCACGTCCACGCCCAACGCGGACTCCCACGAGGCCGCCGCGACCAAGCCCGCCGCCGCAAACACTCCCTGACCAACCGACCGGACCTGCCGCACCTGCTCGGCGGCAACCAGGTCTTCATCGACCTCGCCGCCCACGCCCGCACCCACCCCGACAGCGACCTCGTCCGCTGGCAGCCCGCGTCGGCCTACCACGAACCCGGCACTCTCTACCGCAAAGGCGGCGACCCGCAGATCATCCTCGCCGGAGCGACCGGCTTTCCCCGCCCGGACGGCGCCGGGGTGTGGACCGAGTGGGGACGGTCCGTGCCCTTCTTCCTCGAGTACGACACCAGCGGCGAGAACCTGCAGGTCCTCATCAACAAGGTCATCAAGTACGAGCGGCTGTACAGGATGAGCACCTGGGCATGGCCGGTGCTGTTGCACCTACCCTCCGCACGACGCGAGGCGAACCTGCACCACCGCCTCGCCGGCACCAGCCTGGAGGCGGCCATTGCCACCACCACCGCCGAACTGCGCACCGCCCTCGCCGCCAGCCCTGCCCACCAGATCTGGCAACTACTCGGCCGTACCGGCCGTCTCCGCCTCATCGACCTGCCCTACACCGACACCCACCACGACGACCAATACCGCACCCACGACCAGCCCACCCCGGACGAGCGGGCCGCCTGATGAGGGGAGCGGAACACACGGCGCGTGGGGCGGCCTGCAGGCCGCCGCACGCCGCCGGGCCCACCCCCACCGCCAGCTAGCCGGGCCGGTAACCGTCACCCGCCGTACGGGCGCGCACCGAGCGACCGGAGCGGACTGCGCCTCGATCGAAAGCGTTGAGTCGGCCCCCTGAGTCGCGGTGTCAGGATTGCTCCTGGTCCGCTTCCTCAGGCCGCTCGGGCCACGCCCCGCCGCCAAACAAACCCACCGCCGCCAACCCTCGGCCGGCAGCCGCAGCACATCGCACTGCGCCTGCTCCTCGCACCTCAAAGCCACGAGCAGACGAACGACTTGACCTTCAGTTGAAGGTGAGCGTCGATCGTATTTGCCGTCTGCCACTCGTCCCGGCGGACGGCGAACACGACCGACAGAAGGAAACCCACGTGTCCAGTGAGCGCCTCAGCCTGCTTGCCGCGATACCCGACGACGTGACCGACCCGCTCTTGTGGCGGCTCGCCCTCGACGTCACCGCCGCCCACCAACCCGACCAGAACGGCAACTGCCGCAACCTGCAGTGCACCAAGCACCGCGGCATGTGTCCCGCCGCGCGCATCGCCCAGCACGCCATGAACCTCGCCCGGTGCGTACGCCCAACTGCCACTCCGCCCGCGGTCGCCTACGGGCAGGGACGGACCGCTGCGGCTACGCGCCCACCCGGAACATTTCACGGCTGGTTCGTTTCCGCACAAGCACCGTCACAACTGAGGGCTGATCAACCGCCGCGAGAGGCAACCTTGCGATCCATGCCGGCCGGCGCCGCGTAGGAGCACGGCTGTCGCTGCGTGACAGGTGCACCCTGTCCGCCTTGGCGACGCTTGAAGCGGTGCTGTACCAACCTATCCGCCTCAATATGAGGGCCAGCTTCAGGCGTGTGACTGCTTAAAGCATCGCCGCTCGTAAACACTGCCGGCGATTCGCTCGGCGGCTTCCTGAGGGTCCTCGTGCTCCCAGATGCGGATGACATGCCAGCCGTTATTCGTGAGGACACGGTCGGTGCTGACATCCCGGGTTTGATTACGTGCGACTTTTTCCGACCAGTAGGTGGTGTTGGCCTTGGTCTTGCGGCTTCCGTGCTGCGGGCATCCGTGCCAGAAGCATCCGTCAACGAAGACGGCCACACGGGCTGGGCCGAAGACGATGTCAGCGCGTCGACGGAGCGATTGTGTGGGTGCTACGTCGACGCGGTAGCGCAGTCCGGCGGCGTGTAGCAGGCGTCGTATCGCGAGCTCGGGCTGAGTGTCGCGGGTCCGCTGGCGCTGCATGCGGTCACGCACCCCTGGGCTGCTTGCCCAGGAACGTGCGGCCGTTTCGTGTCGGGGCGTCCGCCTCGCGGTGGCAGGCCGCCCTTGCTCTATCTTCATTGTCCGGTTGCGGCCTCCTCGGTAGGGAGTCCGAGTTGGCGACGGTCACGGTATGCCTGTGTCATGCGCAGCAGCCGGGGCTTGGTGCCGCCGAAGCTAACCAGTGCTTCGCCCTTGCCAAGGGTCCGGATCTGCTCGGCCAGGCGCGAGTCGTTTGGGTTGAGCTTGCGGGCGGCTGCCGCGGCGACGGTGGCGTCAGGCAGCCGGAAGCACACCTTGGTCTGGGCGTTGGTAGCGACGACGTCAGGCAGGTCTCCGGGCTGCTGGGTGGCAAGCAAGACGCCGAGACCCTTTGAGCGCCCTTCCCGGATCATGGTGTCGACGGCCTTGAAGGCAGCGACGCGGTGGGCTTCATCCACTACAGCGACGTACCGGACGGAGTTCGGCACGGGTGGCAGCGACTGCACCCGCAGGAGCAGCGCCGAGAGGATGAAGCCGGCAGCCAGGACGGTCGTCTGGCCATTGCCAGGAATTCGGCTCAGCCCGAAGACGACGTTTTGATCGATTACTTCGCCAAGGGGTGGACCTTCTCGGAACAGTTCGTTGCGGGTTAGGTCGCCGATCACCCCCTTCAGGTCGTCGTCGAGCTCGTCGTCGAGCAGTCGGAGTGTCGGCCAGCGACCCTCCCTTCGGCCGACCGCATAGGCGCTACGCAGCGCTTTTTCCAGCTTGCCGCGCTGCCTGACACCGATCCGGGTGAAGGACTTGGTGGCGACTTCGACGGTGTCGCGCAGTTCAATGACAGCGGTGTCGACGGAGCGGTCGGTGAAGTCCTCCAGGGCGAGGGGGTTGTACGGAGCGCCGCCGTTCCAGAGGTCGAGGAACTTCGCCCCGGCGAGCTGGGGGAAGCCGGTTTCGTCGCTGTAGTCGTTCTTGAAGTCGGCGATGCCGAACTTGCTCCCGCTGTGGTGGGCGAGCTGCGCGAGCAGGCTCATTGTGAACTGCGTCTTGCCCATACCCGAGCTGCCCCACACCTCCACGTGGCCGTTCTGGAGCACCCCCTGCTCGGGGCCGGCCGGGTGCCAGCGCACCTCCTCGCCCGTGATGGCGTCCCAGCCCAAGACCGGGGCGCGGAACGGGACCGGTTCCGTGGCGGACGTAGTCGGCTCCGTGTGCCTGCGCGGCTCCTCGGTCGCGCTCGGCTCGGAGGTGTGCGCCTGCTGCTGCGGCTCAGTAGCCTGAGGGTTCGACGGCGCGGCCTCGCTTGGCGAGGGCCGGGCAGGCTCGGGGACGTCAGCGTCCCGGGTTGTGTCGGCCGGCGGCTGCGCCTGCTCTGCGGGCTTGGCCTCGGGCCTGCGCCGCGTCCGTCCGCCCTTGAGAGGCGGGCGCTCGGCTTCGACAGTCCTGAGGTCCGTGATGCGCACCTGCGCGGCTTCGAGCAGCAGGTCCTCGGTGAGTTTGATGCTGTGCAGCACCACGGGGACGATGTCGCTGGCCACCTCCCTCGGGTAGTACCTGTCGAACTCTTCGACGTTGGGGCCGAACACCAGGCCGACGCCCGCCCACTCCAGGGTCCCCGTGCCGGTTCGGAACGCCTCAAGCGCCGCCAGTTCATCGGCGTCCAGCTTGAAGCGCGACTCCCGTGCCACCGAGTAGGCGGCCTCCGCGATGCGGTTAAGCCACAGGCGGCTGTGGATGGACCCGGGCTCGGGGTAGGCGGCCCACCTAGTGGCCGCGAGCGTCTGGTTGAGCTGGTCGAGAGCACCGGCAGCAGCGTCAGTTTCGTCGCTGCGCCTGGCCTTCACCTCGATGGCCGCGACGTGGACCCCTTCCTCGGAGGGGTCGAGTGCGATTGCGAGAAGGTCCGCGCGGCGGCTGGGGAACCAGTGCCGGTACTCGTCGAGGCTGACGAGCAGGACGCGGCACCCCGGCGGCAAAGGCCAGGGGGTGGTCGTGCGGGCAAGCAGCGAGAATGCCACGACGTGGCCGACGAGTTCATTAATGCCCGTGCCGCTGGTGGCGGCCTCGAGGGCCAGGATGCCGTAGCCCTGGCTCGCAACCTTGCGGAGGTCAGTCCCTACGCTGAAGGCGACGTCCCGGTCGGCGACGATGTTGGCTGCACGCAGGCTGCGGCCGATGGCGCGGTCTGCCGGGCCGCCCGACTTCTGGCTTAGCACCAGCGACAGCGGGCTGTCGCCACCGAGTCGGCGCTCCTGGTGCAGGATGGCGATGCGGTGGGCGCCGAGGGCCTGCTCGAGGCTGTCGCGGGTGGCGTAGCGGTCGAGGGTGGCCACCCAGAGCGCGAGGTCGTGGACCTCCCGAAGCTGCTCGGCGATGTCCATAGCTCCGGTGCGGACCTCGGGCACCGGGATCTTCTCGCCTTCCTCCGGCCAGGATTCGTCCACAGCCGCCTGCAGCTTCAACCACGTGATGCCGGCACGCGTCGTAGCGGGCGGCATCAGCAGCATGCGCCGCTCCTTCCCAGGCCGCTGCGAGGTCCGGGGAGCGAAGAGCACTTCGGAGTCCTCCCGCGGTGCGGGCACTTCGGGGAACTCGATCTGCAGCCGGTTCCCGCCGTCACTGATTCCGGTCACCAGCGCGAGGTGTACCGCCGGGTTCGGCGAACCCGGCTGCTGCAGGACCTCGCGGGCCCGGGCGAGGCTGTCGAGGTAACGCAGCTCCAGCACGTCGCGGCTGTCGCGCAGCTCTTCGTCCGCACGTGCGAGGGTCTGCCAGTGCGGCCTGTCGGTCGGCTCCTCCCCGACGCAGAACACCTCGATCTTGGCGACGGTGCCGCGGCCGGTCTTGCGGCCGATCAGCTTGACTGCCTGCGAGACGAGCAGGTCGGCGGCGCCGGGCCCGTAGGCGAGGCAGCGCAGGTGCCCGGCGGCCTCAGGCTGCAGCGAAAGCAGCCGGACCACGACCGAGGTCAACGCCGCGCCGGCGTAGCCGCTTTCGTCGCGGGTGTTGGCCCCGCCGTAGAGGCTCCAGAGCCGCCCTTCGCTGGTGGGCAGCATGGCTTTGTCCCGCAGGCGCGCGCGAACGTGGGCGGGGTGGTGCGAGGCTGTCGTGCGGGCGATTCCAGCGGCCGTCGCGGCGACAGGCTTGTCGTCGCTTGCGTCGGCCGCGTCGAGCAGGGACCACAGCGCGTCGAGGTACTGGGCGAGCCACTCGGCCTTCAGTGGCGCGAAGCCGGTGAGAGCCACGCAGTGGGCCGGGCCCTCGACCGCCCCCGCTAGCGAGAGTGCCTCTGCCACCTCGGCCTCCGCGCCGGGTGCCTTGTCGTTGCTGGCGGCAGCCCAGCTGGTAGCCCACCTGCGCAAGGGCTGAGGGCTGAGCCCTTCCTGCAGCGACAGCTGCGCAAGCTCGCGTAGCTCGTGCGCGAGCGGCTTCAGTTCATTCGAAACGGGCTGCGGGCTCGGTACCTCGTTGCTGCAGAACGACGAGAGGGTCGGCTCGTCGGCCGCCGTCAGGGTGAGGGCGGTCTCCTCAGCGAACAGCAGCGCGGCGCGCAGCAGTGCGGCGTCGTCGAGGTCGGGCCGCCAGTCGACTTGGACCGTGCTGCCGTCGGCGGCGTGGAGCCGCAGCTGCAACAGCGCGAGTTCCCCCGAGGCGAGGTCAGCGTCGTGGAAGGATGCCTCGACGGTTTTGTCGGTGTCGGCCGGCTGGAGGAGGAGGCCGTCAACTTCGACCCCCCGGCTTTCGAGCCGGCGCATCAACCCGCCCAGCCGCAGCCGCGCGCAGCCGAGGGTGATGCACCGCACCGCGCCGCTGCGGTTCGGCTTCGCGTTTTCTGCCGACGGCTTCGGGCTGAGGAGGCTGATGCGCTTCAGCGGACCGCCGAGCTGCTGCACCGCCTTGATCAGGGCATTTTCGGGGCAAGACGGATTGCTGCCGCTGATGGCCTTGTCGCGCAGCAGCTTCTCGAGCTTGATCCTGGTCGGCCTGTCGAAGATGCCGTGGGCTTGGGCTTCGTCGAGGTCGAGCAAGTCCCGCGCGGCGTCTCGCTGCTGAGCGGAGCGGCGAAGTTCCTCTGCGCGCGAGTGGTACCTAGGCCAGGGCAGCAGCGCAACCCGCTCGTCCTCGTGTCGCCGCTGGTAATCGGCCAGCGCCTGTAGCGCGACGTCGGCGAGGTCCTTGGTGCGCTGTTCGAGGATCTCGCGTGCCTCGTCGAACTCCAGCTCCTGAAGCAACTGTTCGCTGCCGGACTGCAGCATTGTCATCACGGCCGCCGCGGCGGCGGACGCCTCCGCCGGCTCGTTGCGCAGCCTGGGCCGCCGGCCGAGGACCATCTCGGCGCGCCGGCGAATTTCGGTGTAGGCGCTGGGCCGCAGGACGTCGTCGCTGGTGCGGCGGGCGGCGAGGGCGAGGTTGTCGCCGATGCGGTCGGCGTCGACCCTTTCGCCGGTGGCGGTGTCGGCGAAGGCGCCCAGGGCGGGCAGGCTCTTCAGGGGGTCTTCACCGGCAGCGACCAGGTCGAAGTATGCCGCTACCTGCGCCGCGCTCGGCTTGTGGGCGATGCCTACCCGGGCGATGGCCTCCCGCACCGCTCGCACCGGGCCGTCGAGGCTGGCGGCCGGTTCTTGACGGGCAATCGTGAGCAAGCCTTCGGGGGAGTCCAGGAGCACGCCGGGCGACACGTTCTCGAACAAGTTGAGGCCACTGCGGTCCGGGACCTGCAGACCTTCGCACAGGACCAGCACGATGCCCTGCGGGTAGCGGTTGCGCAGTCCCGTCCCCGAGCCCGACAGCGCATGGGCGCCGAAGCGGCGGGGGCAGTCGGACACTACGGCCAACGGCGGAAGCGCCTC
The DNA here is from genome assembly GCF_040648595.1 of Micromonospora sp. NPDC049107. Classification (NCBI taxonomy): domain Bacteria; kingdom Bacillati; phylum Actinomycetota; class Actinomycetes; order Micromonosporales; family Micromonosporaceae; genus Micromonospora; species Micromonospora sp. NPDC049107. Next base: position 169,771 of record NZ_JBEZEC010000005.1, read on the forward strand.
ACTCCACGCCGCCACCATGCCCAGAGCGAGGCTGGTCGGGACACCCTCAACTAGGACGAACTTGGAGCTTCCGCCCATGTTTCTGATGTGTGCGGCCAGTGCGCCGCCGAGCCGCTGACTCACATCGACCGCCTCTGCGCACGCTCGCCGACCACGGTGGTCCGGTCGGACAAGCTCAGCGCCAGTCCCGCCTCGCTCATGAGCCTCTCGGCCCGGCGGGCGTTGCGCTCGAGGCCGGCCCCGTCGACCTGGCCGCGTAGGCTCGTAGACGCCGCCGACTCTTGGTTGATCACCAGTCCCCACTCCTGCCGCACTGCTGCGAAGAACTCGTTGCTGGGCATCGGCATCCGGCTCGACAGAGCGCCCACGAGGGCAGCCAGCAAGTCCGGCGTAGCTGTCAGGTAGCGGTAGCGGGTCCCAGCAACGAGCCCCACCGACTCCAGCAGAACTCGGAACCCGTCCTCAGCCCGGCCGTAGTTCGCGCTCTCCACCGACGTGCGCGCCAGCCGCAGGTACTCGTCGTCCGCGCTGCGGGCGGTCAGCTTGGTGAGCTGGTGCAGCAGCCCGTCGGGGCCCTTCTCACCGTCGAGCTTGTTGCGCCGGTTCTCGAACTCGTCGGCCCACACGACGGTCTTTCCCTCCACCAGCTGGCGCATGATGCGGGCGACCGTGGAGATCGTCGCCTCGTTGAGCCGGATCCGGGCCCGCCGGTACGACTCTTCCGACCGCTGCCGGACCCGGTCCTGCGCCCGCGGCCCCCCGCCGAAGCTCAGCAGGAGGAAGCGGTCTTCCTCGGGTGTCGACGTGGCGTCCCAGGCGACCCTCAGGGCGTGTACCGCCAGGTCCAGCGCGAGGATGGTGCGCAGCTGCCACAGCTTGGCCGGCCCGCTGGCGCTGCCCTGGCACATCACCCCCTCGGCGTGACGACACAAGCTAGCCGCGAGCGGCTGCAGCAGCTCGTCCTCGCCCCGCTCCCAAGCTGCCTTCTCGTCCTCTTCGGTGTCCGGCGTCTTGGTGGTGAACGGCACGTCGGTCTGCAGTGCCGATTCCAGGCGGCGGCTGATGTCCGCCAGCGGACTCGGCCCCGTCAGGGCCTCGCGGATGGCGGAGACAGCACGCGCCCCCTGCTCGGCCGCCTTCGGGTCGGTCGGCGCGAGCAGCAGGCGGGCGAGGGTGATCCCGCTGCCACGCATGTACACCTTGCGCACTGTCCAGTCAGGTCGGCTCGGCGCCTTGCGCGCGTCATACCACAGCAGCGACTCGTGGAACGGCCGCAGCAGCCACGCCCCCGGCTGGCCTCGCTGCGTGTCCGGGTCGACGAGCCCCTGCAGGGCGCTCTGGGCCAGCGCCAAATTGGCGCTGTTGCGGACATCGGAACCCGACGCGAGCAGCTTGCCGTACAGGTTCGGCGTCATGTTGTCCTCGCCCGCGCGCCCCTCCCGGCCTGCCAGGAAGTTGGTGGCGAGCGCCAAGCTTCGCAGGGCGAATCGCTGCCGCTTGGGACTGCGCAGCTCGTCGCTGCTGGCCGGGGCGCGGTAGCGGTTCTGGGCGAGGGTGAGCAGAGTCTCCGCGCACAGCTGCGGAGCCCGCTCGTCGCGGTCGGGGTCCAAGCCGAACAGTACCTGTGCGACCCGGCCGGGGGTGAGGTTCCGGTTCTCGAGGAGCACTACGCCCTCCGGGAGGTCGCGAAGTACGGAAGGTTGACCTTAACCAGTGCCGGCGGGTCGGAGTCGGGATCGGCGACGCGGATGGCGTCGCCAGCGGCCTCCGCCGAGGCAAGCCGGCTGTAGAAGCCGCGCAGGTCGTTCATCTCTGCGACGCCCTGGCCGACGGGTCCCTGGAAGTCAGCCGCCTCGCGGATGGCCTCGTACATCTTCGGGCGGATCCGCAGCGACAAGTCGTCGCGGCCGTCCACGACCAGCTCTACGTCGACGTGGTCGACATCCAGCAGCCGCTCCACGAGCCCGCGGTCCGGCACCCGCGCAGACAGCCGCTCCAGCGGGACGAGTCCGTAAACCAGCGACGGCCTCGCCGGTCGGAAGGAACCGGGGTCGCGGGCGAACAGGCAGGCGGGGTCTGGCACGACGAGCCCTTCGTGAGGGCTGGAGAACCCGGTGACGAGGAAGTTCAGGCCGCGCACCACTTCCGAGACTTCGATGACGACGTCCTCGCTGCGGGCGGCCTTCTGCGCCAAGCGCACGAGGTCGGCGACGTAGCGGTATCCCAGCAGCCGCCTCGACGCGACGTCGGCGCCGCCCAGCGCTTGGCTGGCCTCGAAATAGAGGCGCTGGCGCCACAGCACCTGGGCAGGCGCGTTGCTGTCCCGGTCGCCTGAGACGAGCGCGTCCAACCCGTCGTCTACCTTCGTCGGGTCTTCGCTGGTGCTCACAAGCTCACCCAGGTGGTGGAACGTCATGGTCCCCTGCTTGGTGCGCACCCGGTCCTGCGGCGAGCGGCTCCCAGCCAGGGCGAGGCTGCCGTCGGGCCCGTCCTCGACCAGCGACGGATCGCCGGCGAGCAGCCGAACCACGTCGGGCGCTCCGGTGGTGTCCCGCAGCCAGCCGTCGATCTCCAGGTCGCTGACGTGCCCCAGCTGGGCAGTGCGCATCCCCGCCATCAGCGGCGAGCGCTCGATGGCGTCGAGCGTCAGGCCTCCGCCCACGACTCGGGTGAAGTACCCGTCGGTGGCGGTGAAGGCGGCCCTTTCCATGTCGCGCGTCGCGGTCTTGACGTGCTTGCACGTCCGGTCGCCGACGACGGCCCAGGCGAGCACCGAGAGGACTTCCCGAATTGTCGGCACCGCTTCGCCGGCGCCGAGGCGGACCAGGGTCCGCAGCTGCTCGCGTACCTGCGGGTCCCGCAGCGCTTCGGCGTTGTTGCGCATGGGGCAGCTGCCGAGGTCGAACGGGCAGCCGGCGCAGCCGGACCACAGATCTTCGCGCACGAGGAAGTCGAGCAGGGCGTCCCAGAGCCCAGGCGCGGTCGGGCGTTGGCGGTTGACGTTGACCACTACCAGCTTGCCAACCTCAGCTGCCCCGCTGCGCAGCGCCTGGTCGAGGGCTGAGGCGAGGTCTTCGTGGTCGAGTATGTCGAGCGCGTCGCGCAGGACGCCCTCGTTCGCGCACACCAGATACTGGCCGGATTCTGTCGCCAGGCCCCTGAGGACCGCCTGCAGCGTCGAACGCCGCGCCGCGTCGTCCGGAAGCCCCGAGAGATCCTTGACCACCCAGCGGCCCGAGGCGACCTCGCGCAGGTCGTCGCCTTCGGGAAGGTCGCCCCCGACGGCGCGGGAGTACGTCTCCGCCACTGCGGTCTTGCCCGTACCGGCGTTGCCGGTCAACACCACGGCCCCAGCCTGCCCGGACTCGGCCCACGTGGCGACGTACTGAGCCAAGCGGGTGGGGACATCTGCGCCGAGCGCCTCGCCCAGACGCTGGAAGTGTTCGCGGTAGGCGCCGGCCTGGTCGGCGCTGAACACCGACAGCGACCGCAAGGCGGCGACAGCGGGTAGTTCGTCCGACACTTCTCGGGGGTCTGTCACTAGCCGGCTGCCTTCCTCTCGGCTTGGCGCTCACGTTGGGTGGTGCGTCCTGCCAGCCGGCGTAGAGCGTTCAGCTCGGCTGCCCTGCGGGTCGGCACGCCTGCTGACAGCAGCATCTGAGTCAGCGCGTCGACGATCTCCTTCGCTGCCGGAGGCGGGACAGCGTTGCCGATCTGCCGGCGGACGCGAGCGTACGCCGATGCCCGGTTGCGCACCGTCCCGTACTCGAAGACGAAGTCGTCGGGAAAGCCCTGCAGCCGCGCCTTCTCGCGGTTGCTCAGCCGCCGCGGCTCGACGTGGTGGTAGCCGTGCGTGCCGCCGCCGCCGCCCGCGATCATCGTGTAGGCCGGCTTGTCCGGGTCCAGCCGCCGGTAGACGTGGCTGATGAGCCCCTTGACCGCCGACGGGTGCCCCTCAGGGATCACGCCGTAGTTCGCCCCCGGCGGGATGAGCTCGAGGCGCTTGACTACCTCAGGTCCGTCGAGCCCGCGCTCGTGGTTCGGCGCGTCGTCCGGGATGGGACTTGTGTCGAGTGCATCGGCGACTGTCACGTGCCGCCCGGCGTAGGGCTCCGGGATGATCGGCGGCCGAACCTTCAGGTCCCGGCGCACCCCGACGACGATCAGGCGCTCGCGGTGCTGCGGGACGCCCAGGTCTGCCATATCGATGACCTGGGCCGACAGGTCGTACCGCACACCCGGCCCATTCCTCGGGCCGCTCACGAAGCTCGACGGCGACCGCAGAGCGTGCCGGACGAGGGTCCACGCAGCCCCGTGGTTGGCGGAGAGGAGGCCCGGCACGTTCTCGAGCACGAAGGCCGCCGGACGCAGCCCGTCCAAGAACCGCGCGACATGGCGGAACAGGTTGCCCCGCGCGGTTTTCAGGCCGTCGTGATTCCAAAGGGTGGAGTAGTCCTGGCACGGCGGTCCAGCGAGCAGGATGTCGCAGGGCACGTCTGGCACGTCGAGCTCCGCGATATCTTCGGCAACGATGTGCCGACCCAGGTTGCGCCGATACGTCTCGACGGCCCACGGCTCAATGTCGTTTGCCCAGACGACGCCCACACGCTTGGTCTGCTCCGCGCCGAGGTCCATACCGCCGCAGCCGGAGAACATGGAAACCGCGGCGTAGCGACCAGCTGGCCGCGCCATCAGAGCCCGCCGCCCGACCCGACGGAAGGCGTGTCGCCTGCAGTAATCCGTCGGCGTTCGCCGACCGGTGTCGAGGTCGCGTGTCGCGGGGTCGTCCTGAGCATGGGTTGCACCCTATCGGCAGCCTCCGACAGGAGGCAGGCGACCCGCAGGCATCATACGCGCCCTCGCAGCCGGTCGGGCGTTGATCAGGGACAAGACCGCGAAGGCTCGCGCCGCAGCTGGGCTAGCAGGCGTGGGTAGCGTCCCGCAGCGCCCGACTCGCGACCCGCACTTTACTTTCACAACATCAACTGAAGTACCTGCTATGTTTCCGTTCGTGGATCACCTGAGCGAAGCCGTCGCAATCCTCGACAAGAACGGCGTGCTCACCCCCCTCGCGGACCTAATCCGGCAGGTGTACCGGAGGGCAGCTGACCGACACGAGCCAGACCTGGGCGACGACGCTATGAGCTTCGGTACCACGGTCTGGCGTAACCTGACGAACCTGGGAGCGGCGCAGTTCGGCGGCCTGGCAGGCGTCAACGCCCGGATCGAGGACAACTCGTTGGAGATCCTCTGCGCGGGCTACATTGTGCGGCTCTACTCCCTCCAGGGCGGCACCGGCGCGAGCGTCGAGTCGATCCGCTGGGAAGGCAGCGAAGCCCGGCTCGGCGGAGCCGTCGAGAACAGTCGAGGCGGCCAACTCGCACTGGACGACGACGAGCAGTTCCCCGAGGCGTTCACCGGTGTGGTTCCACGCCGGCGCCACGTTCGTGTCGCGCACGCGGGCGACCTCGACACTGGCGAAGCGGTCGCCTACCTCGGACTGCCGCGGGACAACCGCGACGGGGGGTCCCCCTGGTTCGAGGTGCAACTCTGGATCGGCCAACCGGCTCACCCGGTGCTGGTGGCCACGGGCGGCAGCCCTGCAATCCCAGGTCCCGCGCTGCCCGGCGAGGGGCCGATCCCGGAGCTCGAGGTCATGGTCAGGCCGAAGCGGCGCGGTGACGGCGTGCGGCTGTCAGCGCTCGCGTGACGGCCACCCGCGAACGGGAAGAAGCACCGGCGCTGGCAGCGGCAGCGTTTCAGCCCCACGCGCTGACGCTCGCCCGCCGGTGGCGACGGATCCGCAAGAAGGAGCTGGCCCGCCAGGTAGGGGTGACTGCTGCCGCAGTGAGCCAGTACGAGCTGGCGCAGTCCCGCCCGTCGCCCGCGACGCTGGCCCGCCTTGCGCTCGCTCTTGCCGTCCCGGTCCGGTTCTTTGCCGCCGGCATTCCTGCGCCGGTGACGGCGGGTCACGCGCACTTCCGGAGCTTGCGCATTACGACACAAGCCGAACGGGACCAGGCCCTCGCATTCGGCGAGATCGCATGGCGCGTCGTTGAGGCTGTCGAACAGCACCTACAGCTGCCGGTGCTGCGGCTGCCGTCGATCGACTTGCCAGAGGAAGCGTCCAGCCGCGACCTCGAAGCGGCGGCGGTAGCCGCCCGCCACGCCCTCGGTCTGGGCGACGAACCCGTGCCTCACATGGTTCGACTGCTGGAGGCGGCCGGAGTTGTCGTGCTCACGTTGCCGGACGTCTCCGAGCGGGTTGACGCCTTCTCCCACTGGTACGGGTCGCGGCCGTTCGTGTTCCTCAGCCCGAGCAAGAACGACAAGGCGCGGTCACGGATGGACGTGGCCCACGAACTCGCTCACCTGCTGCTGCACCACGACGCCGAGCCCGGCAGCCAAATACTCGAGCGAGAAGCGACTGCCTTTGGGTCGCAGTTCCTCGCACCGAGCCGCCAGCTCCGCGACGAGTTACCCGCCCGGCTTGACTTCGAGCAGCTCCAGCTAACCAAACGCCGTTGGGGCCTCTCACTCAAGGCGCTCGTCTACCGAGGCCACGCCATGGGCATCTACAGCGACTACACATACCGGCGGGCCATGAACATGCTCGCCGAGTGGGGCTACCCCGAGCCAGCAGACCTGGGACACCGCGAACAGCCCTCACTGCTCGGCAGAGCCGCCGCTCTCCTCGCCGAGCAGGAGCAAACCGTGACTTCTGTAGCAGAGCAGGCAGGCATGTCCTCCGACATGCTTCAAGTGGTGGTGTCGGCAGGATCGGAAATCACCCTGGGGCTCGACGTCGAGGCATAGTCGGTGCTCCGCCTGAAGTCCTGACGTGTACGGCTGATGTCGTGCCAACGTCTTCCTCCTCAGTAAACTCGTACCGAACCGAGCACTTAGCTGTGCTCCTACCGACGGCGCGGCGAGTAACGGAGGAGCCGGGCAAAGGACCGGTGAGCGGGTGTCATGCCCATGATCCGCCGCCGAGGGCCGGTCGTGCACAGGCCGCAGGCCGGACGCGTCCCTCCCGAATGCCGGAGTAGGACGTTCGACGCCACTGGCCAGCTCGCGACCGTCGAGTCCACCACGGCGATGGCAAAAAGGACCGCGGTCGCTGCGGCCAGGATTCCCAGGACGGTCCATTCGAAGCCGTCACGAAGGGGTTCTCCGCGAATTTAGTTGTCGAAGGGGAGGCGTAGTAGCGTTCGCACTGCGATTGAGCGAGTCGCCATCCGTAAATGAGGCCGTAGACTGGGTCCATTCGCTAGGAGGTGGCCGCGGTGCCTCATCGGAGCCAGCAGTGGGTGTGGGCGGGACGGGTTGTCTTTGGTGTGCTCGTTGCCGGTGTGGTGGTGTACCTGGTCGTAGTTGGATTGGACAAGGCCGACAAGACGGCCAGCTGCATCGGCGCGGTCGTGGCGTTGGTTGCTTTGGCAGTTCCGTACCTACTCCCACCACGGCAGAGTGGAGGCGTGTCGGTGCCCGATACGGACCGGGTAGAAGAGAGTGGTAAGGCCATCGCCAAGGCTGGTGGACGAGCCAACACCGGAGCAGAGACCGACGCCAGGGACCGGTCGGCACAGGTGGTCCGTTCAGGGGACGCGACCGCTGAGGGGCCAGGTTCAGTTGCCAACACCGGCATCCAGCGTGGCTCACAGTAATGGCCACCAGCGGAGCCGCAGCGGACGCGGAGCCTACTAGGGCCAGCGTTACCGATTCCGGCAGTGCGCGAGCGAACAGGGGTGGTGTAGCCAACTCCGGCATCATTCTCGGTGGTGTCAAGACCGAGTACCACCAGCACCAGGCTCCTGCAGTGCCGCTGTGGCCGGTGGTGGTGGGTCAGCCTCCGGCATTGGCATCGGCGTTCCAGCCAAGGGAGGGCCTACGGGAGAAGATCCTCAACACCCGCCGCTGCGGTGATGACGTGGTCTTGACTCATCAGGCTCGAGACCATGACGGCAGCGCGCGGGTATTGGCTGGTGGCGGAGGGGTAGGTAAATCGCAGCTGGCGGCGTGGTTTGCTTGGGATGCCATCAACGGGCGCGCGACAGACCTGGTGGTATGGGTCAATGCCGCCAGCCCTGATCAGGTCATCACTACCTACGCCCGCGCCGCAGCGAAGGCCGGTGTTCCCGGAGCCGACGGTGCTGACCCGGCCGCTGACGCGACGGCGCTACTCGAGTGGCTGAACAGCACCGAGCGGACCTGGCTGTTCGTCCTCGACAACATCACTGACCCGGCCCTACTCGGCTGCTGGTGGCCACCGCAGCGGCCCACCGGCTGGACCCTGGCCACGACCCGCCTGCAGGATGCCACCCTGGTCAGTTCCGGCCGGAGGAAGACTGACGTCGACGTGTACAGCCCGAGTGAGTCGCTGATGTACCTGACCGACCGGCTTGCCAGTGTCGGGTGCGCCCACCTGCTCGACGACCAAGCCCCGAACCTTGCCGTCGCGGTGGGGCATCTACCGCTGGCATTGTCCCACGCTGCCGCTTACATGATCGCTCAGGAGGAGGGGTGTGCGAATTACCTGGACCGATACAAGAGTGGTGGTGAACGGCTGCCAGACCTCATGCCCGCCAGCGCAGACCCCGACGCCTACGGGCGGCCCGTGGCCGTCACCCTGCTGCTCGCTCTAGATGCCGCCGATGCTTCCGCACCTGTCGGGCTGGCCCGCCCCGCCCTAGCGCTGGCCGCCATGGCCGACCCGGCAGGGCATCCCGACGCACTATGGTCCACCCTTGCGGTCACCGAATACCTGTCCACCCACGGTCGGGATGACACCAGCGAGCCCGTCACCGCCGACGAGGCGTGGAAAGCGATGCGGCTGCTACACCGCTACGGGCTGCTCATCCACACCCCCAGCGACACCACTCGCGCCGTGCGCATCCATGCTTTGACCGCCCGCGCCACCCGGGAAACCACCACCGATTCCGTATCGGTCGCCCACGCCACCGCCGACGCGCTGCTGCAACTGTGGCCAGACGCCGACCACGCCACCACCGATCTCATCAACGCGCTGCGCGCCAACACCAACACCCTGGCCGACATCGCCGGCGATCTACTCTGGCAACCCCACGGGCACCCACTGTTGTCCAGGGCTGGCATCAGCCTGCTACGCGCCGGCCTGCACACGCCCGCCGTCGCTTATTGGAAGCACATGACCGAACAGGCGGTCCGGCTGCTCGGTCACGAGCATCCGAACACATTGACCGCCCGTGCCAACCTCGCCGCCTCTTATGGGCAGGCGGGGCGCATAACCGAGGCGATCACTATTGAGGAGAAGGTGGCCACCGACAGCGCACGCCTACTCGGTGACGAGCACCCGGACACGCTGGCCGCGCATGCCAACCTGGCGACTTCCTATCGACGGGCGGGGCGCACTACCGAGGCGATCATCCTCATCAAGAGGGTAGTCGCCGAGTACGTGCAGCTACTCGGCGATGAGCACCCTCACACATTGAGTGCCCGTGCCAACCTCGCCGCCTCTTATGGGCAGGCGGGGCGCACTACCGAGGCGATCACCATTGAGGAGAAGGTGGCCACCGACAGCGCACGCCTACTCGGTGACGAGCACCCGGACACGCTGGGCGCCCGTGCCAACCTCGCTGTCTCCTATCGGCAGGCGGGGCGCACTGCCGAAGCGATTGAGCTCCTCACGAATGTGGTCGACGACTTCGTGGGCCTTCTCGGCGATGAGCACCCCGATACGTTGGCCGCCCGCGCCAACCTCGCTAGCTCCTACCGGCAGGCGGGGCGCACTGCCGACGCGATCACCATTGAGGAGAAGGTGACCGCCGGCCGGACGCGCCTTCTCGGTGAGGAGCACCCGGACACGCTGGCCGCCCGCACGAATCTCGCTGT
>NZ_JBEZEC010000005.1:179738-476692 GCF_040648595.1 Micromonospora sp. NPDC049107
GTCTCCTATCGGCGGGCGGGGCGCCTGGCCGAGGCGATTGACCTCCTAACGAAGGTGGTCGACGACTTCGTGCGACTCCTCGGTGAGGAGCACCCAAGCACCCTGATCGCCCGCACGAATCTCGCTGTCTCCTATCGGCGGGCGGGGCGCCTGGCCGAGGCGATTGACCTCCTAACGAAGGTGGTCGACGACTTCGTGCGACTCCTCGGTGAGGAGCACCCGAGCACATTGACCGCCCGGGCAAACCTGGCGGCCTCCTATCGCCAGGCGGGGCGCACTGCCGAGGCGATTGATCTCCTCACCAGAGTGACTGCCGACAGTACTCGGCTGCTGGGCGGTGACCACCCCAACACGGTGGCGGCGGCTGGCGCTCTGCGGGAATGGAGAGGCGAGGCCTGACGCCTGCTGTTCATTCAAAGGATACGGGCTCCTCAGCCGGAGGCCGTTGTGCGCATTGGTTGTGCTCGACTGGCACTAATCTCTACGCTGCCACGGTTCGTTCAGAGGCAGATAGCTAATCGGATGTCGACGACCGTTGCAGCACAGCGGGTACAAAAACAGCAGGCCGGGCGGATCGTTTCCAGCCGCTCGATCCTCGGTCGAGATCCGGCCCGCCGGTGAGGGCAGCCGCCTGCTCAGGACCAACGCACTGGCCCTGCCCGGCATCGCGGCACCAGTGTGGTTGCTCGATCCGGTCGTCGCCGCCTGGAAACGTGACGAGGAGGAACGCGTTTTCGGCTCGGGCTTCTATCACGTACTCCCGCAGGTACCAGTCTCCAAACAAGGCGTTGCAGGAAGGGCAACTAAAGGCGGTGTAGGAACCTCTGGCGGTCGCGCTGTAGCGGGATCCGAGGTTAGCGAGCGGCACGCCCACACGATCCGCCTCCATCGCCACGCGACGACGCACGTCGGGCCGGGCTTCCGGGCGGTCCTGTGCCCAGATCAACGCATGGCGTGTCTCGGCTCTCGTTCCGCACGGTCCGTCGATGACCTCCCGTTCCACCTCCCAGAACAGCGAGACACCGCTGCACCGATAGCAGGGATACTCGAAACAGGACACCTGCGTGATGGCCGGCTGGCCGGTCGCCACGTGGATACGAAAATCGATCCGGCCGGTGAGCAGACCGATGACGGCGTCGGCCAACGGCATCGCGGTGCCGTTGACGACTGTGGTGACGCTGTCGGCAGCGAAGGCGGTGTGGAACACGGGCAGGCCACGTCGTGGAAGCGGGACGCTGCGCTCGTACCGGGTAAACCACACGCCGTGGACGCCGTCGGCGGCATACCGTTCCTGACGGTGTTCGAACTGGTCCCCGGTCTGCGCGCTCCACTGGACTTCGAAGGCGAACTTACTGATTCCCCTGCTGGCCAGAACGTCGGCGACCCAACCGTTCCCGCGCGCCTCCGGTTCGGCGTCCCACTCGGCTGTTCGAGCGGCCTGCACGATGATGTTCTTGGCGCAAAGGTGCTGACCGGTTTCGACTGGATGGCTCGCGCAGTCGCTCGCTGCCCTGTGCGCAAAATGCCGCACACCGAGCTTGCTCGTGCGCAGGTACGCCACAGCGCCACAGTGCGGCAGCCGCACGGAACACCGGCCCGCCCGAACGTCCGTTCGTAGCGACTGCCATTGCTCGTCGGAGAGCAACGTGCTGACTGTCCGTACGCCATCGACCATCGCGAGAAGAGGCACAGGTACATGCTCAGTGCCGGGTGCGACAGTTCGGTAATGCTGTGCCCAGCGGTTGTGGTAGCCCTCACCGGCAACCATTGGCAGGGCACGGGCGGCGTCTGGAGCCCCGCTCGCCGCGACCACGTCCTGTCACGACGACCCAACGGCAACCCTCGGGATGGCCGATCCCTCGGCTCGTCAGCGTTGGTTGATGAGCAGGGACGGACCGAGGGCGTGGGCAACTTGAAGCGCTTGACACAGCTCTCTCGCGACTCCCCAAGCACCTATGGAAGCGGCGACGACCGCGGAGTGCCACACCGCAACGCATCGGACGCCAATAGCGGCGCGACAGGCTCGCCGCTGTCGACGCTCTTCTGGACATCGCCGTGATGTCACTGGCCGCGGGTCGCTTCCGGCGCGGGCAAAGTGTCGCCGGCGCTACGCAGCGGCGAACTCGTTTGCCGATACGGTGAGCTGTCCGGATGATGCGACTGCCAACCCGTCAGCAGTGCAGGAGGCACGGTGCGCGCCACGCTGATGGATCGTGCGGACGGCGATCAGATCGACCTCATCCTGACGCATCCGGCGCACCAGGAGACCCTGCGCGCATTGATCGATCTGATCCGGACATTACGCGCCTGCCGCTCTGCCGAGGAGTTGTACCACTTCCAGAGTCGGCTCCGTGGCATGGTCCTCGACACCGAGCAGCGTCGTTCCGCGATCAGCCGGCAGATCAAACGACTGGATAGGCACCGCAACCTCACCGCTGACGCACCCGAACTCGGCACAGCCCTCGACCGCACCGACCGGGAATCCTGGATATTGGAGAGCGACGTCTACGAGCGGATCTGGCGCCAGTTCAAGTCGATCGCGGACGCACTCGCCTGGAAAGTCTTCGGCTACCAGCGCAACATCATCGTGGCGCTGTCGCGCGCCGACGCCCCCGGCCCGATGTACGGCAAGACCGGCCTGGCCGCAGAGCTGGAGGTCATCGAGACCGCGTGGCGCGAGAGCCAAGAGTTCGTGCTGCACCACGACCTGACCAACGTCATCCGTGTCGGCGACGTCACCGTCCTCGACCGTGACGGCTGGGCCTGGCTCCGCGAGATCAAGACCAACCAGCGGTATCGAGTTCCTGCCCAGGAGCGGCTGCTGGCCGACACCTCGCAGGTCCTCGCCGACGAGACCGGCAAGTTGCCCAGCGGCTACACACCGGTGCGCACCACCATCGACTACCGCACCGACCTGGCGGGCCTGCATGACATCCTCGACTTGGCGCATGCGCGGACGGGTATCGCCGGAGGCGTGGTCTCGTCCGGCCGCGCGGTCGTGGCGGCCAGTCAGTTCACCGCCGCCGGCCGGTACACCGCTGAGGAGTTCGGCACCCGATTCAGCGCCGAACTCGCCCGGGTCCGCCGCCGTATCGGCGCCGACGACCCTGGGCACACGCTGACACTGCTGAGTATAGACCAAGCCGGTCGTACTCTCGTGCGTCCACCCTGGGCGATCTACCCGATCAAAGCCGAGGTCGCGGCCAGCCTCATCGCCGACGGCATGTTCTTCGCCGTCTGCATGAACCCAAACAAGATCATCGAATCGCTGGCCAAGGCTGGTGTCGAAGCGTCCTGGCTACAACGCCTCGACGGCACCGAGGACCCCTCGAAGCCGTTGTTGAACGTCGCCGTACGGTCGGGCAACCGGCTCTGGTCGACATCCCTGAACTTCGCCGCGATCGCGGAGCTGATGCTCGAGCTGATCAATCTCCGCACCTGGAGCCAGCAGGTCGCCGCGATGCTCAACGGCGAGTTCGCTGCCGGCACGCGGCCCTGGCCGTGCTTCGCCAGGGAGGCCAGAGTCTGGGCCTGATTGCCCGGACGCCAGCTGTTTCGCTCGGTGCCATCGCCCGGCGGATCGGATCGGCTCGCGAGATGGCAATGGCACCGTCAGACAAGGTTAGGCCGTAGTGATCAACTCTGAGCGTCTGTTCTCGGCGCTGCCGGTCAGCAGGGTGAACTCGTACTCTCCCTCGCCCTCGGGCGTCATCGCGTAGCCGGAGTACGCGCCGGTGAGCGCGGGTGGGGGCGGGTGGGGGCGTCGCAACGGTGTGACGTGAGATGTACGTCCAGGCGTTGTCGACCAGCCGTACGCAGGCGACGTCGTGGGCCTTGGCGCAGTTATCGGCACCACTCTGGCGTCCGCTGGCGACCACCCCCACCCCCTTCCAGGCGCCGGTGGACTGGACTGAAGCTTGGCGAGAAGCACCCGAACATCGGACCGTTTGTGCGACGGTTGTTTACCACCAGCGGTGCCTGACCTTGATCTCGCGTACGGGTATCTCGGAGGGGTGTAGGGGGCGTTCGACGACGGGGCGGGTCGTGTGGGGTGTGATGCGGTCGCGTTCGTGTTCCTCGGCGAAGCGGGCGGCCTGTTCGTGTTCGCCGAGGTTGTCCAGGGCCTTGAGGAGGTCGGTTACCAGGATGTCGAGGCGGTGGGTTTCGGCTTCGGCGGCGAGGAACCGTTCGTGGTGGGTGACTGCCCGGTGGCCGCACCACTGGCGTAGTAGTTCGTGGCGGGGCCGGTCGTGGCGACGGTACCAGTCGTACTCCCATTGCGGTAAGGTCGACCGGTTGTCGCGGCCGAGTTGGTGGGCGCCGCCGAACTTGCACTTGTTGCGGGACTGGGCTTCCTGCTCGATGACGAGGTCGAGGACCTGGGTCGGACGGGCGTGGCAGGCGGCCTCGACCAGTTGGAGGGTGCCGGCCGGTGAGAGGATGGTCCGGCCGTCGTGGTCGAACCATTCAGCTGAGGCGAGGATGTCGTCGACCGGGCCGCCGATGATCTCGCTCAGCCGGGCCCTGTCGCGGATATCGGTGGCGCATGACACCGGGGACCAGAGCAGCTCGGCTACGTCATCGCTGATCAAGAGGCCGAAGATCTCCTCGACGCAGGCTTCCTCTGTGTGATCGAGGCTCAGGTCGTCGATGCGTTGCCAGTTCGCCATCAGCGCGTCGAAGGTTCCGACCTCGTTCCACGGCACCCGCAGCCGCGAACCGGGGACCTTCTCCACCCGTTCGTCGGGGTCGTCGAGGAATCTGATCTCGAGGCGGGCGCTGGTCTTCTTCGGCTCGACGGCCAGGATGCGGACGCGTTCGGACGGTCCGTGGTCCGACTGCCGGTACGCCCATTCGTCGCCGACGGTGAAGCGGGAGGGGTCGATTCTCATCCAGCCGTCCTTCGGGTAAGCGTCGCTTGTTGCGTGATACGGGGTCGTGGTGGCGGTTCGCGCCGCGATGGGGCAGGTTCCGGCGCAGCTCGTGCGCATCCGGCCGGTGTGTGGTGGTGGTTGAGGTATGGACGCACTTCAGGCGCCGCGGTCGAGCAGCCCGTGGTGCCACGATTCGGCCTGTCGGCGGATGCCGGCGTGGGCCCGCCGGTCGTGATCAGGGCGGTGCTCCTTGCGTGGTCCGTGAGGGCTCCAGTCACTGAGGAACGGGCGCAGGTCGTCGGGTCCGGGTTCGGGGTTGTAGTTGATGTCAGCTAGCACGCGGGGATTGCGGATGGGGTCGATCCGGTCGGCGGCGGCCCTGCCCCACGCGGCCCAGCTGGCGAGGTACCCGCCGGTGCCGGTCCGCCCCTCGGCCGTTTGTTCAAGGGCGGTGCAGAACGCGCGGATGTCAGCTGCGGTGGTCCATGCCTGGTAGGCGTTGCGGAAGGTTTCCGCGCGGATGGTGTCGGCGGCCCGGACGCGGGCGTCGGCCATCGCGGCGTGCCATTGCGCGAGGGTGGCCTCCTCCTGCCGTCTGCGCTCGGCCGCGGCTTCCTCCTGCCGCCGCCGGTGTTCGGCCGCGGCTTTCTCCCGCGCGGCTTCGGCTGCCCGTCGTTGCTGTTCGTCGGCGGTGACGCCAGCCTCGAACCCTTGGATGATCTGCGTTACGCGCTGTTCCAGACGTACGCGTGCGGTGTCGGTCCAGGTGTCCCGGTTGTCGTGTCCGGCCCGGGCGATCTCCAAGCGGAGCCTGCCGGAGCCGACGAAGTCGAACTCCGCGGGTTTCATCCACGGCCGCAGGCGCATCACTTTCAGCTCCTCGGCTGTGGGTTCGTGCGGGACCTGGTCGCGTTCCTCGGTCAGGGTGACCGTGCGTCGGACCTGCCCGGCCTGGAGGAACACCCGCGGGTGTTTCGCCTTGGTGTTGACCCCGAGCCGGTGCCCACGCCGGGCCGCCTCGCCGGCGAAGTGCCGGATCAGCAGCAACGCCCGGGGCAGTAGGTCCGGGCTGACGGCGAGGTTGGTGGGATCGGCTTCGAGGGCGCTGAACGCTAGGTGGGGGTCGGTGGTGACACGTCGGGTGTTGAGCCGGATCCGGTTCCAGTCGGTTTCGTCCGGACCGGCATCGGTGTACAGGCGGATGACGATGTCGCCGACGTCGCGGCCAGTGTGGCGCAGATGGTGACCCGATGGCACAAGTCCCTGCTGCTTGACCGCGTGAATGATCCGGCGGTACTGGGCACGCGTTCCAGTGTCGGGACTCTCGATACGAACCGTGCCGCCCTCGTGCTGTAGGCGGTCGAGCAGTTCGCGAGCCGATCGCAGCAGGTCCTCCGACGAAGCGCCGCCGGAGATGCCGCCAGGTGCCGGCGTCTCGGACCGCGGGAGGGAAGCACGGTGGTCGGGATGATCGGGATGGTGGCCATGCTCAAGGTAGAAGCGACCGGCATCGGTCGAGCACGCCCTCCACACCCCTGCCTTGCGTGTCACCGTCACCAGATTCCGGTCCTGCAGCGCACGCGCCGACCGCCGGTACTCGACGCCGTCCGGGCCGCTGAGGTCATCACCGCCGTGGATCCGGCGAAGCAGGTCGAGCTGCCGCTCATTGAGCGAATCCCATCGCTGCACCACGCAACAGTAAGGGGGCACGGCGTACTCGACGGAGCTGGACACGGCCGTAGGTGGCAGCCCGGCCAAAAATGGATCGAAGTGTCGGCTCCGCCTGAAAGCTGACCCGTGGTTTCGGAACCCGCCTGGAACAGAGGGGGGCCAAGTTTGAGCCAGCGTTCGCACCGCTATTGGACGTAGTGGGTTCGGACGATGAACGGACGTCCCTTGATCTCGAAGTTGACGGCGGAGCACGCGAATGCTTGGAGGCGCTCGAGTTCCCCGAGTCTCGCGACGTCCACGAGGGCAGCGGCGGTGACGACCTTCATCTCAAGGTGGTCAGCAACAGCCGCCATGTCGAGCGGGTCGGTGGGGGTGAGGCCGAGTTGGGCTCGCAGCTCGAGCGCGCGCCGCTCGGCGGCGGCCTTGAATCCCCAGGGCAGTGTCACAGTTCCCCTGCGTCCACCTGTCGTTCAAGTTCTCGCGCATGTCGGTCAGGAGGGAGGCCAGGCGGTGCGGGACTTTGGTCTATGAACTCAGTCAACGCCAGCTGCTGACCGTTGTGATGGCAACCACCCGTTGACGTCCACGACCATCTCAGGGTCACTCAACTCGCGACACCTCGCCCTCAACCGCGCCCGCAGTTGAGGCGGTTGAGGTATGTCGACGCGTCGGGGCCTCGGCCATTGTCGGCACCCTCCCCTATCTTGAGTCTCACAGGACGTAAGGAGCCCAAATGTCGATCTCCGCGGTAGAGCGCCGCAACTGGACAAATCAAGGCGCGCAAGACGCGGCCCAGCGGACGTACAGCTCGGTCAAGGCAGCACTCGATCGCTCTCCTGCTCTCTCCCGTCTTGACTGGGAGGCCTTCCTCCAGGGCTCCTATGCCAACCACACCAACACCCGCGGTGACTCTGACGTCGACGTGGTGGTCATGCTCAAGTCGAGCTTCACGCCCGACACTCGTCGACTGCCGCCAGCAGACCAGGTCCGCTACGAGCAACATAGAGTGGCGGCGACTGTCACCTCCGACGACTTCCGCGGCCTCGTCCATCAAGCGTTAGACGACTATTACGGCTCCCAGCGGGTCCAGCCGAAGGACAAGTGCCTACGGGTCGACAAGGCCCCCGGCTACGTTGACGCCGACGTCGTGCCCGCGCTCCAGCACCGGTTGTACAACTCATACCCGCAGTTCGGTCAAGCCTCGTGGATCGAAGGCATCGCAATCCACCCCCTCAGTGGCGGGCGGATCGTCAACTTCCCCAAGCAACATCGCCTGAACGGGGAAGCAAAGAATGGGCGCTGCAGCAGCAGGTACAAGCCGACTGTGCGGCAGATCAAGCGACTGCGCCGCCGCGCGGTAGACCTTGGCCTGATCAGCAAGGACATCGCCCCTGGTTATCTCATCGAATGCTTGGTCTACAACGTGCCCGACAACCTCTTCGGGTACGACGACTCGGCCCGGATGTCTACCGTCCTGAAATGGCTGCACGCCCTCACCCCGGAGGACCTTCGGACGCAGTGCAAGTCCTGCGACGAGGTACACCACTTGTTCATCGACGACCCCGGCGATCACGACGAGTACAGTACCGAGAGGATGCTCGACGCCCTGTGGAAGCTGCTGTAGCCATGCACGCATACAGCAGCAGTGACAGCCGAACCTCGGCACTTGGCACCATCGCCTTTTGGGCCGTTCTTACGGCCATGGCAACTAACGCGACGGGCGCTGCGCTCGGCCTCGGCCCCCCGTGGCTCATCAGCGCTCCAACAATCGCGGCGGCGTACGGGCTGTTATACCGGGCGGTAGATACTCATGCCTGGCGATGGCCAGTCTTACACCGACTCGGTGTCATCCAAGTGCCCATCTTGCAGGGCGTATACGAAGGCCACCTTGTCTCATCGTATAAGCAGACCACCTTGCCGGTACGGGTCTGCATCGACCAAACCTGGACTCGCATAGCTGTCCGCTTCGACGTTCTTGAACCCGCCTCGTCTACTTCCTACTCCATCACGGCAGGCCTCGGCATGGACGGGCATAACCATGCTCGCCTCACCTACACATACCGCAATCAGACACGGCCTGGTGTCGCGGAGGCAGACATGAATGACCACGATGGCACCGCCGAGGTCGTTCTCGACACCTCGACCGGCAAGATGGCCGGTAGGTACTTCAACTTCCGAGGCCGTCAGGGAACATTGGCTCTCGCCCGCGTCTAAGAAGGTGCTCGTAACTGAGTGAAAGCCTTTCCCGAGATCCACCACCTGACGAGCTGCGCGAGGGCAGAGCAGCGTCGGAGGAAAGACGCGCCTGAGGCATGCGGAATGCGATCGAAAAATACGGACACAATTGACGGGCCCGCCGGCGCCTGACTGTGAGCCAAACGACTGGGCGGCCATTCGATTCACGCCGCGGGCGCTACTCGCTCCCGGCCCCCTAGGGCAAGCCATGTCGTCCCCGGAAATGGCCAGGCGGCCCGCCCCCTCGCGAACGACCTTAACTCTCGACTCCTTGCTAACCCTATCACTGTCTAGTCGCTCGCTCCACCCCTCCTACATTCATAGACATCGAGCTCCCAGAGTCGGAACCGATCGTTAATGCCTACGAATTGGATCACGATCGATTCAGGAAAACATCCAACTCTCCTAAGGAATAGACCGGCGGAAGATCGAACGCAGCATCCGAAAAGAAGTTGTCGGACAGATATGGCGCGAAGGGTAGCACCACAGCCCCCATAATATTCGAGTACTTGGAAAAGTTGAAGTTGTCTCCCACTGGATCCGACCTAAACTGGTTGATCAGCAACCCCCATTCCTTCGCGGCCTTGAGAACGTTGCTTTCCACATTGCGAACAGCGTTGTATCCACCCCGGGCGTATTCCCATGTGAATGGAAAGCTTTTTACGCTCACCAGTAGCAAGCTGCTGCCATTCTCTCCCAATGCATCGACGTCTGTCACGGCTCGCCCTGAACGGGTCAGGGTTCGCCCTCTGGCACTCTTTGCATCCGGCGAGGGCGCCCAGGGTGACGCGCTAATCACGGATTGGACGGCGTCTTCAAAGTGGCTTGCCCGGACATTCACGACTGGCCCATCCTTTTGCGTTAGGCCGAAATCTGAATACAAGTCCAAGAGGACGTAACACGATTCGAGGTCAATATAAACGGCGTCAGATGTAAATCGGAGAGGAGACCCAGTGCTCGTCGGCCACGTGCTGCCGAACTGGCACATGAGGGAGATTCCCTCAACTGGACTTAGGGGCCAGTCTTCCAGATTGAACAACCTGGCGAGAAAGTCCCGGTCCAATTCAATCGATCGCCCGAACATCTCGGTGAAGCCCTTGCGCTTCCCCACCACGTATCCTGTCCGCAGAAGTGTGGGAAAAAATCCGTCCGTCACCTCCTGACTGGCAATCCTCCGCGCCAAACGCATCAGCAACACCAAGTAAAGGTACTCAGGGCGCCACCAGTCTGGCCGTCTGCCGTAAAGCTCGGCTACACGTTCAATTGATAGCTCAACCGGCACCCACCTTGCAAACACCCACAGGCCGGCACTAGCCTTCATCGGTTCCGCTCCGCTTGCGGCAACCGCAGGGCTATTGCTGCTTAGTTGGACCCAACGTCCGCCAGGCAGGACTCTGGCACCTATTACAGTGCCTGCGCCTACCTTTTCAACCTCCTCGACCAATACTGTGCCGGCCCTGCCAGCGGAGCGGGGCGTCGGCAAACTGCGGCGTTCCTCGTAACGCTTTACGGATGCGTTGATCTCCGGGGAGGCCTTGATCAAGGGCATCTGTTCCTTGCGAAGTAGAACAGCGGCTCCCTTGCCGCACATTCGATACATGGCATGCAACCTTGAGAGAATAATTGCAGCTGCAATAAATCGAGCCACTGACTCAACTTGCCCTTTTTCCAGCACTGGCGGCGAGAGGGCTCGGCCGAAGCTTGGCGTTACCGGCGCCCCATACTTGCTGCTGAATACCTCAGCGAGGTGCCTTCGCTCATGACAGGAGCCTAGGCTTGACCCCAGAAAGCAGTGCTCTGGAACTCGCCGGAGAGCCCAGAGCCACGAGGCGGCCGACAAGGCTTCTGCGTACCGCATGACTGCTTTCTCATGACAGTTGATGGCGGCGCGAAGAACGACCTCCGCCCGAGGCCCCGCCACTTCCCTTTCTCCCTCACGCCAGAAGGCACCCCTCCATAGATCAGCTTCTGCAGTCTGCGTCGTTTGCTCATAACACGCAGGGCGCACCTCCTCGAAGCGACTGACGAAGAGTTCGGTATCCGAGTCGAAAAGGATGCCTGGCGAGTCCATGCTTGACACCTAACGGGAGGGAATTGGCTTTTGTGAGTTATGCGCGGGTGCTGGTGTGGCCGGCTGCCAGGAGAAAGGTACCCGGTCGCGCTGGATCGGGCCGGCCCCCGGCAGAGCGGTCAGGGAAAGCCGAAGTGAGCAGTTGGGGAATCTCGAAGGCCGGGTGTCATTGGGGGTGGCGAGGTGTCAGAGGTTACGGTCGAGGCCAATTGGGAGGCCGCTGCCACGGACTGAGCGAGACATGGCCGGTGTCGATGCCGAGCCGCAGGCGCCCGTCCTGAGGGAGGCCGAGTAGCCGCGTGTGGACTGCCTCGCCGGTCGTCCGATTTCATCAATACCTCATTGGGCGAGTTCTCTGGGCGGGCCATCACCACTCGGCACGCGCAGCCAAACTCGCCACGCTGCTGGTCCAAGCTCTCCCGGCACCGTAAGCAAGCACGGCAACTTCGCCGGATCCCGGCAAGGACGCGTCGGACCGACGGAGCCCAGCCTTAGCAGGACTTACGCCCGGTCTGCTGATCTCCGGCAAGCGAGCACAGCAACGCGCCTATACGACCCACTAATGTGAAAGCAGAATAGGAACCCGCAGGTAGTGGGCCTCTGCGTACAGATAGAGCGTCGTCTTAGGAAACCGATGCTCTATCCCCTGAGCTACGGGGGCGCGAGCGCCTAGTCTAGCGACCTTGAGTTCACCTGGGGTGGCAGGGAGTGGCCCGCGTTCAGCCACGTTCCCCGGACCGCCGTTCTCCCAGCCCAGGGCCACAGATCGAGTCTCCATGTGACTTCGGATGATCTTGGTGGGCAGGGTGGAGCGGCCGGCGCGATGGGCCGCGTCGGTGGATAACGTGCTGGTTCAGGCTGCGGTGCGGATCGCTGATCCCGGTCGGGTGAAGGTCTTGCCGTCGCGGATGAGCGCCCAGAGGACGTCGACGCGGCGTCGGGCGAGGGCGAGTATGGCTTGCCGGTGGTTCTTTCCTTCGGCGCGTTTCTTCTCGTAGTAGGCGCGGAATATGGGGCGTTCTCTGGCGGCGTTGAACGCGGCCATCCACGAGGTCTGAGCGGTAGCCGGTCAGCACGGTCAGCTCGGCCAGGAGCCGGTCAGACGGTTCCAGGACGGGGATGTCGGGGCGCATGCGGATGGTCTGGGCGATGACGACCGCGTCGCGGGCGTCGGTCTTGTTCTCGCCGGCGAACGCGGCGGCCATGCGGAACGCGACGGTGCCGGAGACGTAGCGGACCTGCACCTGGCGCCACCACAGCAGGGTCAGCAGCAGCGCCGACAGGCCGGTGGTGACATCCACCGCCCAGCACACCGGCCGGCTATACGTCGACACCTCGGCCATGACGGTGAGGAGGGGTCTCGTCGTTGGCGACCCGGCGGGAGTAGACCAGCCGGCCGTCGCCATCGACGGTGGCGACGTGGTGGTGGGTTTTGCCGATGTCCACGCCGATCCACAGCCTTGCCACCCTCGCGCTCCCCTTCGTTGATGAGTTCTCTCTGTCGGGCCGTCGTCTGTGGGGTCGGGTTTGCCGGCACCTTCTCACGAGGCGAACGCACGTCGCGGGTCTCCATCAGTGGTCTACCGAATCTCGCAGACGACGAAGCGGTGGGTGGCATCTCCTACCGTGAGCCAAGCGATCTCGACGAAACACACGCAGCCATCCCCACTCCCGGCCCCGCGGGCACGGCGACCCCAGCCTCCCCCTGTCGCGGGCCAGCGCCCCGGACACGATGTGCGAGGCCTGGGCGGCATCTGGTTCACGCGACATCGTGACGACCACCACGTTCGGACAACTCTCCTCTGACGGAAGAGTAGGGTCGGTGCCGGTCGTCCCGGTGGTGGCCGGGTGGCTGCTGCGGCAGCCCAGACCGAGTCCAAGTGATGAGGTCTTCAGCAGGCAGGACCGCTGTTGCTGGTCGTGGTAGCCGCGCCCCGTTGGTGTGGGGCTGGACCTGTGCGCGTCCGCGTGACGCCCCGAGTGGAAATGGCTGTATGTCTTCTGTGCTGTCCGCGGTCTCCCGGCCGCGTCTGTCCCGTCCGTCCTGGCTGTCGCCGAGGGTGTTCCGCACCGAGGTCCTGGCTGGCCTGGTCGTCGCCCTGGCGTTGATCCCGGAAGCGATCTCCTTCTCGATCCTGGCGGGAGTCGACCCGCGGGTGGGGCTGTTCGCCTCGTTCACCATGGCCGTCACGATCGCGATCTGCGGTGGCCGGCCGGCGATGATCTCCGCCGCGACCGGGGCCATTGCCCTGGTGGTGGCGCCGCTGACCAAGGAGCACGGACTGGACTACCTGATCGCGGCGGTGATCCTCGGCGGCGCGATCCAGGTCCTGCTGGCGGTGCTCGGGGTGGCGAAGCTGATGCGGTTCATCCCGCGCAGCGTCATGGTCGGCTTCGTCAACGCCCTGGCAATCCTGATCTTCGCCGCCCAGGTTCCGCACCTGCTCGGCGTGCCGTGGCTGGTCTACCCGCTGGTCGCCGTCGCTCTGGCGATCATGGTGGGTCTTCCTCGGCTTACCCGCGCGGTTCCGGCGCCGCTGGTCGCAATCGTGGTGCTGACCGTGGTCACCGTCTTCGCCAGCGTGGCGGTGCCGACCGTCGGCGACGAGGGTGCCCTGCCGGACAGCCTGCCCACCATGGGCCTGCCGCAGATTCCGTGGACCCTGGACACCCTCACCCTGATCGCCCCCTACGCCCTGGGGATCGCGCTGGTCGGGCTGATGGAGTCGCTGATGACCGCAAAGCTGGTCGACGACATCACCGACACGCCCTCCAGCAAAACCCGCGAGTCCTGGGGGCAGGGTGTCGCCAACATCGTCACCGGGTTCTTCGGCGGCATGGGCGGCTGCGCGATGATCGGCCAGACGATGATCAACGTGAAGGCGTCTGGCGCCCGCACCCGGCTGTCGACGTTCCTCGCGGGTGTGTTCCTGCTGGTCCTGGTCGTGGCGCTCGGCGGCGTGGTCGCGGTGATCCCGATGGCCGCGCTGGTCGCCGTGATGATCATCGTGGCGGTGTCCACGTTCGACTGGCACTCCGTCGCCCCGGCCACCCTCAAGCGGATGCCGTACGGCGAGACGATCGTCATGCTTGCCACCGTCGCCACCACCCTGGCCACCCACAACCTGGCCATCGGCGTCGTCGCCGGCGTACTCACCGCCATGGTGATCTTCGCCCGGCGGGTCGCCCACCTGGTCGAGGTCACCAGCGTCCTCGACCCTGACGGCGGCACCCGCATCTACTCCGTACACGGGGAGCTCTTCTTCGCCTCCAGCAACGACCTCGTCGGGCAGTTCGACTACGCGAACGACCCGAAGAACGTGGTCATCGACATGACCCACGCCCACGTCTGGGACGCCTCCTCCGTCGCCGCCCTCGACGCCATCACCACCAAGTACGCCAGCCGGGGCAAAACCGTCGAGATCATCGAACTCAACCCGCCCAGCGCCCGCATCCACGACACCCTCGCCGGGCAACTCGGCGTCGGCCACTGATGGCCGCCGCCACCAGCCGGGACACCGGGCCGGAGCAGCACGCCTGCGGCGCGGTCACCGGCCGCCTCATGCAGATCGGCGAAGCCGCCGAACGGGTCGGACTCAGCATCCGCACGATCCGCCACTACGAAGAAGCCGGCCTGATCGTCCCCTCCGCCCGCAGCGAGGGCGGCTTCCGCCTCTACACCGAACCCGACCTCGACCGCCTCGCCGTCGTCAAACGCATGAAACCCCTCGGATTCACCCTCGACGAGATGCGCGACCTGCTCGCCGTCCTCGACGCCCTCGACACCGCCACCGGCACCGACCGCGCTGAACTGCTCGACCGGCTCGCCATGTTCCACACCGCCGCCACCACCCGCGTCACCGCACTGCGCGACCAACTCGCCATGGCCGAGGGCTTCGCTGACACCCTCTGCAGCAAACTCGACCACCACGGCGGCCCGGCGGGCTGACCACCGCCCCGGCCGACCACTCCTGAGCCGCGGTCCCGCGGTGCGGGGTCATCGGTCGGCGTCGGCGACCGTGCTGAGGCCGGGGTGGGCGGCGGTACGTGTCATGACCGCAATCAGCACGGTCGCCACCGCTACGTGCAGGGCACCGAGGATGACCCGGGTCGCGACGTCCATACCGGGAGTCGCGAGCGGCGCGAAGGACACCAGCAGGACCCCGAGCGCGGTGATTGTCCAGACGAGCCGGGCGGACCGGGGCAGCACCCGCTCCAGGAGTGCGAGCAGCGCCCAGCCGGCCAGGGCGGCGGCAAGAGCGACGATCACGACGGGAGCGAGACCGATCTCCAGCCTTTCCCGCCCGGGTGGCCCACCGGTGACGGTGAGGCGGTGCCCCAGCAGCGGGACGGCGACTGTCCAGAGGGCGGCAGCCACGCCAACGGCCCCGGCAACACCCCAGATCCGGCGGCTGCGGTTCATGTGGCAGCCGACGCCGGACCGACCACGCCATGCAGGAACACGTCAACCAGCGTCTCGACCGGAATCTCCGCACTGCCGTGCCCTCCTCGACGGGCCATGAGAATGCCGAGGAAAATGACGGCGAGCTGTTCGATCGGCAGTCGCAGCGCGGCCCGGTCGGGTTCGAGCAGCCGGATCACCGCTTGGTGAGTGCGCTCGGCCGCCGCTGCCCGACCGCCAGTCGCACTGCTGCCAGCCGACCCACGCCGCCCTCCTCGGCGGCCACTGGTTTGCAGCGCCCCAATCACCGCGCCCATCCGATCCAGGTAGGCATGCAGGGTCGCTGCCGCCTCGGTCAACCTGGCGGCCAAGGGCTGATCCAACGGCACCGCGTCGAGTTCGGCCAGAACGTGTTTGTTACGCAGGGCAGCCGACACACACGCGTCCAACAGCTCGTCTTTGTCGGCGAAGGCCCGAAAGACGGTCGCCTCACCGATCCCGGCCGCTTTCGCTATCTGCAGGGTGGTCACCGCCGAGCCGTGCTCGACCAGCAGCGGCAGCGCCGCAGCCACGATCATCTCGCGTCGATCTTCCGCACTCATCCCCGGCGCTCTGCGCCGGCTGGGCGTCTCAGTCATGCTAATCAACCTACGGAGTGAGTACTCACTCCGTCAACGGGGTTATTGCAAGAGATCGAGCGCGAGGCCACCGACTACTGGCACCCTCCTCGCCGGATCGGCCGCTCAGGCCCGCCAAGCCGCCTCGACGAAGTCCCCCGCCCAACTGGCGAGCCAGATGACGGCGCGCCAGGGACCGAGCGAGGTGTCCATACGTCCGCTACCGCACCTTGGACTCAGGCCGAGCCTCATGACTGAGAGATCCGATCAGACACACCTCTGCCGCACCGCCCCCTGGCACCTGCCTGCGGTCGGCACCAAAGGCCCACTCGGGCAGTCTCGACTCGTCGCCCGAGTAGGCACGATGCCGCACCTGCTGATCTTCAACAAGCGATCACACCGACAGCGCGGTGCGACCAGGACGCGAAGATATAAAATGGAGAACCGCAGGTCGTCGGCCTTTGGATACGGGCGGAGCGTCCGGTTAGGAAGCCGGTGCTCTATCCCCTGAGCTACGAGGGCGCGAGGGGACAGTCTCGCGACCTTGGGGTTCACCTGGGGTGGCAGGGAGTGGCCCACGTGCACCCGCGTTCCTGGGACCACCGTTCTCCCAGCCCAGAACCACAGCGCGAGCACACGGACCCCGGTTTGCGACCGGCGGTCGGCCACGCGACCCCGCATTGGCATGGGTTGGCCTGGGCTGGCACCCACCGGGAGAGCGCACCGCGCACACCATCGAAGATCACGGTGTCGCGTCCCCGGGTCCAGCACCCACCGGCCGGCGGTAGCGCGGTTCGACGGCATCCCGATCATCAGCCGGTTTAATGACGTTCATTTTCGACTCGAACCCACGACACGAGGGGGGTCAACATTCGGCTGGAAATGTGGCGAAGTTGACCGGCGTTGATATTGGCGTCACCGCCGGATATAATCTGCTTCGGGCATGGAATTACTAAGGTAAGCCTCCCCTTACTTCGAAGTTCCTCTTTCGTCCGGCGGCTCGTCTGTCTATGATGGTGCCAGCCGACGGGGGATCAGGTCGGTTGATATGGACGCCGCCAGCCACGGCGGCAAGGATGCCATAGGAGACCTGAATGCTAAGCGGGGTGACCTATCCGCGATCGCGCGTATGGGATCAGCAAAGTATCGAAGAAGACGACTGGCTTGTGTCCGTACCCTCTGCAATTGTCGATGATCTGCTCGACATTCAGAAAGAGGTCGAAGCTCACGGCGTCGACGCGGCGCGTGTTCCGGAAGACAAGTTGCAGCGCGTTGGAAGCTTCCTACGCGGGGTCGCAGACGAACGGGTGCTCTCGGGACGTGGTTTTGCCGTTCTCCGAGGATGGCCGATTTCCGGAATCGAGGACATCGACGCGGGCGTCATCAAAACGGTCAGTCCATTGTTGGGCCCGGTTTTCGAACAGCCGACGGCCCGGGACGGGGCCATTGGCACGATCTCGCAAGCGATGACCGCGAAAGTCTTGGCCACCGTTCGTAGTGGCGCTGAGCCCGCACCCGAGCCAAGCCTCTCTGTCGAAGCGCAGCCCATGCACACGGACAATGCCAGCGCGCAGGAAGGCGAGGTGCCCGGCGGTCGGCCGGACATCGGCATCCTCGGGCTGCTCTGCATGAAGCAGGCGCCAGACGGCGGCAGGTCGGTACTTGCCAGCGCACCCGCCGTCTACGAATGGCTGGCAGCTAACCGCCCCGATTATCTCCGCATTCTGTGCGAGAAGAGGTGGTGGGGCGGCCGGCCGACGGCAGCCCTGAAAGACGGCCCGTTCGTCGAAGACTCCGTCTTCAGAAGCTATTCCGGCAAACTGGTGGCTCGCTTCAGCATCGGGGCGCTCGACCGTGGGCGAGACTTCCACCCCGGGTCCGTGACGGCGGGGGATCAGGAACTGATCCGCGGCCTCCCCAAGGTGATCGAGGACGCCGGGCTCGCGACGGAACTGAGACTTCAGGCAGGGGACCTGTTCCTCCTCGACAACACGTCGATCTTCCACGGCCGGACAGGCTTCGTCGACAGCCCCAACCCCGAAGAGCGGCGCCATCTCCTGCGGTTGTGGATCAAGCACCAGGAGTGACGCACGGTCGGTGCGCTGTCCAATGTCGCCGCACCCTCCGGGGATGGCTTCACCCACCGACGCCCTCGGGCTGAGGCTGCCGGGCCCGTCAACGCAAGGGCCCGGTCTCATCTCAGGTTGATCCAAGGGCCGTCGAGCCGCTCACGCGAAGTCGCCGACAAGATCGCGCAGGAAGTGGCATCGGCCAACTCGCCTTGGCGGGTCAGCGCGAATTGGACGTGCCACCCACCTGGTGGGGCCGAGCCTGCCTTATCAGCGGCCGGTGATCCGGCGCCTACGTCTGCCCAGACGTTTTCATAGCGTTCCTGCCGAAGATTGGCAGGAGGTGTACCACCGTACAGTCCGGCCAGTGCGACGACGACGTCGCCGCAATTCCCGAAACCACCGAAGGATGGAGATTTTGGTGACCTTCGAGAATATGACCAAGGTGCTTGCAATCTGCAAGCCCCAGCTTCCGCAGGGGCTCCGGCGCCCGCAGTCCGGGAGAATCTGACATGACCGACGAAAACATCACCCCTCCCCGCACCTGGGAGGACTCGGAGACCCATTACCTAAAGGCGCTCCAAGGCGAATGGTACCGCCTCGTCGTCAAACTCCAGGACTGCGTCACCTCAGCCACGGTTGAATTCTGGAGTGCGCGCGGAGTCCGTTTCGGGCACCTCCCGGTCACGACCGGGTCGATCTCGTCACCGATGGGCCTGGGTAGTGATTCGACCCCCGTGTCGGTGTCGATGTTCGATGTGCGTACGTACCTCGCCGATTCCATGCAGTTCGGGCTCGAATACCTCTGCCGCCTCAGCGAGGCGGGTGCCTATTACATGATGCCGTCCTTCCGGGGGGAGGCCTCCGACTCGACCCACCTGTGCCAGTTCTTCCACAGCGAGGCGGAGATTCCCGGAACCCTCGCCGACACTCAGGTTCTCGTCGAGGAATACATTCGGCACATCCTCCTGCGCCTTCGCAGCGAGTGCGGCCCGGATATCGCTAGGGCCAGCGGATCTCTGGACCACTTCGCCCGTCTCGATGATCCAACGCCTTTCCGCAGTCTCACCCTCGATCAGGCGATCGACATGCTCGACGGCGACCCGGAACTGGTCAAAACCGATCCGGACCTTGGCTTCCGGGGGCTCACCCGCGCCGGCGAGCGCAAGCTCATGGAACTGTGTGGCGAGTTCGTCTGGATCACCCATTTCGACGAGCGCTCCGTGCCGTTCTACCAGGCGAACGACGGCGAGGGACACGCGCTCAACGGCGATCTGCTCTTCGGCCCCGGCGAAGTCGTCGGTGCCGGTGAGCGCCACGTCGACGGCGAATCGGTACGGGCGGCGCTGCGCCTGCACGAGGTACCTGAGACCGAGTACGGGTGGTATGTCGCGATGAAGGACACCGCGCCGATGCTGACCAGCGGCTTCGGCCTCGGGGTCGAACGACTGCTCATGTGGGTCACCCAGCAGACGGACATCCGCGACTTCCAGGTATTCGTCCGTGAGAACGGCGTTGCCATCCTCCCCTGACTGTCCCCAGCCGACCAACCACCATCGAGGATGAATCGAGGTGCCGCCGTGGCCACGCTGAACACTTCCGGGTCGGCCGGCGATCGAGCACGCGCACGGACTCCAGAGTGGATGGCGCAGTGAAGCTTCCTCATCTGGTGGTCGTCTTCGACGGCGGATCCGCATCGCCTCTCGAGCTCCTGTCGAACGCCGAGGGTACGGCGGAGCTGTCGTTCGCGGTGCCGAAGGGCTCCGACGAGGTCGCGGCTCATCTCGACCTGCTACACGAGATCGCTCTGGTTCACGAGTTCACCCCGGGTGACCCGCTCGCCCTGCTGGATGTGATCGGCCAGCCGGACGGCGTCGTGTCGTTCGCCGACCCCGGCATCGCTCCGGCGGCCCAGCTGGCCGAGGCGCTGTCGCTCCCTTCGGTCGGGACGTCGGCCGCGCGGCTCCTGCGGGACAAGTTCCTGCAGCGCTCACGCCTGCGCGCAAAGGGCGCGCGTGGTCCCGATTTTCTTGTCCCGGTCGACGGCGTCTCGTCGCCAGGACTCGACAGCATCGGGTTCCCGGCCATCATCAAGCCGAGGGCCGGCTACGGCAGCCGGCACACCTATCGGGTCGCGGACCCGGGCTCACTGCGTCCGCTCCTCGACAGTCTGGCCGCCCAGG
Source organism: Micromonospora sp. NPDC049107 (assembly GCF_040648595.1). NCBI lineage: Bacteria > Bacillati > Actinomycetota > Actinomycetes > Micromonosporales > Micromonosporaceae > Micromonospora > Micromonospora sp. NPDC049107. The sequence continues at coordinate 199,861 of NZ_JBEZEC010000005.1, forward strand.
GGCTGCCCGGTGAGTCCTTCATCCTGGAATCGATCCTCCAGGGTGACACCACGGTCGCCGGAGCGGAGTGGGGCGACTACATCTCCGTCGAGTCGGCCGTGATCGAAGGCTCGCCGACGCACGTGGGCGTCTCCGGGCGGTTCCCCATCACGCCCCCGTTCCGGGAGACGGGCATGGTCTTCCCCGACAATCTCCCCGACACCGTCAGGGCCGACGCGTACGCCGAGGCGACGAAGGCGATCGAAGCCCTCGGTGTGGAGAACGGTCTCTGCCACACCGAACTCAAGCTCACGCCCGATGGCCCCGTCATCATCGAGGTCAACGGCCGGCTGGGCGGACTCGTCGACAGCCTGCTCTGTCAGCGCAGTCCCGGAGCGCTCGTCCGGGCCGGGTATGCCATCGCGCTGGGCCGCTCCGACGAGGCGCGGAACGAACTGGCATCGATCGGCTCCGACTCCGTCAGCTATCACATCTCCCTCTATCCCGAGTTGGAGGGGACCATCGCCGGCATCCGGGGGATCGAGGAGATGGCGCGGCACCCCGGAGTCGAATCGATCCGGGTGCTCAAACATCCGGGAGATGTCGTGTCGGTCGGCATGGGGACCTTTGGCGAGACCGTCCTCCTGCTCGGCGCTGCGGCAACCCACGACGACGTACTGCGGATTCTTCAGGCGTCGCGCACGACGATCCGGATCGCGACGGCATGACCGGCCCGGAGCGAGAGCCAGAAGAGGCCGACGTCGCCAAGGAGATCTCAGAGGCTGCAGGTCGACGCCAATCCGACCTTGACGGATTTCGGCGAGGCGACCGAGGCGCCGCAGTACTCCGGCTGGATTCCCCCGGACTGGCAGCCCACCAGCACCGATCACATCGCCTTTCAACCAGACATTCCTGAGATCGAAACGAGGGAGCGCCCGTGGTAGACCACAGATCGACACGCCCGGCCGTTGACACAGCGCCACCGCCGTCACCGCAGACCCTTGTCGAGCTCGTGTCCGCGACCGCCGCTGCCTATCCCGACCACAGCGCGTGCCGAGACGACCAGATGGATTTCACCTACCGCGAGCTCGACCGGCTCTCGACCGACCTCGCGCTGGCCCTCGTGGAGGCCGGCGCCGAGCCGGGCGATCGTATCGGTCTGCTTCTCGAGCGTTCGGCCATCGTTCCGGTCGCGCTGCTCGCCGTCCTCAAGGCCCGAGGCGTCTACGTGTGCGCAGACCCACGGGACCCCGACCAACGTCGCAAGGAGATGTTCTCCCGGGCCGGGGTGGCCCTCGTCATGGTGTCGAGTTCGTTCGTCCACCGCGTCGACGGCGACGCGAAGCTTCTCGTACTCGATGCCGGCGACCTTCCGGCGGCGTCCGGGGCTGTCGACGACCTCACCCCGCCGTCGCCGTCGGACGCGGCCGGCCTGGTCTTCACCTCCGGATCGACAGGTCAGCCCAAGGCCATCGTGCTCGGGCATTCGGGCCTGACCTGGTTCGCCCTGAACGACGCGCTGCCCGACCTGAGCACCGACGACTGCATGGGCCAGATCTCCAGCCTGTCCTTCGACGCCTTTCACTACGAGATCTGGCGTGCCCTGGCGACCGGCGCGACGCTGGTCACGCTGCCGCACATTCCCCAGATGCTCGCCACCGGCATCGAGCGGCAGCTGACCTCGCGAAGGATCACCGCTCTTCTGGTGCCGACGATGGCGTTCAACCACATCATCGAGGCGGATCCCCGGGCGTTCAGCGGAGTGCGGGTGCTGGGTGTCGGTGGGGACGTGCTCGCCGTCTCCGCGGTGCGCAAGCTGTACGACGGAGGCTTCGCTGGGGCGTTGTACAACCTGTACGGCCCCGCCGAGATCACCACCGCGTGCACGATCCACGCCGTCCGCCCGGCCGATGCGGACGAGCCGAGCATCCCCCTGGGTCGCACCCTGGACGGCTGCTCCATCGAACTGGTGGACGAGGCGGGTCGCCCCGTGCCCCCCGGCACGCCCGGCGAGGCCGTCATCGCCGGGCCCGGCGTGAGCCTGGGCTACCAGGACAGCCCGGTTGAGAACGCTGCCGTCTTCGGGACGGCCGTGATCGGGGACGCCGAGGTGGCGACGTACCGCTCCGGAGACATCCTCGTGCAGCACGATGACTGGCTCGAGTTCGTGGGCCGGCGCGATCGGATGGTCAAGGTCAGCGGGCACCGGGTGGACCCGATCGAGATCGAGCGTGTTCTGCTCGATCACGAGTCCGTCGACGACGCTGTGCTGATCGTGGAACGGCAGTCGGTGGAGCCGTCCCTGGTCGCCATCGTCGTACTGCGCTCGGGGGCGAGCGTCGCCGAACTGCGGGAGTTCGCCGAGTCGCGGCTCCCCGCGCACCTGGTTCCGCACTCGTTGGTCACCGTGGATCGACTCCCTTCCACCGACCACGGCAAGCGCGACGTGAGTGAGATGCGCATGCTCGCTCTCGCCGAGAGCGCACGCCTGTCGGCCTTCACTCCCCCTGTCACCGAGACGCAGAAGCGGGTCGGGGCCATGTGGAGCACGCTCCTGCGGGTCTCCCCCGTGGGTCTCGATGACGACTTCTTCCGGCTCGGCGGCAACTCGATCCTGCTGTTCCGCCTGAACAAGATGATCAAAGCCGAGCTCTCGGTCGACCTCGGCTTCAAGGATCTACTCCAGGAGAAGACGCTCACCGCGCTGTCCGAACTGATCGATGAGCGGGCCACGAGATGACGCAGTCCTTTCCCGACCTGCGCGACGCAAATCTCTTTCGCACCAACGCCCCCGAAGCGATGTTCGCGCAGCTGCGGAAAGAGCAGCCTGTCTACTGGAATGACGGTGGGTCGGAAGAGGGCTTCTGGAACCTCTCCCGCTACGCGGACGTCTCCGCCTGCTACCGCGACCATGACTGGCTGAGCTCGCTGAGCGGGGCCATCATGGGCAGCTCCTTCCACTCGGACCAGGACTCCGCCAGGAGCAAGATGCTCGTCGCGAGCGACCTGCCTGAGCATCGGAACTTCCGCCGGGTGTTCCTCGGAGCTCTCGGCCCCGCGATGGCGCAGCGAATCCGCCAGCAGCTCCAGGCCCTGCTCGATCGCGAACTCGGCATCCTCCTGGCCGACGGCGGTGGCGACTTCGCGCGTTCCATCTCGCGTCAACTTCCGGTCGCCGCGCTGATGACGCTGCTCGGCATCGACGAGTCCGCCGCCAATCACGTCGTCGACCTCACCGACGCCGTGGTCGGCTACCGGGACGAGACGCTGTCCGACCTCTCCGTGCCCGAGGAGACCCGACGGGCCGTGGCACAGATAGAGCTGCTCGGGTTCCTCGACGAAATTCTCGAGGAACGACACGCCACGCAGCCCCGTGACGACGCCCTCAGCCACTTCCTCGCCGCCGAACGCACCGGCACGCTCACCCGCGACGAGGTGATCTACAACCTCGTCAATCTCGTCTTCGGTGGCAATGAGACGTCCGCCCACACGGCGTCCGGGTCGTTGCTGCTCATGATGCAGGAGCCGTGGTCGTACACCGCGCTGGTCGAGAACCCCGATCTGGTGCCCAACGCACTCACGGAGATGCTGCGGCTCACCTCCGTCGCCGCCTACGTCAAGCGGGTGGCCACCAGTGACAGGACGATGCACGGCACGACGATCAAGGCTGGGCAGACCGTGCTGCTCTGGATCTACTCCGCCAACCGTGATCCTTCAGAATTCGAGAATCCCTTGGAACTACGCCTCGACCGAAAGGCAACGAACCACCTGGCCTTCGGCGTCGGCATTCACCGCTGCGTAGGGGCGACGCCGGCGCTGGTCGAGCTCGAAACGCTCCTTCACGCGGTCGCAGCGCTGAAGGACGTGCGATTGATCCCGGACGGTGAGCCCGTGCGACTGCAGTCCAACTTCATCCGCGGCTTCACCTCCCTCCCGGTGCGGGTCAAGTGACCGACGAGATGGAGCAGACCCCGAGCCGTCCGGGGCTGAAGCGCGAGTTCCGCCTCCTGCTGACCTCCCAGGGCGTCAGCGGCTTCGGCGATGTCCTCGCCCTCGTGGCAATTCCGTTCGCGATGCTCGCGCTGGACAAGAGTGGATTCCTCACCGGGCTCGTCCTCGCCGCACGCACGATCGCCCAGGTGGCGGTGCTGCTGCTCGGCAGCGTCGCGGTCGACCGCTTCCCGCCTCGGCCGCTCATGATCGCCGCGGATCTCGTGGCCTTCGGAACCCAGGCCTCGATCGGCATGTTGATCGTCTTCGGCAACCCCTCGGCGTGGCAGCTCGTGGCGTTGTTCGCGGTCAACGGGGCAGCCGCGGCGCTCTACATACCGGCGACGAGCAAGATCCTGGCCGGACTCGCCACCGGCCGCGACCTGCAGACCGCCAACGCCGGTCTGTCCATGACCTTCACGTCGGTCGGCATCCTCGGGTTCCCACTGGCGGGCCTCCTGGTGTCCGTGACCTCGCCCGGTGTCGCGTTACTGGCCGATGCCCTGACGTTCCTCACCAGTGCCCTGCTCCTGACGCGCATCCGTGGGATCCCGGCAACTGTCGCCCAGTCGGACAGCTCCTGGGCCGCCGACTTTGTGACCGGGGTCAGAGAGGTGGCACGGACGCCATGGCTGACCGCCGGGCTCGCCAACGCCGGAATGTTCCAGATGCTCGTGCTCGGCATGCTGCCGGTGCTGGGCCCGCTCCTGGCGATCAAGCACTACGACGGCGTCGCCGGCTGGTCCGCGCTGCTACTCGCGAGCTCGCTCGGGATGTTGGCCGGCGGATTCGCCTCCACCCGCTTCGTTCCGAAGCGCCCGCTGCTGGCCGCGTACACGGCGACCGCGCTCGGGGTCGCGCCCGGCCTGATCCTGCTCGCGACGGGTGCCCCCCTGCCGATCACCCTGGCCGGCATGTTCGTCTACGGCGTAGCTCTCGCGATCTTCAACACCCTCTGGGGCACCACCGTTCAGCAGCGCGTGCCCGGCAAGATGCTGGGGCGGGTGTCGGCGCTCGACGGGTTCGTCTCGTACGGTTGCCGGCCTCTCGGCCTGCTGCTGGCCGTTCCGGTGGCTGCCGCCACGAGCCCGCTCCTCGTCGTGGTCATATCCGCCGTCGCGGTGGCGCTGCTCGCCGCGACCGTCTGTGCCGTGCCGGTGTTCCGAGGAGAGGAAGCCTCGCGACGTCTCCGCGAACGGCCCGACGTGAGTGACCCGGCCGCCCCGCAGCATGAAAGGCCGGTCGCCCGATGACACAGACCAGCATGCTCTCGCAACACCACGACCTCGACACGTACGTGCGCGAGCTCGCGGACCCCGACTCGTTCCCGGTGCTGCGGAGCAGGAGTGCACCGGTCGACGTCACGTCGCTGGGAACGCCGGACAGGTCCCGACCGGTCGCCGACCTTCGCGTCGTGTGCGTCTCAGCTTCGCCTGTCGCCCGCGTCGCCGAGGCGCTGGCGGCCCGCTTCGGTGGAACGGTCATCGCGCTGCCGGCCGGCGGCCTCGGCGAGCATCTCGTCCTCGACGATCAGGCCGCCCACGTACTCGTCATCGCCCTCGCCGACGAGGTGTCCGTCGATGACGCCCTCGCCGTCGTCGATCGGGTCAACGCGTACCGGGACCGGCCGGGCGGGCGGGTACCCCGGCTCGGGTTCCTGACGGCGGGCGACCTGGACCAGCTTTCCTGGCTGATCCTGAAGAACCTGGCGTCGGGGCATCGTGAACCGGCCTCTCGGAAACACGTGTTCCTGAGCCCCTTCCCCAATGGTCCGCTGCTGAGCGCCGGCGCCTTGGTCCTCAGCGGGGCGCAGGTCACCCGCGAATCGGTCCACCAGGCAGTCGTCGCCGGCAGCGCGACCTTCCTGTCGATCACGTCGTCCGGGCGGGAGCACGCGGTACTGCTCAACGACACCGTCCTGTGCGGCAGCGATCACGAGTCCCGCCGACAGTGGCTCGAGCTCGGTACGGGTGGTGGGGCTCCGCACTGCGCGTTCGAGGGCACGTGCTTCCTGCCCGGAGTGAGCCTGGACGACGTGATCGAGGCGAGATCGGTCCGAGCCGAGGTCGTCTTCACCAACTCCTGCCTCAGCTGGCGCCCGCACAGCGGCCGGGCGCCCCGTCAGTTCCTCCTGACCAACGCGCTCAGCTCCGGCTACGCCGCGGCGGCCATCGGCCCCATGTTCCCCTCCCACACGACGGACTGGGCCACCGAGACGTTCCACCGTCTGTGCGACGCGGGAGTCCCGCTGGGTGAGGTGGTCGCAGCCCTCAACGGCAGGGCGAGGGAGACCGGGACGGAACTGCCCTACTTCGCCCTGCTCGGGTTCCCGTGGTTGGTGGCCGGTGGAGTCGCACCGGCCGACGAGGCCACCTTGAGGCGTTGGGAGGCCGACGCCGCACGCTCGGCCGATCCCGACGTCGCGCCCGCTACGACAGCCCCGACATCCGGTTACGGCACGGCAGCGACCCCGCAACAGCTGCTGCGGAGCCTGCTCGATCTCGGCCTGAACTCGACGGCCCTCGAAACCTGCGTGGCCGAGTTGGAAGCCCGGTCCGTACCCGACCCGGACCTTCTGGCCCGGGCACAGATGGCGGCGGCCGCCGAACTCATCGACTACACATCGGCCACCTACTCCGGGTTCGACAGCATCTGGGAGCCCGTGTTGGCCACCCGGACCCACGCGTCGCGGACGCCGTGCCCCTACTGCGACGCCACCGTCGAGGAGCTGGTCGGCACCAGCCCGGACCGACCCTGGACCTCCCGCACGGCCGCGTTCTGCCATCGATGCAGCCACGTGTGGGACGCCCCCGCCGATCCTCAGCTACAGGTGCCGCTGATCGACATACCCGAGGTCTGGCATCGCGGGGAGGACGTTCGCGGGACGGTTCGACTGCTTCCGGGCGCCGACGGCTGGAGGACCGACCGACTCACCGTCGGCTGGTTCCTGCACGGGCAGTACTTCCAGGGCGTCGACGTTCCGGACCCCGGTGAGGTACGGGTGACGCCCGGGAGCACCGACGATGTCCTGCTGTCGGCGCAGATGCACGTCAACAACGACGCCTTCCCCTATCACCAGCATTTCTGTCGCGTAATCGTGATCGCGTCCGGCGCCGTCCACCTCGGCGGGCGAGCGTTCGCGATCGTTCCCGAGGAACGGTGAGACCGAAGATGAGTGTCCCCCGCCAAGTCCAACCGCAGGTCCTAATCCTTTCCGAGCTGAACGCCGGCGGAGTGCGCTACATCGTGCACGCCCTCCGGGAGCGGGCGTACTCGCCCGTACTCGTGTCCAACGAGCCCGACGACCTCAACCGAGGACTGTGCGACGGCCACGTCCTGGTCGATTGGGCGCACGACTCGGAGTCTCAGCTTGCCGCCAAGGTGGCTGCCCTGGCCCCGGCGCCGGTTGCCCTCATCAATCTCGTCGAAGCCCTGATCCCGTGGCAGATCCACCTCGTGGAGCACTTCGGCGTGCATGGGGCTTCGCCCGGTCTGGCCACACTTCTCAGCAAGGCGAAGGTCAGGTCGGCGATGCGTGAGCACGGCCTCTCCGACCTGCGGTTCACGGCCGGGCCGGCCGCGTCGTTCCCACTCGACGACGTGCCGGGCTTCCCGGTAATCGGCAAACCGTCGCAACGCAGCGGCGCGTCCCGGAGCGTACGGCTGCTGCACGACCGTGCGGAGGCGACTGCCTTCCTGCTCGAAGCGGCCCACGATTTCGGCGCGGACTGCGAGATGATCCTTGAGGAGTTCGTCCCCGGCACCGAGTTCTCGATGGACGGTCCGGTGACCGGTTCCCGGTTCACCCCGGTGGTCATCTTCGAGAAGGACGCGCACGTCGGGCAGCGCTTTCACGACACCGGGCTACTCGTCTCCCCGCCCACGTCCGACGGGGTCGACGAGGCCGCCCGGCGCCTGGCCGACCGGGTGTCGCAGCTCTGCGCGGCCATCGGTGTCGACGAGGCCTGGTTCCACGTCGAGGGCCGGGCCGCCGGCGGCGTCGCGGAGCTGATCGAGATCAACCCGCGCGTGGGCGGCGGCGTGAACCTGCACGCCGTCACGCAACTCACCGGGCTGAACCCGATCGACACCCTGATCGACATGGCGCTCTTCCACCCCGACGAGCGCAAGCCGAGGGAGCCCGCTCGACAACCTCATCCGGTCGAGGCCCAGCTGTGGGGCGCGCTTCCGATCCAGGCGGACGAGGCAGGAATCGTCACGTGCCACAGTGCGGTGGCCGACCTGCTGGGCCTGCCGGGCGTCGTCGACGGTCTCGTCCTCTCCCCCTACCGGGCCGAGTCGATCGACCAGGAGAACTTCTTCGCTCACTTTCTCCTGGCCGCACCGGACGTGGCGACCCTGCGGGCTCGCGCTGCCGCAGTGCGCGACGCCCTGGTCTACACGGTCAGTCCGCTTCCGGAGCACACCGCCGCCGGATGACCGTCTGCCGATTTTTCCGCCAATGCCCAGCAAGGTGACGGTGATCCCGAACAACGTGTCGGCACGGGCTGTCAGACGGGGTTGAATCCGCTTTCTGACGCACTCCGCACTTCATGCCACGACCGCACTCCTACCCCACGCACAAAAGGCATACCAGCCAATGATCAGCCACCGAACCGGGTGCGAAACACCGAGTTCAGCGGGCGTGCACTTGGCTGCCCAAGACCCTGAAGAAACCGTCGATCAATTGATCAGAAGCCCCTTGTCGCACGTCACTGTCGTCCGGTAGGTTTCCTAGATATCGAGAACAGCCGCTCCAACCCCACCGAGGTGACGCAACGAGTTCCTACGCGCCGAGATGCCCGGTAATGACCGAACCAAACATTTGTCTCAAGCATCCGCGACTATGCGCATTCTTCGTTGATCAATGCCCTTTTACTCTCGACCAGTGAGGCCGCGTAGCTATGTCACTCATGAGTACTGAGCAGTTCGAAAAGTTCTTCGAGCCCTACGCCCCCAATGTGCAAGGATTCTACGAGGCACCTTTCTGGGCCTTCTCCGACGCGCTGGTGCGTGCGCTCATGGACAAACATCTGGGCATCCAGGCCGGTCAGCACATCCTCGACGCCGGAGGTGGCACCGCCCGTTGGGCGCTCTGGGCCGCCGAGCACTTCGACGTGGACGTCACCGTCGCCGACAAGTCGGAGAAGATGGTCGAGGAAGCGCTCCAGAACGTCGCCAAGTCGCCCTTCGGCGAACGCGTCACCGTGGTGCTGTGCGACCTCGAGGACGCTCCCATGCTGGCGGACGAGTCGTTCGACGCCGCCATCTCGACCTACGGGGTACTCAGCTTCCTGGACCAGCCGGCGGCGGCCTTCGACACCCTGGCACGCGTGCTCAAGCCGGGCGCCCAGGGCATGTTCATGTCCCACTCGCTCTCCAACGCGCTGCACTCCAAGCTGAGCCGGGACGGCGTCACCCCGGAGGAACTCGACACCCTCCTGAACGACCAGATCGTGCGCTGGGCCGAGCACGTTCCGCCGCTGCGCGTGTACTCCGCGTCCGACCTGCGGGAGCTCGGCGAAAGGGCCGGCTTCGAGGTTCCCCGCGTGTACGGTGTCCCGCTGCTCACCTACCCGGGCCCCGAGGACTTCGGCTACCCGTACGAGAAGCTCGGCTTCGTGTCGAACGCGCTTCAGGACCAGGAGTTCTTCAACGCGGCGCTGGCGGCGGAGCTGAAGGCGTCGGAACGCCCGGAGTGGGCCGACCGCGGGGTCAACCTGATGGTCCACGTCCGGAAGCCCGCCGATGACTGACGTAGGGGCCGGTGTCGAGATGCCGTACGCGCAACTGGCTCCCATCTACGACCGGTGGACGGCCGAGAACCCGTACGACCGGTGGGCCGACTTCGTGGAGCGACGGCTGAAGCAGCACGACGCCCGGCGCGTCGTGGACCTGTGCTGCGGCACCGGACGCCTGACGCGGCTGCTTCGCGGGCGAGGCTTCGACGTCACGGGGATCGACGGGTCCGAGGAGATGCTCGCGCAGGCCCGTGCGATCGACGGCGAGGGGGCGGACTACCTACTGCGTACCCTCCCGTCCGCCGATCTCGGCGGCACGTACGACGCCGCGTTGTGCACGTTCGACAGCGTCAACTACATGGCTGCGGACGGCGCGCTCGCCGAGCTGCTTCGCGGCGTGGCTACCGCCCTGCGGCCCGGGGGTGTCTTCATCTTCGACGTGAACACCCAGCGGAAGATCGAGCAGGTTTTCGGCTCCTCGCACTTCGGCGACGATCTCGATGATTTCGCCTATGTCTGGCGCAATCGTTACGATGCGGCGACCCGGAGCATCGAGTTCCTGATCACCTTGTTCACGCGCGGCGATGGCGCGAGCTTCAGCCGGGCGACCGAGTATCACCGGCAACGGTGGTTCACCGAGGACGAACTCGAGACAGCCTGTGCGGAGTCGGGATTTCGGGTTCTGGAGGATCTCGACGACTACACCGACAACGCCGTGACGCCGGACACCATGCGACGCTGCCTCGTTCTGGTCAAGGAATGACCCAGAAGCTGCTCTACCCTTCGCCACTGCGGCCCGGTGACACGGTTGCCATCGCTTCTCCGTCGAGCCAACCGCCACCAACCCCTGCGCGGTTTCGTCGTGGTGTCGCCTTTCTCCGTGCGTCGGGGTTCGAGGTTCGTGTGCCTGAAGGAGCAGCCAGGCCAGAGCCTCGATCCCCGGCGCAACGCGCGGAAGAGCTCAACGCTCTGCTCATTGATTCCTCCGTGCGCGCGATCATCGCCAGCATCGGTGGCTACAACAGCAACGCCCTCCTACCGATGCTGGATTTCGACGCGCTGCGTCGAGACCCGAAGTTCCTCGTCGGCTACAGCGACATCACGGCTCTTCACCTGGGGATCCTCAGCCGGGCCGGAGTTGTCTCGTTGCATGGGCCGACCCTGCTGCCGGAGTTGGCGGAATTCCCGGCGCCGCAACCCGTTTCGGAACAGGAACTGCTGCGGTTCTTCTCCGGGGCCTGGGCGGGCCCTCTTCCGCACGTGCCCGCGTGGACGGATGAATTCCTCCAGTGGGATCAGGACGATGTCCGGCCCCGCACGAAGACGTCCGGGCCGGAGCAGCGTTGGCTTGGCGCCGGGAGCGTCTCCGGGCCGCTGATCGGCGGCAACCTCGAGACCCTCGAGGCACTGCTCGGCACCGCCTATTTCCCGAGTCTGAACGGTGCGATCCTGTTCTGGGAGACCTGTAACACGTCGCTCGGCCCCATCGAGCGCTCGCTGGATCATCTGGAACAGGCCGGCACGCTCGACGACCTCGCCGGCGTGGTCGTCGGCCGCACCTTCCGTGCACCGCCCGAGCTCTCCGCCGAGATCGAGAAGGCGATGGTCCGCCGACACGGCGGCAGCGGGATGCCGGTCGTCCTCAACGTCGACATCGGGCACACCGATCCGATGCTGACCCTGCCGATCGGCCATCAGGCATCGCTGGACGCGGACGCGCGGGAACTCGTGCTGGCACCCCGACCCGGCGAGGAGCTGCGATGAGTTCCGCGCTCGTCGTGGGCGGCCGGCGCGGACTCGGCCGGGAGGTGGCCGAGCAGCTGGAGCAGGCAGGTTGGTCCGTTCTGCGCACCGGCCGTTCACGGGCGGACCTCGAATCCGCGGACGGTCGTGCTCGCGACTACGAGCCGCTCGATCTCCGTGACGACAGCTCGGTGGCGCGTCTCGCCCACACCCAGGCGTCGCGTGGCAGGACGTTGGATCTCCTCGTGATCAGTGCCGGGAGCGCGTCGCTGGGTGGCATGACCGAGCTGGAGCCAACCACGTTTCTCACGATGCTCGACGAGCACGTGGTCGGGACCTATCGACTGGTCCGGCAGTTCCGTCCGCAGCTGGCCGCCGCTCGCGGCCACGTGATTGTGGTCCTGTCCCGGATGGGCAGCCGCCCACGACCGCACGGCTACGGGTACGGAACGGCGAAGGCCGCAACGGGGTTCCTCACGCAATGCCTGGCCATGGAGCTGGAACCAGACGGGATCCGATTGAACTACGTCAGTCCTGGGGCGATGGACACCGACATGTTCCGCACCGCATTCCCTGGCCGAGATCCCGCGACCGCCCTGGACGTGGGGGATGTCGCCCGGACGATCGTCGCGCTGACGACGCCGGAGTTTCACCATCTGTCGGGCGCGGTCATCGAGCTCCCCAGACCTCGATGACGAGATGGGTCGACGTCGCCCGCGGGCTGATCCTTGAGCCGCACGAATTCCAGTCCGGAAATCACATCCTCCCGAGGGGGTAGGGCCGGTGACAGAAGACAGGCACCAGATCACCGCTTTCCATGACTCCACCCCGGATCTCGACGATCCTGGGGCGCTGCTCGGCAGACTGCGCAGGGACGGCTACCTCTTCCTCCGTCAGGTCGTGGATCCCGAGCTGCTCGAACGCGTACTCGCCGACTTCACCCGACCGATCGGCGAGAACGGCTGGTTCCTCGGTGATCCGGCCGACCGGCGAGCCGATCCGGCCAAGTTCACCGTCGAGCCGCAGGAGAACTACCGACGCGTCTACCACCAGGCGTACCGGTCGGAGGCGTTCCACAGCGTGGGCCACTCGATACGGGACAGTCTCCTGGAGCCGCTCCTGGGCGAGGCCGCGCTCATTCATCCTCGCCCCATCGGCCGCATCGTCTTTCCGGCCTCCAGCGCTCCTCGCAACATGGACTTCACCACGCCAGCGCATCAGGACTTCGTGTCCGTGCAGGGCACGACCAACGCGTACACCTGTTGGGTGCCCCTGCACGACGTCTCCTGGGAGGACGGGCCGTTGGCCGTCGCCGAGGGCTCGCACCTTTGCGGCGTACGACCGAGTGTCCCTGCCCGCGGCACCGGCGGCACAGTGATCGAGGATGTCCCGGACGAGGACTGGCGCAGCGGCGAGTTCACCCGCGGCGACGTCGTCATCTTCAATTCGCTGACGGTCCACCGCGGCTTGCCGAATCGCTCCGATCGGTTCCGGATATCGACCGACTTCAGGTTCCAGCCGCTCACGGAGCCCATCTGCGACCGTAGCCTCGCACCGTCGACCTCCGCGCTCGCCTGGGACGCGCTCTACTCCGCCTGGGAGAACGAGTCGTTGAAGTACCACTGGGATCGGCCGGAGCTACGGACCGTTTCGTTCGACTTCCGCTACGAGGAAGAGCGCAACCGACAGGCGATCGAGTACGCGAGGCGCGGCGACACGCGAGCGATCTCGTCCCTCCAACGGATGGCTGTGCACGACCCGGACCCCGCTCGTCGCCAGCTCGCCGGTGAGCTGCTCGCGTCGTTGAACGCGGTCGTGTAGTGCCGGAGACCGACAAGGATCGACATGAGAAGTGAACTGGCCCAGGACCGCCCACCGGCTGATCTGGTACGCCGGGTGGAGCTGCTCCTCGGTCCCGTCCGGGACTGGCAGAAGGTGGTGCGCGGCTTCACCGGGGCCGAACGATGGCTGGTGGTCGGCGACGACGGCGGCCCCCGGTTCGTCAAGGCGGCCACGGACGAGCTCACGGCCCGATGGCTCCGGGACGAGGCGGTGATCTACGAACGCGTCGATGCGCCGTGGTTGCCGGAGGCGATCGCCTGGGACGCGGGCGGAAGCCGTCACCCGGTCCTCGTTCTCGAAGGACTGCACGACGCGCAGTGGCCCCCACCCTGGGACGCCACCATGATCAGCCTGGTATTGGAAACGCTCGACGCGGTCCATGCCATCGAACCTGACTTCCCGCTTCCGCTCCTGCGGGACGACGTCGAACTGCTTGGTGGTTGGGACGTGGTGGCTGAGGACAGGAACCCGTTCCTCGCGACCGGGCTGGTGTCGGCCGGCTGGCTGGACCGGGCCCTACCTGCACTGAGCAAGGCGTCGGCCGCGGCGTCGGTCGACGGAACCTCTCTGCTGCACCTCGACATCCGCAGCGACAACCTGTGCTTCACGTCGGCGGGTGTCCGGATCGTCGACTGGAACTGGGCCGCGATCGGCAATCCGGTCTTCGACATCTGTGCCTGGCTGCCGAGCCTGCGAAGGGAAGGCGGCCCGTTGCCGGACCAGGTGCTGGCCGGGCAGGGCGAGTTCGCTGCCGTGCTCGCCGGCTACTGGTGCTCCCAGATGGGCCTTCCCGACACGGGCCCGCCCTCGGGTCGTCGGCTGCTCCAGCGCGATCTCGGGAAGATCTCACTCGACTGGGCCGCGCGGGAACTCGGGCTCGACGCACCGGACGGCACGGCCGACCCGAGGCAGCCGTGAACCGGCCCGCCCCATACGCCGAAGCCCGTGCGATGGGCCTGCGACGGGTCGATCCGCGGGAGTGGGCGAGCCTGCGGGGTATGCACGAGACGCTCAGGTCGGCGAACTGGGACCGCCTGTCGGCTCCGCTGATCGCGCCATGGTCCGACAACCGGTGCACCTTCGTCGGCATCCCGGTCTCGGCGGGCTCACGCCTGGGGCCCCGTCGACACTTCACGACCGCGGCCGGCGCCACCGGTGCCTTCTCGGTGCGCACCGTGGGTCTCGACTTCCAGCTCGTGCCCGGGGAGCGCCTGCGCCGACAGCGGCTCCCCCTGGCGGTGTACTCCGTGGGCGATGCTCTCGGGACCGACGGGAGCATCGAGCACGACGTGCTGCTCGCCGAGGAATGGTCGCGGCCCGAGCACTCGACGAGCGATGACCTTATGACCGTTCTCGCCTCCTCCGGATGGCAGGTCGCGCACGAGACCACCGACCTGACGTCGGTGTTGCGGCGGGTCCGGACATGCGCAGTGAGGATTGCCCGATGATCCCCGACGTGAGCCGGAAGATCCCCGCCTACCGGCGACGACTGATCGCGGCCGGTTATCTCAGCCGCCATCACATCGGCGCCGGCTACACCAATCTCACCGGCGACGGTCTCGACCTGGCCGAGCGCCTGATGGCGACCTTCCATGACCTCGTCGCCGCGCACTGGTCCGTGGACTGGGTGGCGCACGACGCGGTGATGAGCGACCGGACGAGACTCGACACCGCCCGTGCAATGTCCGAGAACTTCGACTGTTACCTGCTGGAGGACGGCCGACCCGTACTCTTCGATCTCAACCTCGCGCACCTGCGCTGGCTTCGGGCGGCAGCGCTGGATCGGACCGCCCGTGCCGTCGTGTCCGCGAGTGGGATCTACCGACCGGTCGCGCGCACCGAGCCCCTGATCCGCGACGAGTACATCGCGCCGTTCATGGCAATGCACGTCGTCGTGCCTCGCGGCCAGTTGGCCGAGGGCTGGGCGGCCGTCGAGGACATCCTGGCGGGCATCGCTGCCGCGGTCGGCGCTCCCCTGCTGCTCGTCGAGCAGCCTCCGCCGCCTCACTACGCCGATCGGTGCCTCGCGGCCCTCATGCCCGATCCGCGGGACTCGCTCGAGCCGTGGTCGCTGGCCTACGAGCTCGGGCCGGAGTTCCTCGCTCACCTCGACGCCCCGGACACCGCAGTCCTCGAGATTGGGATTTCGGGACGTCTGCTGGCCTTCCTGGCCCAGCTTCAGACCGGACTCGCCGCGGCCTTCGGAAGTACGGTCGCGCCCCTTCACGTCCATGTTCGTGGCGAAGACCCCCGCGCGGAGAGCATGGACACCGGGCTGCGCTGCCGGGTGGAACGCAGGCCGGTCCCCGCCGGCGCGTTGGCACCGGTGCTCTGGGTGCCGGGGCAGGCCAGGGCGGCGCTTCTCGTGGAGGACTACTCCCGCTGGTACCCGGTCGACGACCCTCACCAGGACCTGCCTGAGCTGCTCGGCCGAGCCGACAGGTTGCTCGCCGACGGCGCGACGCGACGGCTGACCGACATCATCCACGGCGCGCACGCCGTACATGGTCGCCCGACTCGCGGGTCGCTGCGGGTCCTGCGCGCCCCCGCCCCGGATCTCGTCGGCCAGCACCTCGTACGACGGTCCTACCAACCTGCGTGACTCGCCGTGGCCTCGGGACCATCCATGCTCGACAGTCGGCGTCCTGGTCCGCGCAACGCATCGGGCCGGCAGATCAGCCAACGTCGACGACTCGGGCTGAGGTACTAGGCTAGTCTCTCCAGATGGATACGTCGCGACTGCGTCTTCCCGAGCAGCGCCGAGCAGTCCCGGAGCAATTGAATGACAGCCCCCGGAGCAGGTGCGGCTAGGCCTCCGGGCACCGGGGCTTGCTCTTCTCCTTTTCCGAGCGCAGCCCGCACGCGTTTCCGCGTCCACGCGAGTCGGGGCCAGGCCCGACCGGACCAGATGGAGATACAGGACGATGAGCGACATGACTTCGAACAGTCATGAGCACCCGGAGAACGACGGTACGCCGCCGTTCCGCTATTCGGCCGCATTGGCCGGCCGTATCGAGCTGGAATGGCAGCAGCGCTGGGAGAAGGAAGGCACCTTTTACGCCGCCAACCCCACCGGGAACCTAGCAGGTCTTGCCGGTCCCAAGCGCAGCTTCGTCATGGACATGTTCCCGTACCCGTCCGGTTCGGGGCTGCATGTCGGGCACCCTCTCGGGTTCATCGCGACCGACATCTACGCGCGCTTCATGCGGATGAACGGCCACAACGTCCTGTACACCATGGGGTACGACGCCTTCGGGCTGCCCGCCGAACAGCATGCCATTCAGACGGGCACCCATCCGCGGGTGACGACCGAAGCCAATATCGAGCGCTACCGCGACCAGCTTCGTTCGCTGGGCATGTCCTACGACTACCGACGCTCGATCACGACGATCGAACCGGATTACTACCGCTGGACGCAGTGGCTCTTCCTGCAGATCTTCAATTCGTGGTACGACCCTGAGCTCGATCGGGCGAGGCCCATCGACACCCTGGTGGAGCAGTTCGAGCGCGGTGAGCGCGCGGTGCCGGGCGGTCAGGCGTGGGCGGAGTTGTCCCCGCTCGACAAGGATGAGGTGCTCAGCGAGTACCGGCTCGCCTACTCCAAGGAAGCGCCCGTCAACTGGTGTCCGGGGCTGGGCACCGTGCTGTCGAACGAGGAGGTCACCGCCGACGGGCGTTCCGAGCGTGGCAACTTCCCGGTCTTCCGCACCCGGCTGCGTCAGTGGATGATGCGCATCACCGCGTACGGTAATCGCCTCTTGGACGACCTGGAGGGGCTGGACTGGCCCGAAGCGATCAAGCTGCAGCAGCGCAACTGGATCGGTCGTTCCGAGGGCGCACGCGTCGAGTTCGCCGTCGACGGCGTCGAGCGATCGATCGACGTCTTCACCACCCGTCCCGACACCCTGTTCGGCGCCACGTATCTGGTGCTGGCGCCCGAGCACGACATGGTGGACGAACTGGTGACCGCGACGTGGCCGGAACAGTCGTCGCTTCCGGAAACCTGGACCGGCGGGTACGCCACACCCGCCGAGGCTGTCGCTGCGTACCGGAGGCAGGCCGCCAGCAGGTCGGAACTGGAGCGGATGGCTGAGGATCGCGCCAAGACCGGCGTGTTCGTCGGCAAATATGCTCGTAACCCGGTAAACGGGGAACTGCTGCCCATTTTCGTGGCCGACTACGTACTCATGGGGTACGGCACCGGCGCCATCATGGCCGTACCGGCCCATGACCAGCGTGACTTCGAGTTCGCCCGCGCCTTCACACTGCCGATCCGCTGCGTGGTGGAGCCCAAGGACGGACGCGGCACGGACCCGGCCGAGTGGCCCGATGCCATGGCCTCCCATGACGCACGACTCGTGAACTCCGCCAACACGTCGGTGTCCCTGGACGGGCTCACCGTCGCCGAGGCCAAGAAGCGCATCACGGCCTGGCTGACGGAGCATGGTCCGGGCGAAGGCATGGTCAACTTCCGGTTGCGGGACTGGCTGTTCAGCCGGCAGCGGTACTGGGGGGAGCCTTTCCCGATCGTCTACGACGAGGACGGCGTCGCCCATGCGCTGCCGGAATCGATGCTGCCCGTCCGGCTGCCCGAGATCGACGACTACGCTCCGCGCACCTATGACCCCCAGGACCTGAGCAGCACCCCGGAGACGCCACTGTCCCGGTCCGTCGGGTGGGTCGAGGTCGAGCTTGATCTGGGCCGAGGGGACGGGCCGCGACGCTATCGGCGTGAGACCAACACCATGCCGAACTGGGCGGGCTCGAGCTGGTACCAGTTCCGTTACATCGATCCGGACAACCAGCAGGCGATGGTCGACCCCGCGAACGACCGCTACTGGATGGAGCCGACGGAGCACAAGCCGCACGGCGGAGTTGATCTGTACGTGGGCGGATCAGAGCAGGCCGTCCTGCATCTGCTGTACGCGCGCTTCTGGCAGAAGATCCTCTTCGACCTCGGGCACGTCTCGTCCGACGAGCCGTTCCACCGGCTCTACAACCAGGGCATGGTCACCGCCCACGTCTACCGGGACAGCCGGGGCTTTCCGGTGCCGGCCGCGGAGGTAGAGGAGCGCGACGGCGGCTGGTACTGGAAGGGCGAACGGGTCAGCCGAGAAGCTGGCAAGATGGGCAAGTCGCTGCGGAACGCGGTCTCGCCGGATGAGATCCGCGAGGAGTACGGCGCCGACACGCTGCGGCTGTACGAGATGGCGACCGGCCCCCTGGACGCGTCCCGCCCCTGGGACTCCCGAGCCATCGTCGGCTCCCACCGGTTCCTCCAGCGGCTGTGGCGCACCATCGTCGACGAGCACACCGGCGATCTCGTGGTCACCGACGAGGAGCCCGATACCGAGACCCTGCGGGCCCTGCACCGGGCCATCAACGGGATCGCGGCCGACCTGTCCGGGCTGCGCTTCAACACCGCGGTCGCCAAGGCCATCGAACTGGTCAACTTCCTGGTCAAGCGGGGCAGCACGCCGCGCACGGTGGCCGAGCAGGCGGTGCTGCTCGTGGCTCCGCTGGCCCCGCACATCGCCGAGGAGATGTGGCAGCGGCTGGGATACCCCACGTCGTTGGCTCGTCAGCCGTTCCCCGTGGCCGACCCGGCATACCTGCGCCAGCCCACGGTCACCTGTGTGGTGCAGATCCGGGGCAAGGTCAAGGCCCGGCTCGAGGTGGCCCCCGAGATCGGCGAGGACGAGCTGCGCAGTCTCGCCCTCGCCGAGGCGGCGGTGGTCTCCTCGCTCGGGGACGCCGAGGTGCGCAAGGTCGTTGTGCGCGCACCGAAGCTGGTGAACATCGTCATCTGACGGGTGGTGGGTGGCCGGGCAGCACTCCGGCCACCCACGTCCGGCAAGGAGCGCGACCCGAGCGGTGACCACAGCTACTCCTTGCCCTTCGGGCAATTACACCCGGCACCTGCACCTGTCGACGATCATCGTCTCCACCGGCCGCGGACGATAGGCTGCGGTCGGCGTCCGACTGACCTAAGGGGAACGGGTGATAGGCGGAACAGTTCACGTGGTGGTCGCGGTCTGCGGGCATCGGGCGTGAACAACGGGCTGCGTCCCGGTGACCCGGCCCGCCTCGGCGGATACGACGTGTTGGACCGGCTCGGCGACGGTGGCATGGGAACTGTCTTCCTGGCCCGCTCGGCGCAGGGACGGCGGGTGGCGGTCAAGGTCGTCCGTCCGGAACTCTCGCACGACGAGGAGTTCCGGGGCCGATTCCGTAGCGAGGTGAACCGCGCGCGCCAGGTCCCACCGTTCTGCACCGCCGAGGTTCTGGACGCCGACCCGGACCACGACCCGCCGTATTTGGTGGTGGAGTACGTCGAGGGCCCCAGCCTGGCCCAGGTGCTCCGGGAGCGGGGGCCGCTGGGGGCGGCGCAGCTACACAGCATCGCGGTCGGGGTGGCTACCGCGCTCACCGCCATCCACCGCGCCGGGGTCATCCACCGGGACCTGAAGCCGGCGAACGTCCTGGTGGCGCCGGGCGGGATCAAGGTCATCGACTTCGGTATCGCCCGAGCGTTCGAAGCGACGAGCCAGCACACCCGGACCGACCAGATGGTTGGAACCGTCTCGTACATGGCTCCCGAGCGGTTGGACACCGCGTCCGGTTATCCGGTGGGCCCGGCTGCGGACATCTTCGCCTGGGGTGCCCTGGTCGCCCATGCCGCGACCGGCCGCAACCCGTTCGGAGGCGACTCCGCTACCGCCACCGCGATGCGGATCCTGACTCAACCGCCGGATCTGACCGGGCTCGATGGGCCGTTGCGGGAGTTGGTCTCCCGGGCGTTGGAGAAGAATCCCGCTGCTCGTCCCAGCGCCCGCGACCTGCTCGATGGGTTGTTGACGGCAGGGTACGCGGGAGGTGCTGGAGAGTCGGCCCAGCTTCCGGGCGCGGGTGGTGCTGACCAGAACGGGCGGTCGATGCCACCCGGTCTCGTCGCTGCCGGTCGCCCGGGCTGGGGCCGGCGTCGCTGGCTCACGGCGGGCGGAGCAGCCGCGGCGGTGATCGCGGTGTTGGTGTCCGCCACACTGTTCGGCCCGCGACTGCTCAACAGCGGGTCCGGACCGGATCACGTTGGCTCGACGCCGACCGGCAGCCCGCTAGCGAGCGCACCGGCGACCTCCGTGTCCGCGGCCACATCGGGTACGCCCACCGCGTCACCGTCGAGGAGCACGGACCCGACCCGGGCGATACTGACCGGTCAGCGGCGGATCCTGCTGCACCTGGTGGAGATCGACCGTGACCTCAAGCTGCCGTTCCACGGCGAGCTGGAGGCCGGCGACGGCACCGGCAAGGACGCGCTCTTCGTGCTCGAGCCGGTCGGCGTCGACTTCATGATCAAATCGTTGAATCCGGACGTCGACCACCGACCGTGCCTCGGAGTCAAGATCGATTCAGAGCAGTACGCGTCGTTGGTGGGAGCCGAGTGTTACGCCTCCGCCGCAACCGTGTTCGCGCTGTCCCGGGAGGGCAAGGACGACAAGGGACGCACGTCCTACTCGATCATCAGCGACGAGTACGGGGTGGTGCAGTGGAGCCCGACGAAGAAAGCGATCTACGTCGAGCATCTCGGTGACGCCCCGATCGACACGACGTTCAGCCTGGTCGACCGGGGCGCGGTCTGACCGACGGGGACAGCTCAGCGGCGCGGCAGGGTTGCCAGGGCCAGGTTCGGGTCGACGCCCGTGGTGTACGCGGCGCTGAGCACGTAGAGAGTACGACCGCGCAGGGCCACCGAGGTCGGGTTCTGCAGCCCGTCGCCGGCCGTCAGCAACGTTCGCGCCCGACCGGCCGCGTCGATGCTCACCACCGTGTTCGGTCCGTTCAGCGTGGCGATGACCCGTTGGTCACCGACACCGACGAACGCGAAGTCGTCGATACCGACCAGCCCGGTCGCGACCACCTGGACAGGTCCGGGCCGACCGTGCCGCGACGGGATGCGCAGCAGCGTGCCCTGGTCGAGGTTGGTCGCCCACACCGCGTCAGCGCGTACCTTGATGCCGTTGGCACCCAGGAACCCTGCCGCAGCCAGCTCGGGTGCCGACGACCACACCTCGACACGGCCGCCTCCCAGCGCGACCGTCGAGATCGTCCCGAGCACCGAGTCGGTGAGGTAGAACCTCTTCGCCACCGCGTCGAACGCCAGACCGTTGGGAAGCCCGCCGGCCGGCAGGGCGGCGATGCGCTGCGGGACGCTTCCGGGACGTAGTCGGTACAGGCCGGTGGAGGCGGCATCGCCGCTCGCGTACAGGAAATAGAGGGTGCCGTCCGTCATCCGGACGATGCCCGTCGTGAGCGCGAATTTGAGCACGGGTGTGTTGACGCCGCCGTCGGCCGGGGCGGGCAGAGTCGCCAGGATTCGCGTCCCGCCGGACGGGGTGACCGCGGCGACCTGTCGAGCGGCCGCGAAGGTGACGTAAGCCGTGCCGTCCGGGCCGACCGCGATGTTCTCCGGCATCTGCCCCTTGGCCAGGTCGAAGTGGACCGCGATCCGCGAGGACGCCGGCGGGGCGGATGGTCGGGCCAGCCCCGCGGGCGGGGCCGGCGCGGTCGCAGCCTTCGTCGCGCTCGGCGGGAAGACGGTCACGACGCCGGTCACGGCCGCCGCGAGAGCGACTGCGATGGTCATCGTTCTTGGGCGCATTTCTCTCCCCTACTCATGCTGTTCGTGATTGGCCTGGTGCGGGCACGACGCGTCCGGCGCTCCTGTCGGAGCACCTCTTGTCGGCCGGTGGGGTGGTGTTAGTCGCGCAGGGCAGCCGGCTGGACAGCGCCGGCACGGGTGGTGACGGCACCGTGGACGAGCAACGTCATCGCGGCGTGGGACGCGGAGCCGGGCTCGGTGGTGGCGACCACGACGCTCTGGCCGTCCTCGGTACGAAGGGTCTGCTGCGTCACGTCCATCGCGCCAACCAGCGGGTGACGCATCTGGTAGACGGTGTCGCCGCCGGCTTTCACCCGGTGGTCGGCCCACCTGGCGGCGAACTCCGGACTCCGTACCGTCAACTCGCCGACCAGCGCGGCCATCAGCGGATCGTCCGGGTTCTGCCCGGAGGCCATCCGGAGCGTCGCCACCACCGCGCGGGCCTTGGTGGGCCAGTCCGCATACAGGTCGCGGGTGTGCGCGTCCAGGAACACCAGCCGCGCCATGTTCACGTACCGGCCCGGCCGCTCGGGGATCTCCGGAGGCAGATGGCCGGCGAAGAGGGCATGGCCTGCGGTGTTCCAGGCCAGCACGTCGGCCCGGCGGCCGAGCACCACCACCGGTACGTCCCCGAGCACCGCGACGAGCTGGCGGACCGCTGGGCTCACCCGCTCCGGAGTCGGGCGACGCGCGGCGGGCCGACGGCGGGTGCCCGCCGCGAGCTCGCCGAGGTGGCGGCGTTCCGCGTCGTCGAGCCGCAACGCCCGGGCGAGCGCGTCGAGCACTTCAGGAGAGGCGTTCACCGCCTGACCCTGCTCCAACCGGGAGTAGTACGAAACGCTCACTCCGGCCAACAGGGCCAGTTCCTCCCGGCGCAGTCCTCGAACGCGCCGCCGCTCACCGTAGGTCGGCACGCCAGTGTCCTCCGGGCGCAGCTGAGAGCGCCGGGCCTGGAGGAAGTCGCCGAGCTGTCCTCTCGCGTTCATGACTCGAAGTATCGCCAGCCCTGCCTGTGCCAACCACTCCCTGCCAGGGCTAGGCACCGCAGGGCGAGGCCGACCAGGAAACCGTGCGGCTGCGGCGCACGGCCCGTCAAGGTCGCCCGATGTCTACGAGGGCGAGGATCGGGCTGCCCGGCGGCGTTCGGTGAGCCGTCGCGCCTTCACCACGTTGCCGCAGTCAGCCATCCGGCACCAGCGACGGGAACCGTTGCGGCTCTGATCGAGGAACAGCCAGCCACAGCCACCGTCGCGCACCGGGCAGCGGCGCACCCGGGTCGGATCGGCGGTCAGCATGATGTCGAAGGCGGCCTCGGCGGTCCGGTCGGGCACCAACATGGCTGGCACCGTGCCGTAGGCCAGCCGCACCCGCGACGAGCCGAGCACCAATCTCGCGCGAGCGGCCGCGCCCGACCAACGCTCGTGCAGTCCGACCAGCGCGGCACCGGCCGCGACGGTGTCACCGTCCGGGTCGGTGATGACCGCGAGCAGCACGAGGTGGAGCCCCGCACGGATGTCCCGCACGGCGGTGAGCCCCGCGTGCGCCGCCGCCGGCTCGTCGTGCCACGCCCGGTCGACCTGGTCGGCCTCCGCGTCGCTGATCACTCCCACCCGGACCGACCAGCTCAGCAGGGCGGAGCTGTCGGACAGGAAGTCGTGGGGCGGCGAGTTGCCGCCTCGTTCGAGGGTGTTGACCAGGTCGAGCGCCGGGTGCCCGCCAACCAACGGCAGCTCGGACACATCGAGGGGCATATCGACGAGGCTACCACCTATACCGCTGAAGGCGGTTGCCCTGCGCGCGGCCCTGGCCCGGCACTCCGCGACAACAAAGAGCATCTATGGCTTCACGCTACCGTCTAATCATGGTTAGGTGGAATCACATAACGACCTGTGAGGATTGGGAGGTAGCCGATGGCGCACCCTCGACGCGCGGTCCATGCCCTCGTCGCCTTGTCCGCCGCCACGTTCTGTTACGTCACCACCGAGGTGCTGCCGATCGGTCTGCTCACGCTGATCGCGCCAGACCTGGGACGCTCCAGGTCCGAGGCCGGCCTGCTGGTGACCGGGTACGCCGTCGTGGTCATGATCGTGGCCCTGCCGCTGACCCGGGTCACCCGGCGAGTGCCACGGCGTCCACTACTCGCCGGCACCCTGGGTGTCTTCGCCGCCGCGACGACGGTGTCGGCCTTCGCCGACTCCTACCAGGTGCTGCTCGCCGCACGACTGGTGTCCGCCACCACCAACGGCGTCTTCTGGGCAGTGGTGTTTCCCGTAGCGATCTCGATGTTTCCGGCGAACGTTCGAGGCCGCATCGTGGCTCGACTCTCGATCGGCAACGCGCTCGGACCGGTCCTCGGCGTACCGCTGGGCACCTGGTTGGGCGGGGAGTTCGGGTGGCGGGCCGCCTTCGCCGCGATGGCCGTCCTCGGCTTCGCCATCTGCCTTGCGATCGCCCTGCTCCTGCCGAGTGTCACACCGCGCCAGAGTGCGGGAGACATCGGGCCGATGCCGGACCGACAGCGCTTCGTCGTGCTCCTCGTCGCCACCACTCTCGCGGTCACCGGCGCCATGGGCGCGTTCACGTACATGACCGTCTTCCTCCTCGACGTGAGCGGGTTCGCCGCGGCGTCTCTCGGCTTGTTGCTCTTCGTCCAGGGCTCGTTCGGCGTCGTCGGCACCTGGGCGGTCGGTCGGGTCCTGGACCGGTTTCCGCTCGGTGTCGTGCTGGGCCTGCTCGGGCTCCTAACGGCCGCGATGCTCGGCCTCTACGGGATCGGCGCGAGCAAGGTGGCGGCGATACCGTTGCTCGCCGTGGCGGGGATGTCGTTCAGTTCACTGATCGCGGGGATCCAGCACCGCATCATGCAGGTCGCCCCCTCGACCACCGACATGGCGTCGGCCAGCCTCAGCGTCGCGTTCAACGTCGGCCTCGCGGCCGGCTCGCTCATCGGGGCGGGCCTGCTCGCGACGGCCGGGGTACGCGTCGTCCCGTTGTTCGGTGGACTGCTGACGGCCGTCGCGTTGGCGTTGCTCGCCGGCCACGAGATGTCCCGTGGGCGAAGACGAGCGAACGGAACGGCCCGTCGTGATCCCGACCCGCAACCGATCGGACAATCCGCAGTTCACGCTTGAGTCTCCGCGCACAGGCCGCCGTACGGTGGCGATCGCTGACTCGTCACCTTGACGCTGGCCGGTCCGGCCCGTACCCCCCGATGGTGCTGGCCCGGCGCGGAGGCGGTCCTCCGCGCCGGGCCATGACTTCGGTCGGGGTCAGGCGGCGGCGCAGCTGGCCGTCGCCCCCGGGCCGGTGCCGGTGCCCTGGAAGCCGAAGTTGGTCGACTGCCCGGCGCCCACGCGTCCGTTGTAGCCCACGTTGGTGTACCGGACGGTTCCGCTCGTGCCGCTGGCCTGCGCGTTCCAGACCCCGGTGACCGCGGCGCCGCTGGGCAGCGTGATGGTCACGGTCCAGCCGTTGATGTCCGCGGACCCGGCCGTGACCGTCACGCTCGCGGTGAAGCCACCGGACCACTGGTTGAGCGCCACCGACGCGGAGCAGCCGTTACCGGTCGGCGGAGGCGTGGTGGGCGGGGGCGTGGTGGGCGGCGGGGTCGTCGGCGGAGGCGTGGTCGGGGGCGGCGTGGTCGGCGGGGCGGACGTCGGCGGCGGAGTCGTCGGCGGGGCCGTCGTGGGCGGGTTGGGCACGCCGTTGGCCAGGCTGTAGGCCAGGTCGGGCTGGAACGAACCGGCGGTGTAGCGGCAGCCGTCCGCCTCGCCCGGAGGCTTCACCCAGAGGTACGCGTCGATGTTGCTGTCGCCGGTGTTCGTCGTCGGGTACATCCCGATACGGCGGTCGGTGTTGTCGTCGCCGCACCAGTCTCCGCTGGCGCCGCCGTTGCGGCTGGTGTCGATCACCTGGCGCTTGCCCGAGAGGCCCATGCCGTTGAGGGAGGAGATGACCGCCCGACCGAAGTTGGCCTCGCTGGAGGTCGAGTTGTAGTTCGACACGTTGCTGAAGAAACCGTCGGCGTACTGCACGCCGGCTGCCCGGAGCCGGTTGGCGGTCTCACCCGCGCTGTTCCAGGTGGAGTGGCCGGCGTCGAGGTAGACCTTGGCGTTGGGGTTGGCCGACTTGATGGTGCGGGTGGCCGTCGAGATCGCCTGGTTACGGGCGTTGATCTCGTTGCTGTTCAGGCAGGTCAGCAGGGCGAGCGAGTCGGTCTCCAGGATGATGATGACCGTCTGGTTGCCCAGTCCCCGGGAGAAGTTGGACACCCAGCTCTGGTACTGGTTGAGGTCCGGCGCACCACCGGCGCTGGCACCGCCGCAATCCCGGTTGGTGATCTGGTACACCGCGATCACCGGGATCTGCTGCGCGGCATTGGCGGCGCCCACGTACGCGGCGGCCTCGGACTGCGCCGTCGAGATGTTGAAGTTGGCGAACCAGCGGGCCTGCGGCTGGCTCGCGATCTTGTCGCGGATGACGCCGGCGCGCGAGTCGCCGGGGTTTGCGGCGACCCAGCGTACGACCGCCGAACTCGGGTCGCGATAGAGCGGGCCGGAGATCGTGCCGGCGGACGCGCTGCTGACGGCGAGGCACACGCCGGCCGCGGCAGCGCCCGCGACCGCGGCCACGCTGAGGGCCGTGGATCTGCGTCGCCGGAGGGAGAGGATAGCCACGTCGTGTTTCCTCCTGATCACATTGATGTATCTAAGTTCATGGGAGCGTTCCCATGAAGGTAGCGGAGGCGCGCGCCGCTGCCAAGGTGCGCGAAACTTCCGGTGTACGGCCGCCGCCGGGCGTTCCTGGCCCGGACCCGGATGCCGCCGCACGCCTCTCGGCGCAGCAGGACGGTGACGGTGACCCCGGCGGCGACCAGCCTCGGGTGGCGGCAGAGGAGGAAGACATGGCGACGTTCGTGCTCGTGCCGGGCGGCTGGAAGGGTGGCTGGGCGTTCGAGGCGGTGGTTCCGCTCCTGGAGGGCGCCGGCCACCGGGTGCACGCCCTGACGCTGTCGGGCCTGCGGCCAGACGACGACATCGCGACGGTGGCGACCGCCAACCTCGACACACACGCCGACGACGTACTACGGCACCTCGATCGACACCAGGTCACCAACGCGACGCTGGTCGGCCACAGCTACGCCGGAATGGTGATCGCCGCCGCCGCCGACCGCGCCGAGGGCCGCGTCTCACGGCTGGTGCATCTCGACGCCTACGTACCGCGCGATGGCGAGTCGTGCTGGTCGGCGACCAGTGACCACTTCCGGGACGTGTTCGCCGCTGGCGCGGCCGCCACCGGATACGCCGTCCGACCGCCGGACGGCGGTGACCCCCGCCGTCGGCCGCACCCCCTCGCCTCGCTCCTGCAGACGATCCGACTCACCGGCGCCGTCAGCCAGGTCCCGCGCCGCGAGTTCGTCTACTGCTCCGGCTGGGACCGCACGCCCTTCGCCGAACTCCGCGCACGGCTGGACGCCCAACCCGACTGGCAGGTCCACGACCTCCCCACCGGCCACGACGCGATGCGCGAAGCGCCGGAGGCCGTCGCCGCCCTGTTGCTCGACGAGTGACCCACGGACCACGTCGCCAGGGGTCACCGCCGGGGCGCAGTGGAGCCGCGGTTACGGGCGGAGCGCTGTCGCGGCGGGCGTCCAGCTCGACTCGTTGCGGACGTCGGCCACCGTGATCCCCTTGGCGATCTTCTTCAGCTCGGCCTGGGACAGCTGGTCACCGAGACCCGCGGAGCTGACCTGGAGGACGACCCTGCCGTCGGCGCTCCAGATGTTGCAGAAGCCGCCGTCGGCGTTCCGGCCACTCTCTTCGGATGCGTCGTAGCACCTGGTGGCACCGGGCTCGGGCGACTGGTTCGAGCTGGTGTTCGGGGTGACGAAGATGTTGAACCCGTTCTCGATGCCGTCCTCGGCCGAGTCGTAGGGCGCGGTCAGACCCGAGGTGGGCGCGGCGGGCTTGGTGTACGTCGCGCCCCCGTAGTCACCGGCGCGGGCCGCCGCGATGCCGCTGAGGCCGGGCATCGCGTGCGTGCCGATCTGCAGCGGCTGGTAGCCGGCCGGGACGTAGCCCATCGTGAACGGCACCAGGGCCGGCGTCGGCCGGCTGGGCTTCAGGCCCTCGACCAGGCCGCTCAGGTCCTCGAAGGTCGGCGTGGCCTCGTCCGAGGAGACCGACGTGACAGCGGCCCAGGCGTTGTCGGTGTACTCCCAGGCGAACAGCTTGTTGCGGGTGTCCGGCTCATTGCGCGGGTCGAGACCGACCGGCAGGGTCGCCCGCACGGCCTTGCGCCCCGCCACGGTGACGCTCTTACCACCCTTGATGCCGGTGGCGTCGAAGGCGCCCGGTCGGTAGACGGTCAGGTAGGCCCACAGGTTCGGCTTGTCGTCGGCGGCCCCCTTCTTGCTCTCCATCTCGGTGCCGACGCCCGGGGCATCAGCCTCCCCCTCGCTCACCGGCCTGTCGTTCGAGTCGTGACGGTCGGAGTAGACGGAGGCGATCTGGTAAGCGGTGGACGCGACGATCGGGTCCTGCACGTGCAGCGTGCCGGCGTCGTACCCGGTGAAGGTGAAGGTGAACGGCTCGGCGTCGGACCACGCGGCCTGGCCGGGCTTGGACGTCGTTGCGCCGGCCGGGGCCGGGGCCGGAGTGGTGTTCTGTTCGGCGCCCAGGGCGGGCAGGACGAGCACGCCGGCGACCGCGACCGCGACCAGGCCCGCCGCACCGGCCGACGTGAACCCCACGCGGCGACGCCGCTCGGCACGCCGCCCCAACGCGATGATGTCGTCGACGGTACGGGCCATCGGCGGTTCGTCACCCGTCACCGTGTCCACCAGGTCACGCAACTGCATTGGTCCACTCCTCCATCGGCTTCCCGCTGAGATTGACGCGTTCGGCGGCGAGCGACTCGCGCAGTTTCGCCAGGCCCCGCGAGGCCTGGCTCTTGGCCGCGCCGACCGTGCAGTTGAGGACGCCGGCCGTGTCCTCCAGGCTCAGACCCAGGTAGTGCCGAAGCACGACCGCGGCCCGCTGCCGGGCCGGCACCGCGTCGAGCGCCACCCGCAGGCGCATCCGCTCGTCGGTCGCGACGGCCGGATCCCGCACCACCACGTCCGGCAGGGCATCACCGGTCGGTCGCTCGCGCCGCCACGGCCGACGGGTCTCGTCGATCGCGGCCCGATAGACCATGGTCTTGACGTACAGATCGGGTCGGTCCAACTTGCGCCACCGCGGGTAGAGCTTGATCAGCGCGTTGGCGACGGCGTCCTCTGCCGTGTGCCAGTCGCCGCAGGTCACGTACGCCAGCTTGCGCAATGACGCCATCTCTGACGTCACAAACTCGCGGAATGCCTGCTCGTCTTCGGCTTTCACGTCGACTGCCTCCTCGTGACTGAGGTAGAACGGAACCGCCGTACCGGGAAGTTGCATCGGCCGGACAAGTAGTTGTGTGACTACTCAGCGATGAACACGTCCGACTGCCCCGACTCGGGCATGACGAGGCGGTGCGCTGGGCCTGAACGGCACCGGCGAGGGCCGAGGCAGCGCACCCGGCCCGACGAGCGGGTGCCTATGCTCGACGGGTGGACGAGAGCGGGCAGGCGGTGCTGACCGGGGTGTTGCAGGCGGCCGAGGACGCCGCCCCGGTGGAGGCGGTCGAGGCGGTCACGGGCACCATCGCCGCCGCGCTGCACGCGTCCAGTGTCTCGCTGCTGATCGCCGACCTCAGCGGCCGCGCGCTGGTCCGGCTGACCCACCAACCGACCCCCGGCGGTCCGGGCCGTCGCCACGACGAGGAGGCCGCCGAGGTCCTGCCGTTCGACGGCGGCCCCCGCGAGCAGGTCCTTCGTCAGCAGGGCACCCAGGTGCTCACGGGCGACGGCCGGTGGACCGTGTTGGCGCCGGTCACCGAACGCGGCGAGGCCATCGGTCTGCTGGAGATCGACCTTCCGCAGGAGCCGGACGAGTCGATCATCGCGCAGATCGCCCGGACCGCGCACGCGCTGGCGTTCGTGGTCATCGCCAACCGCCGGCACACCGACCTGTTCGAGTGGGGTCAGCGCAGCAGCCCGTTCACCCTCTCCGCGGAGATCCAGCGCCGGCTGCTGCCCGCCGCGTTCACCTGCGAGGCCGGCGCCTTCGCGCTGTCCGGATGGCTGGAACCGGCGGCCAGTGTCGGCGGGGACACCTTCGACTACAGCCTCGCCCGGGACCTGCTGCACGTCAGCGTCACCGACGCGATGGGGCACGGCGTGGCCAGCGCGCTGACCGCCACCCTCGGGGTGGGCAGCCTGCGGAACACCCGCCGTCGCGGCGACAGCCTCGTCGCGCAGGCCGACCAGGCCAGCCGGGCCGTCGCCGAGCACGCCAACGTGCCCGGCGCGTACGTGACCGCCGTGCTGGGCCGGATGGACCTGCGTACCGGTCGCTGCGAACTGCTCAACGCCGGGCACGTCCCGCCGCTGCTGGTCCGGGGCGACCGGGTCGTACCGGTGGAGCTGCCCAGCAACTTCCCGCTGGGCATGTTTCCCGAGGAGCGCTACCGCAGCGGGGACATCTCCCTGCTTCCCGGCGACCGGCTGGTGATCGTCACCGACGGGATGCGCGAACGCAATGCCGCCGACCTGGACCTGGCCGCAGCGCTGCTCGAGATCGCCCACCTGCACCCGCGCGAGGCGGTCCGGGCGCTCTCGGACAAGGTGCTGGCGACGGCCGGCCCGGTGCTGGCCGACGACGCGACCCTGCTCATCATCGACTGGTACGACAGCCACGGGCCACGCCGTACCGCCGCCGGCGCTGACATCGCCCGCGCCAGCACCCGCTGAACCACGCTCAGGACGCCGCCGGGGACGCCGCCTCGGCGTCCTGCACGGTGTCGAAGGATTCGATGACCCGATCCACCGATGTGATCGACAGCACCTTGCGTACCGAAGGCTGGACTCCAGCCAGGCAGAGCCAGCCGTCCCGCGCCCGCATCGCCTTGTAGGCGATCACGAGCGCGCCCAGGCCGCTGGAGTCCATGAACCCGACGGCAGCGAGGTCGACCACCACCACCCGGGTTCCGCTCTCGACCGCCTCCAGCAGCCCGTCACGCAGACGCGGTGTGGTGCTCATGTCCAGATCGCCGGCGACCTCCACCACCGTGCCGACGCGCCCTCGCCGGGTTGCCAACGCGAAATCCACCACTCCCCCTCACGTGCGCTGCGCCGATCCGCTGTGCGGTGCCTGCTCGCCCCCTACCGTGCCAGATGCCGAGACCGAACGCCTTCCGAAGGTTCCCGATCCGTCGTGGCGGCACGGGTATCGGGGCACCCGGCCGTGGGTATGACAGGGTGATCCGGGCTGGCGACGCACGGGTCTGGAAGGGGGCTGAGCGATGCGGGTGGACATGACTGCGTCGCTCCCGCGCCAGCCGTCGGCGGTGGCCCGAGCCCGGCACATACTCGCCACCCTGCTGAGCCTGACCGACATCGGCGACGACGTTCGCGCCAACCTGGCGGTCCTGATCAGCGAGGCGTGCTCCAACGCGGTGATCCACGCCGATCCCAGCGGCGCTGTCGACCTCACGATCAGCATCGACGACGACGTCTGTGTCCTCGAGGTCGGCAACCGGGGCAGCACCCCGGACGCCGCCAAGCTCGACGCCGACCTTCCCGCGCCGCTGACCATCGGCGGCCGTGGACTACCGCTGATCGCCGCGCTCTCGGACGTGGCCGCGTTCGTCGACGGGCCACCGGACCAGGTGCTGCTGCGCATCACCAAGAACCTCAGCGGGGTACGAGCAGCGCCGTAGCGCCGACCCTCGCGTCGGGTCGCAACCCACTCGACACAGCATTGACATATTTCACTGCCAGATCTAGCGTCGGGGCCGAATCGATTCGGCCGTGGACCGGGTGCTCCGATCGACGGCCGGGCGTGGCGTTCGGGCGTACGACGTGGCCGCCGACGATTCGACGACCCTCTGGTCCCGCTTGGGCGGCGGAACCAGCGGTGCAGACCCATGGCGACGAGCCGGTCGGTCCGTGGGCACACCGCGTCGGGGTTTCGTCCGCGCCGAGCGGCGTCGGCAGCGGTGAGCGGTGGCGTGTCGTGGTCGCCGTGGATCCCCTCACCTATCACTTCGTGCCGATTGGCGGGAGCCCATCATGACAGGACGTAGACCCATCCTCGGTTCTCTTGCGACGGCGGCGCTCGTCGTCGCGACCGTGGGTGCGGCGATAGTGACCGGTGGCGTGAGCACCACCGCGTCGGCCGCGAACGTCGCAGCGGCCGCAGCAACCGCCGGGTGCGGCAAGGCGCCCACGCTGACCAGCGGTCAACGGTCCATCCAGAGCAGCGGTCAGAACCGTAGTTTCATCCTGCGGATCCCTGACAACTACGACCGGAACCACCCGTACCGGCTGATCTTCGGATTCCACTGGAACGGCGGCACCATGAACGACGTCGACGGCGGCGGGTCCGACGGTGCGGCCTGGTCCTACTACGGCCTGCGCCAGCAGGCCAACAACAGCACCATCTTCGTCGCCCCCCAGGGCAACGGAAACGGCTGGGCCAACCCCGGCGGCCAGGACGTCACCTTCGTCGACAACATGATCAGCCTGATCGAGGCCGACCTCTGCGTCGACACGTCGCAACTCTTCGCGCTCGGCTTCAGCTACGGCGGCGGCATGAGCTACTCGCTGGCCTGCTCCCGCGCCAACGTCTTCCGCGCCGTCGCCGTCTACTCCGGCGGCCAGCTCAGCGGTTGCGGCGGCGGCACCCAGCCGATCGCGTACATGGGCATCCACGGCATCGGGGACCCGGTGCTCAACATCTCCGCCGGGCGGTCCCTGCGGGACACGTTCGTGCGGAACAACGGATGCACGGCACAGAGCCCTCCCGAGCCGAGAGCGGGCAGCCTGACCCACATCACCACCACGTACTCCGGCTGCCGGTCCGGCTATCCGGTGGTCTGGGCCGCCTTCGACGGCGGGCACACCCCCGGCCCGGTGGACGGCGGCGGGGACAGCGGCGCGCGGACCTGGACCAAGGGCGAGGTGTGGCGGTTCTTCACGCAGTTCAGCAGCACCGACCCGACGCCGAGCCCGACCGTGTCGCCCACCGGCAACCCGACCACCCCGCCACCGAGCAGCACGTCGGCGGTGCGCAACACCGCCTCCGGCCGCTGCCTGGACGTCAACGGCGCCTCGCAGACGAACGGCTCGGCGGCGATCATCTGGGACTGCCACGGCCAGAGCAACCAGAGCTGGACCTCGACGGCGTCGCAGGAACTGCGGGTGTTCGGCGGCAAGTGTCTCGACGTCAACGGCGCCGCCACGGCGAACGGCAGCTCGGTGATCATCTGGGACTGCAATGGCCAGTCCAACCAGCGGTGGCGGTTCAACTCCGACGGCTCGATCACCGGGGTCGGGTCCGGTCGGTGCCTCGCCCTGGTCAACAACGGGACCGCCAACGGCACCCGCGCCGAGATCCGGGACTGCAGCGGCGCCGCCAACCAGCGGTGGACCCGAAGCTGAGCCCGGCGGTCGCCTCCAGCGCGCAAGGGTAGGGATCGCGCTCGGCGGCGGAACCGTCAGGTTCCGCCGCCGAGCCACTCGGCCGTACTCCGACAGGCCACATTCATCAAATCTTTTTAGGTCTCTGCGCGAAGTCCGTCGATGCAAATGGCGGTAATTGAGCGTAGTAGTGGCATTGACCGGCGATCCATGCGGTGCTTAACATACGACGTCTGCTCATCAACGATCTTCGATCATCGGCCCCAGCGCCTTGCGACAGCTCGACAACCTGCCGTACGGCTTCGGGTGTCGGGACGGTCCGGGAGGCGAATCAGATGTTCGGTAGAGAGAGTCGGCGGCGCGGTGCCGGCGAGGCGGCACGACGCCGGTCATGGCGACACACGCGACGTCCACGTCGGTTAACGGCCGCCCTGGTGGGGGCGCTCGTCGGGGCGGCAGCCGTACTGACCGTCGTCGCCTCCCCCGCTCAGGCGGCGACCGCCATCACGATCAACGGCGGGTCCGGTGGACGGGCGCTCGACGGGATCGGCGCGGTCAGTGGCGGCGGTGGCAACAGCAGACTTCTGATCGACTACCCGGAACCGCAGCGCAGTGACATCCTGGACTACCTGTTCAAGCCGGGCCGTGGCGCTGCGATGCAGCTGCTGAAGACGGAGATCGGCGGCGACACGAACTCGACCTCCGGCGCGGAGCCCAGTCACGAGCACACCCGGGGCAGCATCAACTGCAACCGGGGCTACGAGTGGTGGCTGATGGAGCAGGCGCGGACGCGCAACCCCAACATCGCCCTGGCGGGCCTGGCGTGGGGAGCACCGGGCTGGATCGGCAACGGCAACTTCTGGTCCAACGACTCGATCGAGTACCTGGTCGCCTGGCTGGACTGCGCGGGCACCCACGGGCTGACCATCAACTACCTCGGCGGATGGAACGAGAAGGGCTACAACGCCACCTGGTACAAGAACCTGCGGTCCACCCTGAACTCCCGCGGCTACAGCAACGTCAAGATCGTTGCCTCGGACGACTTCGGCTGGGGCGCCGCCGACGAGTCGCTGCGCGATCCGGCGTTCGCCAACGCCGTACAGGTCTTCGGCAGCCACTACGTCTGCGGCTACCGCAGCGCCCAGAGCAGCTGCCCCAGCTCCAACAACGCGATATCCACCGGCAAGGCGCTCTGGGCCAGCGAGAACGGCTCCGACGACTACAACGCCGGCGCGCAGGCGCTCGCCCGGGGCATCAACCGTGGCTACATCGACGGCAAGATGACCGGCTACATCAACTGGCCCGCCATCGCCGCCATCACCCCCAACATCCCGTGGGCGACCACGGGCGTGGCGGTGGCCCAGCAGCCCTGGTCCGGCGCCTACTCGATCGGCAAGAGCACCTGGGTGATGGCACAGACGACGCAGTTCACCGCCCCGGGCTGGCGCTACCTCGACTCTTCGAGCGGCTACCTCGGCGGCAACCGCAACAACGGCAGCTACGTGTCGCTGAAGTCCACCAACAACAGCGACTACAGCACCATCATCGAGACGATGGACGCCGGATCGGCGCAGACCCTCGACTTCACCGTCACCGGCGGACTGTCCACCGGCACCGTCCACGTCTGGGCCACGAACGTCAGGTCGAACAACAGCGCCGACCACTTCGTGCGGGGCAGCGACCTCACGCCGAGCGGCGGGCGTTTCTCGCTCACCGTCCAGCCCGGCTACGTCTACAGCATCACCACCACCAGCGGGCAGGGCAAGAGCACGGCGACCAGCCCCGCGCAGGGCACCCTGAAGCTGCCGTACAGCGACACGTTCGACAGCTACGACGTCGGGCGTGAGGCCAAGTACCTGATGGACCAGCAGGGTTCGTTCGAGATCGCGGCCTGCGGGGGCGGCCACTCGGGCCGGTGCGTCCGGCAGATGTCGGAGCAGACGCCGATCTTCTGGACGTCCGGCCAGGCCGAGCCGTACACGCTGTTGGGTGACCTGAGCTGGCGTAACTACACGCTCTCCTCCGACGTCATGCTGGAGAAGTCCGGCTACGCGCAGCTCATCGGGCGGGCGAACACGTACAACCACCAGGGGCCGCAGAACCTGAACGGCTACTACTTCCGGGTGACCGACGGTGGCGCGTGGTCGATCCGGAGCAACAACACCAGCGGCAACTGGCGCACGCTGGCCAGCGGGAACACCTCGGCGCTGGGCACCGGGCGCTGGCACACCCTGGCGTTGACGCTCAACGGGAGCACCCTCACGGCGAGCATCGACGGCACCACCGTCGGCACGGCCTCCGACTCGACCTGGGTCGCCGGCCAGATCGGTTACGGCACGGGTCAGGGAGTCAGCGCCCAGTTCGACAACCTCTCCGTCACGCCGGTCGGCAACTCCGGTGAACCGGGTGCGACCGGCACGATCCGGGGCGCGGGCTCCAACCGGTGCCTGGACGTCAACGGCCAGAGCCAGGCCGACGGCGCGGTCGTGCAGATCTGGGACTGCAACAGCGGCGCGAACCAGCAGTGGACGCTCACCAGCAGCAACCAGCTCACCGTCTACGGCAACAAGTGCCTCGACGTGGCCAGCAGCTCGACGGGGAGCCGCGCGCGGATCATGACCTGCAACGGCGGCGGCGGCCAGCAGTGGCGCGTCAACGGCGACGGCACGATCACCGGCGTCGCCTCGGGGCTCTGCCTGGACGTCAACGGCGCGGGCACGGCCAACGGCACCGCCGTGCAGATCTGGACGTGCACCGGCGGCAGCAACCAGCAGTGGATCCGCGGCTGAGCGGGTAGCGGGTCCACGCCAGACCCGTACCCCCGATCGATGGCTCCCGGCCGCTCACCCGAGCGGCCGGGAGTCGCCGTTCGGGCGGACGGCGCGGGCTCCACGTCGGAGAGTGAGGGCGTATCGTGTGCTGGCTGCGCCGCCTCGGGCCGACCCCGGGTGCGGCCGGCGGTGGTCACCCGGGGGAGGTCTGATGGCGCAGTTCCCGAACGCGGACTTCGGCGCGGCGACCGAAGACTTCGTCGCTTCCTGGGCGGCGGGCATCTCCGAGCGGGCCGCCCGTGCGCACGAGTTGTCGGAGCGCGTGGCGGCGATGTCGGCGACCGCCGAGGGCGCGGACGGCGCGGTCCAGGTCACCGTCGCCGCGTCCGGCGCCATGACCGACCTGCGGCTCGACGACCGGGTGCTGCGCTGGCGGGCGGACGAGATCGCCGCCGAGGTGCTGGCCGTGATGCGCCGGGCGCAGGGCCGGTTGACGCCGCAGGTGGCCGAGGCGGCCGCCGAGACCGTCGGCGCCGACTCCGAGACCGCCCGCGCCGTCGTGGGCAGCTACGAGTCGCGCTTCCCGGAGGTGCCCGAGGAGGACGAGCAGGGGTACGGCCCGTGGGGTGACCGTGGGCGCTGAGGCAGCCGGCTTCGAGGTCACCACGGCGGCGGTGAGCACACACGCCCGTTCCGTCGACCGGATCTCCACGGGAATCGGCATCGCACACGACGCGGCCGCGTACGTGCGGATGGGTGCCGACGCGTACGGGCACCTGCCCGTCTGTCAGGCGCTCCCCTTCCTGCTGGACTTCCTCCAGGGCCCGGCCGCCGAGGCGCTCGCGGCGGCGCAGGAGGCGTTGCACAGCGCGGCCGGGGCGCTCGACGAGACGGTGGACGCCTACCACGACACCGACGCGACGATCTCCGCCTCCCTCGGGCGGATGCACCGGTGAGCACCGACGTCGCGAACCCGCTGATCGCTGCCCGGCAGGACACCACCACCTCGTACAGCGGCCTCGGGCTCGTCGAGAGCCTGGTCGACCTGCGCAACGGCATCGAGAGCGGCTCCTGGGTCGACCTGACCATCGGCGGCTTCGGTACGTCGATGGAGGTGCTGGCGACCTGCGTCGACCCGATCGGTTCGATCGTCTCGTGGGGGGTGGCCTGGCTCATCGAGCACGTCAAGCCACTCTCCGACGCCCTCGACTGGCTGGCCGGCGACCCGGACCAGATCACCGCGTACGCGCAGACGTGGCACAACGTCTCCCGGCAGGTCAGCGACCAGGCCACCGCCCTGTCCGAGGCGGTCCGGACCGAGATCGCCACCTGGACGGGCCCCGCGTCCGAGGCGTACCGCCGCTACAGCGACCAGCACCTGCGTCATCTCGCCGGCCTGGCGGACGCCACCGATCTGATCGGCACCGTCGTCGAGGGCGCGGGCCTGCTGGTGGCGCTGGTCCGGGAACTGGTCCGGGACCTCATCGCCGACTTCGTCTCGGTCCTCGCCGTCCGGCTGTGGGTGTGGCTCGCCGAGGCCGGCCTGACCCTGGGCGCGGCCACTCCCCTGGTCGCCGCGCAGGTCTCCTCGCTCGTCGCCAAGTGGGCCGCCAAGGTTTCCGGGCTCCTCACGGCGCTGGCCCGCAGCGTCAGCCGCCTGCGGCCAATCCTCTCCAAGCTCGGCGAACTGCTCGACGCCCTGCGCACGGCGTTGCGGGGCCTGCGGCGTACCCCGGGCGGGTCGCGCTCCACCGACATGCCGGCCCCCGGTCCGGGCGCGCGCGGCTACACCGACCCGGCGGGCGGCGGCCAGCCGCCGCCGTGGGCCCGGCAGGACGACTGGCCACCCGACGTCGACCGCGGACCGGGCGGCGGCGGACCGGGCGGCGGCGGGCCAAGCGGCGGCGGACCGGGCGGCGGCGGACCGGGCGGTGGCGGACCGGGCGGTGGCGGGCCGGGCGGTGGCGGGCCGGGCGGTGGCGGGCCGGGCGGTGGCGGTGGCACGTCGCACGACGGTGGCACGTCGCACGACGGTGGCACGTCGCACGACGGTGGCACGTCGCACGGTGGTGAAGAGCCGACGGACCCCGACGGGAATGCCGCGCCGGACTCCGGCTCCAACGCCGATCCGCTGACGCCTGATCACGCGAGCGAGGCCGAGTTGCGGCTGCTCGGCAGAGAGGTACACAGCATGACCGAACTCGACCCCGGCGGACACGTCAACGACGCGTACGAGGTCACGTTCACCGACGGTACGCACGGCGTCTACAAGCCGAACGTGCCGGAGAACGAGTTCGTCCAGGTTCGTTCGTCCATCCCGGAGAACGAGTTGGCCCCGCGTGAGGTCGCCGCCTCGCGCCTGGACGAGGATCTGGGCTTCGGCCTGGTGCCGACGACGGCGCGCTGGGACGGACCGCACGGGGCCGGGTCGATGCAGGAGTTCGTGGAGAACACGACCCCGGGCCGCCCGACCAACGCCTATTCGGCCGTCGAGGGCGAGCGGATGGCGGTCCTCGACTACATCAGCGGCAACACCGACCGGCACATGCTCAACTACCTGACCGGGCCCGACGGCCGGCTGGTCGCCATCGACCACGGTTACTCGTTCCCCGAGTCGAACGCCGAACCGTTGCGCTCGGACTTCGTGACGCAGCAGATGAACCGGCCGCTGAGCCCGGAGACGATGGCCCGGCTCCAGGACACCGACCCGGCGGCGCTGGCCGAGCGGCTGCGCGGCACCGGCCTGAGTGAGCAGGCGCTGTCCGGTGCGATGGACCGCTTCAACGAGATCCGTGCCCGCGGCACGATCACGGGCGAGGCGTGGAACGCCTTCCGCCCGCCGAGCCCGTGGTGAGTGAGCCGCACGCAGTGAACCAGGAGGCAGGAATGACCGAGCAGGCGGCGACCAGGGTGGCGCTGTACACGTTCGCCAAGCACACCAAACATCGGGTGGCCGAGTTCAATTGGCAGCCCGGCCAACCGGTGTCGCTGACCATTCTCGATCCGGAGTGGGGTGCAGTCGCACAGGACTTCTACGACAACGGCGTGCCGGCCGGCGCGCACCGGGTGTCGCCGGAGGCCGGCCCGGAGTTCATGCGCGCGCTGCTGCAACGATTCCGCGCGAGCTACTACAAGTTCGTGGACGAGAGCGACTGATCCGCGCCCTGCCCGGCGGCTTCGCGGCCCTCTTCGTATCCTGGCCGGGGTGAGTGGACCGCGATCCAGCGGTGCAGCGACGGAAGCCGTACCGGAGAGAGGCGACCACAGCATGACGGCGGTACCGAACCAGCGGGCGACCGCCGTACGGTCTTCGGACGCCGGACAGGCGGCGCAGGAGGATCTGCGGGCGCTGTTCGGGCAGTCCATCGCGGTGTTCGCGTCCCTCGGGGGGCCCACGCACGTGGTGGAGGCGGCGAACCCGGCGTTCTTCGCCGCCATCGGTTCCGAACGCGCCCGCACCGGGATCACGGTCGCCGAGCTGCTGCCCGAGTTGGCCGGTCAGGGCTTCCTCGACCTGCTGGACGAGGTCTACCGCACGGGCGAGCCGTACACCGGTCGGGACGCCCGGATCATGCTCGGCGTCGGCCCGTACGCGCGGGAGGCGTTCTTCGACTTCACCTACGAGCCGCGCCGCGACGCCGACGGCACGGTGACCGGGATCCGGGTGATCGGCGTGGAGATCACCCAGGTCAAGCACGCCCAGCGGTTGATGGTCGAGCACCGCGCCCTGCTGGAGCAGATCGCCCGTCAAGCGCCGCTGACCGAGGTGCTGGACGGGATGGCCCGCTGCATCGAGGATCTGACGCCCGAGCAGGTGCTCGTCTCCGTGCTGCTCGCCGACGAGGACGGCCGGCACCTGCGCCACGGCGCCGCGCCGAGCCTGCCCGAGTTCTACAACCAGGCCATCGACGGGATCGCCACCGGCGAGGGTGTCGGCTCGTGCGGCACCGCCGCCTACCGGCGGGAGCCGGTCATCGTCACCGACATCGCCACCGACCCCTTCTGGGCGGACTTCCGGGAGCTGGCGGAGCGGGCCGGTCTCGCCGCCTGCTGGTCGATGCCGATCCTGGCCCGCGACGGCGGCCTGTTGGGCACCTTCGCCATGTACCACCGCACGCCGCGCGTCCCGCAGGACACCGACCTGGCCCTGGCCCGGGTCTTCGCCGACACGGCGGCCCTGGCCATCGAGCGTCACCACGTCGAGCAGGCGAAGACGGCCGCCGAGGCCCGCGCCAGGGCGGCCCACGAGGAGCTGGCGAAGGCGGTGCGCGCGGAGCGGCAGTTGCGCGCCGAGGCGGAGCAGCGTGCGGCCGCCGCCGCGGAGCTCACCGAGCGGATGCGTAACGCCGCGGCCGCCCAGGCCGCCCGACCGCATCCGGAGCACTGCCAGCTCGGCGGGGTCCAGGGCTGCTCCGCACCCGCCAGGATCAAGATCGCCGATTCGTGGGGCGACTCGGCCTGGGGCTGCGACACGCACGTGGAGGAGGCCATCCTCAACGTGCGGTCGGTGTTCATCGCCAACGAGGAACTCGGCGGCCTCGCCGCGTACGTCAACCGCTGACCGCCCCGGCGCGACGGCCGGTCAGGCCGCGACGGCCGCCCGGACGTCGTCGTCGGCCTCGCGCAGCCGTGCCGCGGCCTCCTCAGCGGTGCAGTGCGCGAGCAGCAGCACGATGGCCGTCTTGGCATGGCCGTGCGCCGCGGCCAGCGCCTCCGCGGCCGTGTCGAGATCGGTGTCGGCGGCCTCGGCGACGATGCGACGCGCCCGGTCGACGAGCTTGGCGTTGGTGGCGTTCATGTCCACCATCAGGTTGCCGTAGACCTTGCCGAGCCGGGCCATCGTGGCGGTCGAGAGCATGTTGCAGACGAGCTTCTCGGCGGTGCCGGCCTTGAGCCGGGTCGAGCCGGTGAGCACCTCGGGGCCGGTGGGCACCTCGATGGCGACGTCGGCGTGCCGGCTGATCACCGCGTCGGTGTTGCAGGCGACGGAGACGGTGCTCGCCCCCCGCGCGCGGGCGTGCGCCAACCCACCCACCACATACGGGGTACGACCGCTGGCCGCGAGCCCCACCACCGTGTCGCGGTCGCTGACCCCGATCGCGTCGAGATCGGCGACGGCACGGTCCGGGTCGTCCTCCGCGCCCTCGACGGCGACGCCGAACGCTCCCGCCCCGCCGGCGAGCAGACCGACGACCCGCTCGGGCGACGTACCGAAGGTCGGTGGGCACTCGACGGCGTCGAGCATGCCGATCCGGCCGCTGGTGCCGGCGCCCAGGTAGATCAACCGACCGCCTCGGCGCAGCGAGGCCACGACGACGTCGACGGCGGCCGCGATGTCCGGCACGGCCCGGCGGACGGCGTCCGCGACCGTGTGGTCCTCGTCGTTCATGGCGAGGAGCATCTCGGTGGGCGACATGCGGTCGAGGTCGGTGGTGTTGTCGTTGCGGGTCTCGGTGCCGAGGGTGCTGAGGTCCACGGGGTGTTCGTTCCTCTCGCTGGTGACTCAGTCGCCGACCGGGCGAGTGCTCCCTGACCAGTTCGGCGACGCGCGCCAGATCGTTGAGAATCCGCCGGCAACGCACCGTTTGGGCCTCGCGTCCGCCCCGTATCGGCAGGCTGAGACCACAGCGTAACCAGACCGGACGGGCACTGGCAAAAAGTTTCGGGTTAGTGTGGGCCAACGTCACTTATTGACAACCCCGCTGGTTGGGAGTGAACCGTGCGTCAACTCGACCTTGTCGTGATCGTGCTGTACCTCGTGGTGATCGCCGCCGT
Organism: Micromonospora sp. NPDC049107; assembly: GCF_040648595.1. NCBI lineage: Bacteria > Bacillati > Actinomycetota > Actinomycetes > Micromonosporales > Micromonosporaceae > Micromonospora > Micromonospora sp. NPDC049107. The sequence continues at coordinate 241,861 of NZ_JBEZEC010000005.1, forward strand.
CGGACTACGCCTGTCCGGTAAACAGAAGTCGTCCAAGGACTACTTCGTGGGCGAGGGAAAACTGCCCTGGTGGACCGTCTCGTTCTCCGTGGTCGCCACCGAGACCAGTGTCCTGACGGTGATCAGCGTGCCCGGCGGCGCGTACAGCAGTCAGGGCTTCGGCAACGTCGAACTGGCCCTCGGCTACGTGATCGGCCGCGTGATCGTGGCCGCGGTGCTCATCCCGCTCTACAAGCGGGGTGGCTTCGTCAGCGCCTACCAGTACCTCGGTGAGCGGTTCGGCCTGAAACTCCAGGGCCTGGCGTCGATCACCTTCGTCTTCACCCGCCTGCTCGCCGAGGGCGTACGACTGTTCGCCTCGGCCATCCCGATCAAGCTGCTCCTCGACGAGTTCGGGCTGAACGTCGGCTACCAGGCGATCATCATCGTGCTGACACTGATCACGGTGGTCTACACCTACCTCGGTGGCATCAAGGCGGTCATCTGGACCGACGCCATCCAGATGGGCCTCTACCTCGGCGGGGCGATCCTGGCCGTCGCGGTGCTCAGCCACGCCATCGGGTTCGACGGCTACTCGCAGGCGTTGGACGCCGGCAAGTTCCAGCTCTTCGACACCAACTTCGACCTCGCGCACGTGCTCACCAGCCCGTTCGCGCTGCCGACCGCGATCATCGGTGGCGCCATCTTCGCGATGGCCAGCCACGGGTCGGACCAGCTCATCGTCCAGCGCATCCTGTCGACCCGCACGCTGCGCGAGGGCCAGTTGGCGATGGTCTCCTCGGGCATCTTCGTGGTCATCCAGTTCGCGGCGTTCTCGCTGGTCGGCGCGCTGCTCTGGTCGTACAACAAGGGCCAGACCTTCAAGGAGCTGGGCCTGAACAGCACCGACAACCTGTACCCGAACTTCATCCTGCACGCCCTGCCGGTGGGCATCTCGGGCCTGCTGGTCGCCGGCATCCTCGGCGCGGCGATGGGGTCGCTGTCGTCGGCGCTGAACTCGATGTCGAACTCCACGGTCGCCGACTTCATCCACAGCTTCTTCAAGAAGGTCCCGTCGGACGACGCCATGCTCCGGCTCGCCCGGGTGATGACCCTGGTCTGGGCGGTGCTGATGGCGATCTTCGCCTGCGCGTTCAGCTCCAGCACCGGAAACGTCTACCTGACCGGTCTGACCATCGCCGGCTACACCTACGGAGCGCTGCTCGGCGCGTTCCTGCTCGGCCGCCTCGTGAAGCGGGCCAACCAGGTCGACGCGGTGATCGCGTTCCTCGTCACGATCGCGGTGATGACGTACATCGTCCGCTACGTCAAGATCGATGTGACGACGGCCGGCACCACCACCGCGACCGCCATCGCCGCCCAGTGGCTGGTGCCGATCGGCGTCCTGATCACCCTGGCCGTCGGCGTGGTGTCGAGCTGGTTCCACCCGGCCCCGACGCCGTACGACCACAGCCGCGTCGACGATGACGACGAGACGACGGCGGCACCCGTGGGCCGGGCATGAAGGAGACCGCCATGCGCGTGATCGGCCTGATGTCCGGCACCTCGTACGACGGCATCGAAGCCGCCGCCGCGGAGTTCGAGCTGACCGGCGACACCCTGCGGATGCGCCCGCTGGGCCGGCTCAGCCACCCGTACCCGGACGAGCTGCGGGCCCGGATCGCCGCCGCCCTGCCACCCGCGCCGACCACCACCGAGGCGATCTGCGTGCTGGACACCGGCATCGGCCAGGCGTTCGCCGCAGCCGGCACGCGAGCCCTCGCCGAGCTGTGCGAGGGGCGGGCCGACCTGGTCGTCTCACACGGCCAGACCATGCACCACTGGGTCGAGGACGGCACGGTCCGGGGCACCCTGCAACTGGGTCAGCCGGCCTGGATCGCCGAGGCCACCGGACTTCCGGTCGTGGCCGATCTGCGCAGCCGCGACGTCGCGGCCGGCGGCCAGGGCGCACCGCTCGTCGCCCTCTTCGACACGCTGCTGCTGCGCGGTCTGCCGGGCATCCCGGCCGCCCTCAACCTGGGCGGGATCGCCAACATCACGGTCGTCGCAGCGGACGCCGACCCTCTCGCGTTCGACACCGGACCGGCCAACGCGCTTCTCGACGCCGCCGTACGCCACTTCAGCGGCGGCGTCGAGGAGTACGACCGGGACGGGCGCGGGGCAGCCGCCGGGCAGGTGAGCCCGGCGCTGCTGCGGCGGCTGCTCGACGAGCCGTACTACCGGCTGCCCGGCCCGAAGAGCACCGGCAAGGAGCTGTTCCACCTGCCGTACCTGCTCGCCGCCCTGGCCGACGTGCCCACCCCGGATTCGCGGGACGTGCTGGCCACGCTCACCCGGCTGACGGCGGTCACGGTGGCCGACGCCTGCCGCGCGCACGGCGTCACCCGGCTCGTGGTCTCCGGCGGCGGGGCGCACAACCCCACGCTGATGGGCATGCTCGTCGACGAGCTGCCGGGCGTCGACCTGACGTCCAGCGACGAGGTGGGTGTCCCGTCGGACGCCAAGGAGGCGCTGGCGTTCGCGCTGCTGGGCTACCTGACCGTGCACGGGCTGCCGGGCACCCTGCCTTCGGGCACCGGCGCGCGGCACGCTTCGGTGCTCGGCAGCATCACCCCCGGCCGCGAGCCGCTGCGGCTACCCGCGCCGGGCGGCACCGCCCCGACCAGGCTGCTGATCGTCGCGTCCGACTGACCGCCCCCGCACGGGAGGATCCGCCCATGAGCACCGTCGTACCCGCGCCGACCGCCGCCGGCGTCCGCGCCCGCGAGGTCGCCGACCTGCTGCGCTCCCGCCTCGACGACCCGAGCCGGGCCAGCGCCGAGCTGCCCCGGCGGCTCGCGGCGGCGCACGACGCCTCGCCGTACCTGTTCGAGCCGCAGGCGGTGGTCCGCGCCGCCTCGGCGGCCGAGGTGGGCGCGCTGATGGCCGGCGCCCGCGAGGCCGGGGTGCCGCTGACCCTGCGCGGCGGCGGCACCAGCCTCGCCGGGCAGGCCGGCGGCGCGGGGGTCCTGGTCGACGTGCGCACCGACTGGCGCGACGCGGAGGTCCTCGACGACGGGCGGCGCATCCGGCTCCAGCCAGGGCTGACGATCCGGCAGGCCAACGCCCGGCTGGCCCGCTACGGCCGGCGGCTCGGCCCGGACCCGGCCAGCGAGGCCGCCTGCACGGTGGGCGGCATGGTGGCCAACAACTCCAGCGGGATGACCTGCGGTACCACCGACAACGCGTACCGCACGATGGAGTCGCTACGTTTCGTGCTGCCGTCCGGCACGGTCGTCGACTCCGCCGCCCGCGACGCCGACGAGCGGCTGCGGGCCGCCGAACCCGAGCTGCACGCCGGGCTGCTGCGGCTGCGCGACCGGGTGCGGTCCGACCCCGGCTCGCGGGCCACCGTCGAGCGGCTGTTCGCGATGAAGAACACCATGGGGTACGGACTGAACTCGCTGCTCGACCACAGCAGCCCGGTCGACATGCTCGCCCACCTGATGATCGGCAGCGAGGGCACCCTCGGCTTCGTGGCCGAGGCCGTCTTCCGCACCGTCGAGATCCACCCCCATGCCGCCACCGGGCTGCTCATCCTGCCCGGTCTCACCGACGCCACCGACGCGCTGCCCGCCCTGCTCGCCGCCGGCGCGCGTACCGCCGAGCTGCTGGACGCGGCCGCGCTGCGGGTCAGCCAGCGCGACCCCGGCGCGAGCGCGACCCTGCGCGGGATGACCGTCACCGGTCACGCGGCGCTGCTGGTGGAGTTCGCCGAGGACAGCGCGGAGCACCTGGCCGCGACGCTCGCCGACGCCCGGCGAGTGCTCGACCGGCTGCCGGCCGTCACCGGCACCGAGCTGACCCGTGACCCGCGCGAGCGGGCCAAGCTCTGGCACCTGCGCAAGGGCCTCTACACGGCGGTCGCCGGGGCCCGACCACCCGGCACCACGGCCCTGCTGGAGGACATCGCGGTGCCGATGCCCCGCCTGACCGGCACCTGCGACGGCCTGATCGACCTGTTCGAGCGGCACGGGTACGCCGACGCGGTGATCTTCGGACACGCGCGCGACGGCAACCTGCACTTCATGCTCACCCAGTCCTTCGACACGCCGGCCGAGATCGACCGCTACGCGCGGTTCACCGACGACATGGTCGACCTCGTGCTCGCCGAGGGCGGCACCCTCAAGGCCGAACACGGCACCGGCCGGGCCATGGCGCCCTTCGTCCGCCGGCAGTACGGCGACGAGCTGTACGACGTCATGCGCGAACTGAAGCGGCTGTGCGACCCGAGCGGCCTGCTCAACCCGGGCGTGCTGCTCAACGACGACCCGAGCGTGCACCTGCGGCAGCTCAAAGCCGTCCCGACGGTCGACGAGGAGTTGGACGCCTGCGTGGAGTGCGGCTACTGCGAGCCGGTCTGCCCCACCGCCGACGTCACCACCACGCCCCGGCAGCGCATCGTGCTGCAACGGCAGATCGCCCTCGCCACCGCCGCCGGTGACGAGGAGCGCCGCCGGGAGTTGACCGACGACTACGCGTACGCGGCGGTGGACACCTGCGCCGCCGACAGCCTCTGCGTCACCGCCTGCCCGGTCGGCATCGACACCGGAGCCGCGATGAAGCGGCTGCGCGCCGAGCGGCACAGCCCGCGCGCGCAGCGCACCGCAGCCGGTGTGGCGCGGCACTGGAAGGCCGCCGTGACCGGTGTCCGGGTCGGGCTGAACGCCGCGCACGTCACCCCGACGCCGGTGGTCCGCGCCGCTACCGGGGTGATCCGGTCCCTCGGTGGCACCGAACTCGTACCACAGTGGAGCGACGACATCCCCCGGGCCGGCGCGTCCCGTCCGACGCCGCGCAGCGCGCCGGACGCCCAGGCGGTGTTCTTCGCGGCCTGCATCGGCAGCGTCTTCGCGGCCCAGGACGGTCCGTCCGGCGGCTCGGCGGCGGCGTTCCTGCGCCTGTGTGACCTGGCCGGGGTGCCGGTGGTCGTACCGGCCGGCACGGCGGGTCTGTGCTGCGGGACGCCCTGGCAGTCCAAGGGCTACCCGGCCGGGCACCGCGAGATGGCCGAGCGCACCCTGGCCGTGCTCTGGGCCGCCAGCGACCACGGCCGGCTGCCCGTCGTGTGCGACGCGTCGTCCTGCACCCACGGTCTCGCCCAGTTGACCGCCGCGCTCGCCGAGGAAGACCGGGCGCGGTACGCCGGGCTGCGCTTCGTCGACAGCGTCACCTTCACCGCGCGGCACCTGCTGCCGGCGCTGCCCGAGGCCCGGCGACTCGGTTCGCTCGCGCTGCACCCCACCTGCTCCACAGTGCACCTCGACGGCGTCGACGACCTGCACACGGTGGCTCGGGCCGTCGCCGACACGGTGACCGTGCCGGACAGTTGGGGCTGCTGCGCCTTCGCGGGTGACCGGGGACTGCTGCACCCCGAGGTCACCGCCGGCGCGACCGCGGCCCAGGCCGCCGAGGTCAACGAGCGCCCGCACGACGCGTACGCCTCCTGCAACCGCACCTGCGAGATGGGCATGAGTCGGGCCACCGGACAGCCGTACCGGCACGTGCTGGAGGTGCTCGCCGAGGCGGTCGAGCCGCCGGCCTAGCCGCCGGCCGCCGACGTCCGGGCGGTGTCCGCGCGGCGCAGCAGTGCGGCGGCGAGCAGACCACCGGCCAGCACCGCGGCCGCGCCGACCAGTTGCCCGGTCTCCAGCGCGGAGGCGAAGGCGGTGGTCACGGCCGCCCGCTGCGGTCCCTCCCCCGCGGCGGCGAGCGCCGCCGGGAACGAGTCCGCGCCGGCCAGCGCGGCGGGCAGCAGCGCCGCGAACCGAGCGTTCAGGACCGCGCCGAGTACGGCGATGCCGAGGCTGCTGCCGACCTCGGTCATGGTCCCGTCCACTCCGGCGCCGGCGCCGGCCTTCTCGGCCGGGATCGCGCTCATCACCGCCTCCACGATCGCCGGGTTGGCCAGCGCGCAGCCGACGCCCATGACGAGCAGGCCAGCGAGCAGCACCCCGTACCCGTCGTCCGACCGGAGGGTCACCGCCGCGAGGCCGGCCGCGAGCAGGGTCATGCCGACGGCGATGGCGGCGGCCAGCCCGAGACGACGGATCACGGCGGCCGCCACCCCGCTGACGTTGAGCAGCACGATGGACAGCGCGAAGGGGGCCATGCGCAGGCCCGCCTCCCAGGCCGGATAGCCACGGACGAACTGGAGGTGCTGGGTCAGCAGGAACAGCGCGCCGGTCGCCCCGAAGGTGACCAGGACGACCCCGGACACCGCGCCGACGAACTGCCGGTTCCGGAAGAAGTGCAGGTCCAGCATGGGGTGGGCGATCCGCCGCTCCCAGCGGACGAACCAGCCGAGCAGGAGTACGCCGGCACCCGCCGTACCGACCACCTCGGTCGAGGCCCAACCCCGCTCCGGCCCGGCGATGATCGCGAAGACGACCGCGGTCAGCCCCGCGGTGGAGAGCGTCGCGCCCCACCCGTCGAGCCGGCCCCCGGTCGTGCCACGGGACTCGGGAACGAGCGCCCGCCCGACGAGCAGGCAGACCAGCACGATGGGGACGTTCAGCAGGAAGATGGCACCCCACGGCAGGTGGGCCAGGATGGTGCCACCGATCGGCGGCCCGACCGCGAAGCCGAACGCGCTGGTGGCGGCCCAGATGCCGATGGCGCGGGAGCGTTCGGGCCCGTCGAAGACCTGCATCGCCACCGCGAGCGTCGACGTGACCAGCAGCGCCCCGCCGACGCCCATCCCCGCCCGTGCGGCGATCAACTGACCGCTGCTGCTCGCGAGGCCCGCCGCCAGTGAGCCGAGTCCGAACAGGACGAGCCCGGCGAGCAGCATCCGGCGTCGGCCGTACCGGTCCGCGGCCGCGCCGGCCGTGAGCAGCAGCCCCGACAGGGCCAGGGCGTACGCGTTGATCATCCACTGCGCGTCGGCGGTGCTGGCGCCCAGCTCGCTGGTGAGCACCGGCACCGCCACGGTCAGCACCGTGTTGTCCAGCACCACGACGAGCTGGGCGACGCAGAGCACGGCCAGGACGAGCCAGCGGTGTGGTGGTCGGGCCGACGCCGTGGGAGCGGTGACCGGCTGGGTGAGCGTCACACCGCCGCCCGTACGCCGGTCGACCTGCGCTCGGTAGCCGGTTCGGAGGCGGCGTGGGGTGTGCGCGGGAACCGACGCTGGTGCGCCAGACCGAGGGCGACCCCGGCGGCCACCAGCACGACGGCGGCGACCGCCACCGGCGGGTAGCCGACCCGGTCCGCGGCCGCCAGGCCCAGCGAGGAGGCGACGAACGAGCACACCAGGCCGAACGACGACAGGACGGTGAAATCGGTGCCACCGGTTCCCGGCCGCGAATAGTCCATGTTGACCGTGTAGAGCACGACGTTGGCGATCGTGTAGGCCACCATGAAGCAGCAGAGGGCGATGACGGTCCCGCCCAGCGGGGCACGGCCGTTCAGCAACGGCAGCAGCATCGTCGTCGACACCACGAGGGCCACCCCGCCGGCCACGAGCATGGTGCCGCGACCGAACCGGCCGACGCCGACCCCGGCGACCAGCCCGGCCACGATGGCCGGCGCGCTGGTCACCACACCGGTCACCACCCCGATCCGGCCCAACGACCATCCCGCGTCCACCAGGGCGGGCGTGACCAGCGCGTACGCCATGCCCGCGCCGACGTAGACCAGTGGCACGACGCCGAAGGTCCACCGCCGGCAGCCGGGCTGGCCGAACACCGACAGCAGCGCCCGGTAGGCGGTACCGACGCGGTCGACCCGATCGGTACGGGCCGGCTCGGCGAACCGCCACACCACCAGCAGCCCGACCGCGGTCATCGCGGCCAGCAGGCCGACCGCCGGCACCCAGCCGAACCGGTCGTAGACCAGTACGCAGGCGCCGCCGCCGAGCAGGTTGCCGAGGTAGCTCGCCGCCACCTGGATGCCGTTGCCGGTCCCCCGGTCCGCCTCGTGGAGCATCCGCACGGCGACGGCGTCCACGGCGATGTCCTGGGTGGCGGAGAAGAAGACGTACGCGGCGCAGATCGCGATGACCGGACCGAGCGCGTCGGCCGGACGGGGAAACGGCAGCAGGGCCAGCAGGGCCAACACCAGGGCGCTCTGGAGGACGAGCAGCCAGGATCGGTAGTGGCCGTGCCGACGGGAGCCGTACCGGTCGAGGATCGGCGCCCAGAGGAACTTGACGGGCCAGATCACGCCGACGACCTGGAGCAGCGCGAGGGTGTCCAGCGAGGTGCCGCCGTCGCGCAGGATGGCGGTCAGTCCGACGGTGATGAAGCCGATGCCGAGGTACTGCGTGACGTACAGCGCGGTGAGGGTGCCGAGCCGGCCTCTCACGGGGCTCTCCAGTAGCCGAGCGAGGTCAGCCGGTCCTTGTCCACGCCCAGCGTCCGGCGGATGTGCCGGGTGATGCCCCGGGTGGTGGCCGCCTCGCAGGCGACCCAGTAGTGGGCCGCGTCGTTGGCCGGCAGATCGGAGCGGACGGTGTCGACGAGGTGCTGGCCGTCGGCGTCCCGGGGCACCCAGGTCACGTCGTGGTGCGCCCGGGCGCGCGGCGCGAGGGCCTTCTCGCCCTCGTGGGCGTACTCGAGCCAGATCGTCGCCGGGATGTCGGCGCCGGCGTCGAGCAGGCTGTTGACCGCCGGCAGGGAGGCCGCGTCGCCGACGAGGTAGAGGTGCTCCGGCGCGGGGTCGGGCAGTGCGAAGGCACTGCCCTGCACGGTGGCGACGATGGTGTCGCCCACCCGCGCCGAGGTCGCCCAGCGGGCGGCGCAGCCATCGTGGATGGCGAATTCGAGGCTGAACCGGCCGGTGGCCGGGTCGGGGTCGACGAGCGTGTACGCCCGCTGGTGCGCCCGCCCGTCGTTGTCGAACCACAGTCGGACCCACATCGTGGGGTGGACGCCGCACGCCGCCAGCAGGCCGCCGTCGTCCAGGAGCAGCCGCTGGTAGTGCCCGTCCACCGACTCGGTGGCCCGCACCGTCAACTGAAAGTCCCGGCCTCCCATGGCCTTGAGGACCAGGGCTTCCCAGTTCCGCTTCACGCACCCCTCCAGGTAAGGCGAGCCTTCGTTAGGGCAGGCTAACCTACCTTCGCCGCAGGCGGAACGCGCGTCCCCCTCGCGCCACCCCAGCCCGCAGCAGCAAAGGAGCACGACATGACATACCAGGAGAAGATCACCGGCCTCGGCGAGTTCACGCTGACACCCGTGGCGCCCGACCGGGACGCGGCACTCCTGCACCGCTGGGTCACGCTGCCCCGAAACTCGTTCTGGGGCATGGGGACACACACCCTCGACCAGGTCCGCGAGATCTACACCTTCGTCGACGGCCTGCCCACGCACCACGCGTACCTGATCCGCGTCGACGGGGAGCCGGTCGGCCTGTTCCAGACCTATCAGCCCGAGGCGGACCCGGTCGGCGAGCGGTACGCCGTACAGCCCGGCGACATCGGGATGCACCTGCTGCTCAGCCCGGCCCGGCACCTCGCCCGTGGTCTCACCGACGCGGTCGGTCCGGCCCTGGCGCGGTTCCTGTTCCGCGACCCGGCCGCGCGGCGGATCGTCGTCGAGCCGGACGTCCGCAACCACCTCGCGCTGCGCCGCCTGGAGATCGAGGGGTTCACCTTCGACGCCGAGATCGACATGCCGGACAAGCGCGCCCAGCTCGCGTTCCTCACCCGGTCCCGCTTCGAGGCCGACCACCCGGCCGGCTGACCACCGGATCAGCGATTCGCGCTGAGGAAGCCGATCAGCGTCGCGGCCCACCAGCCGAGCTGGAAGGTGAGGGCGGCGGCGACGCCGGGCAGCAGAGCGGACCAGCGCGGGCCGTCCTGGACCGCGACGAGTCGATCCCGTACCCGGCCGAGGAAGAGGCCGTTGAGGCCGACCACGAGCACCGCGACCAGCTTGACCCACACCAGCGCGGAGGACGTGTCCGGTCCCAACGCCGCGCCGCTGACCAGCAGACCGACGAGGCCCAGCCAGATGAGCGGGTGAGCCGCCCGTGCCGCGTTCAGCACGGCGTCGAGCGGTTCGCGACGCAACAGCCAGCGCAGGCTGAACCAGTCCACCGTCAACACCGCGCCGAAGCCCACCACCAGGCAGGTCAGGTGGCAGAAGAGGGCGAGCATCCGCCCGCCCGGGGAGAGGGTGACGTGCGGCGCGGCGAGAATCGCGAGCAGCCACCCCAGGCCCACCAGCGCGCTCGCCCGGACCAGGGTGGCGTGACCCGTGGCACGGCGGTGCCCACCGCGCCAACCCGCCGTCGGTGTGGTCGCGGCACCCCGGCGGGGTGACCCTGCCCCACCGGTACGACCTCGCCGGACGCTGTCCGCGTACCCGGTCGTCGCGGCACGATGGGCAGCCCGCGACACCCGCGCCGGACCGCCGACGGTGTCGTACAGGTCAGTGGTCCCCATCGCCGGTCGAGCCGGGACGACCCGCCAGAGCGCTCAGCTCGGCGGCCCGCGTCGTCTGGATCCGGCCGGCGAGCGCCCGCACCTCCGGGCTGCCCCCGGCGTTCTGCTCGCCCCGGCACAGCACCACCGTCTGCTCAAGATGCGCCCGGAGCAGACCCACGGCCCGGGACGGCACCTCGGCGTCGGGGGCGGCGCGTAGCTCGGTGAGGCGGTCGTCCGTCACCATGCCGGGCATCTGGTGCCCCTCGTGGATGTTCTGTTCGGGGACGTTGCCGGCGGCCAGCAGACGCCGCAGCTCCGACGCCTCGGCCCGGTGCGCCGTCCGGATGTCACCGAGGATGGCGCGCAACGCGGGGTCGGTCGCCGACGGACGGGTGTCGAGGTGGTCGATCAGCGCGAGGACACCCTCGTCCATCGGGAGCAGCAGTTGGATGAAGGCGTCGTCGGTGCCGTTGAGCAGCACCGACGCGGCCGGCGCGGGAGCTGACGACGCGGGCGCGGCGGGTTGGTCCGGGCGGCTCGCGTTCCAGGTCAGGCCGACGGCCAACGTCGTCGCGGCCAGGGTCACGGCGACGCCGGCGATCCGCCAGGCGGGGGTCTTGAGCGCGGAACCGGTCATCAGCGCGCGGCCTGGAACGCGCGGCCGACAGCCGTCGCCTTGGAACCGTCGCTGAACAACCCGGACTTGTCCTTGTCGGTCGCGGGCAGGCCGAACCAGGCGTACCGCTGCACGTAGGAGAGCTGGCCGAGCATGCTGGTCGCCGCGGTGAGGAAGGCGGCCTGCTGCTCCTGACTGGGGAACACCTGACGCCCGCCGTCGTACCGGATCAGCGCGAACTCGGTCAGCCAGATCGGCTTCTTGTACCGCTGGTAGACGGCTTGCAGGTACTGCCGGAGCTGGTCCACGGCCGCGGCCGTCGTGAAGTCGCCCCCGTACCAGTGCAGGGCGATGAAGTCGACGCGGTGGCCCCGGGCGTCGGCGCCGGCCATGAACCTGCCCAGCCAACCCTGCGGATCCGCCCCGCCCCAGGCGACCGCCGGACTGCTCAGTTTGCTGCCGGTCGCCATCAGTTGCGGCCACAGGTCCAGTGCCTGGTCGACGGTCATGTTGGCCTGCTCGGGCAGGTCCGGCTCGTTGAAGCCGAGCAGGTAGGGCCCGGCCGCCCGGGCCCGGGCCAGCTCTCCGGCGTTGACGTTCTCCGCGCTGCGGATCATGGGAACGAACGCCGCGCCCTTGGGAGTGGTGATGCCGGGATGCTGGGTGCCCCAGGTGTAGTACCAACCGGCCTTCGAGTTGGCCAACGCCTGACTCGCGCCCGCGAAGTTCCACACCCCCACGCCCTTGCGCGCGGAGCTGACCGCCGGCACGACCGGCGCCTTCGAGGGCGACGGACGGACGCTCGGTGACGGCGCCTTGCTCGGCGAGGCGACGACGGTGGGCGAGGCGGGCGGCGCCGCCGCCCAGGAGGGCGTGGCCTGCGGCGCGGCGGCCGGATCAGCCGGCAGGAGCACCACCAACGCGGTGACCGCGGTGACCGCCACCGCCACCGAAGCCGCGAGGGACGGCAGCAGGCCACTTGGCGCGTGCGCCGCCAGGCCGGCGACGTTCGACGACGGCCCGACGGTCGGTGCGACGGCCATGGGCGCGGTCGCCTGCGGGAGGTGGGCGCTGAGGCCGGCCGGCAGCGGCAGCAGCGACATCCCCGCGAGCAGCCGGTCGATCGGCAGGAAGGCGGCGCCCAGGTGACCGCAGAACGCACAGTCCCGGACGTGTCGGCCCAACCGCTTGCGCCACAGCGGGCTCGGGTTGCCGTCCCACTCGGCCGTCACGGCGTGCAGGTCCGGGCACCCGGGTCGTTCGTGCAGCGCGCGGACGACCCCGCGAGCGCTCTGGATCTGCTCCTTCATCCGGTGGATGCGGACCGCGACGTGCCCCGGCGACAGATTCGCCGCCTCGGCGATCTCGGTACGCGTCAGCTCGCCGGTCTCCTCCAACCACCACAGCGACAGCAGTTCCTGGTCGTCCGGATCGAGCCACCGGGTGGCCTCGGCGACCTCACGTCGCTGGTCGGTGAGGCCGAGCCGGAGGATCGTCATCCCGGCGAAGTCGGAGGCGGGGTCGGGCACGTTGTGGATCGCGTCCAGCCCGGCGTCCCGGTTGAGGGCGAGGCGTCGGCGCTGGTCCCAGTCGCGTACCTGCCGGATGGTGATCGCCACCAGCCAGGACCGGTACGCCTCCGGGTCGTTGAGGGTGGGCAGGTGCCGGATCACCCGTACCAGAGTCTCCTGGACGACGTCGTCGACGTCGGCGTGACCGCGCAGCGCGCGCCCGACGATGTTGTAGACCAGCGGAAGCGAGGCCGCCACGAGGTCGTCGAGAGCGCGCCGGTCGCCCTGTCGCGCCGCGACGACCAACCCGGGATCGGCAACTGCCCGACCGGCTGACGACATGGGTTCCACTCCTTGTGCGCTCGGTCCGAACAGCGCCTGTGCGCGCTGACCGCCTCCTGATCGGAGACGAGCGGTGGCAGGTCAGATTACGGTTTTCTGCTCGGACCGGACACCGGCCGCGGCCGTCGGGCGTGAGCTGTCCGACTCACCCTGCCGGGTCCGGCCGACACCGTTACGGTCGAGGCTGCGGTAAGCGGGTGCGGTGCGCAAGGACGGGGACGGGACATGACGGTTCAGATCGATCTCGCCGGTAGGACCGCGCTGGTCACCGGCTCGACCCAGGGCATCGGCGCGGCCATCACGGTCGGGCTCGCCCGGGCGGGGGCGCGGGTGGCCGTGAACGGCCGTACCGCCGCCAGCGTGCGGCGCGCGGCGAAGGCGCTACGCGACGAGGTCCCCGGCGCGGAGGTCGTCGAGGTGGACGCGGACGTGTCGACCGACGAGGGTGCGGCTCGTACGCTCGACCTGCTGCCCAGCGTCGACATCCTGGTCAACAACCTCGGCATCTTCGGACCGACCGAGCCGTTGGAGATCTCGGACGACGAGTGGCGTCGCTACTTCGAGGTGAACGTGCTGGCCGGTGTCCGGCTGACCCGCGCCTACCTGCCGGCGATGATGGACCGCGGTTGGGGACGGGTGCAGTACATCGCCAGTGACTCGGCCGTCGTCATCCCCGCCGAAATGATCCACTACGGCGTCTCGAAGACCGCCCTGCTCGGCGTCTCGCGCGGGTTCGCGAAGGCCGCGGCCGGCACCGGCGTGACCGTCAACTCGGTGCTCGCCGGGCCGACCCACACCGGCGGCGTGGAGGACCTCGTCGCCGATCTGGTGGGCGACAGCCTCCCGTGGGATGAGGCCCAGCGGGAGTTCATGCGGCTGCACCGGCCGCAGTCGCTGCTCCAGCGGCTCATCGAGCCGGAGGAGATCGCCAACATGGTCACGTACCTCGCCTCTCCGCTCGCCTCGGCGACGACGGGCGCTGCGGTCCGGGTCGACGGCGGCTACGTCGACGCCATCGTGCCGTAACGCGGCTAGAGCTGGATGACGTGGCCCACCCGTGGGGGCGTACGACCGGCGAGGACGTCGAGCCAGGCGTCCCGCAGCGCCTCCGGACCGTGGCCGACCCGCACGTCGAGCCATCCGCTCACCTTCGGGACGAACCGCTGCCAGGCGTCGGTGAACCGCGCGTCGAGGCCGTCGCGCCCCCAGTCCCTACCGCGCTTGCGCATCTGCACGGGCGCGAAGAAGACCTCTCCGGCGGCGTCGGCGTTGGGCGTCTGGGTGGTGAGCCCGACGGCGATGTCCCGGACGAGCCGGTCGCCGAGGTGTTCGCGGAGCGCGGCCCGGGTCGCGGGCCCGCCGGACAGGTCGAGGTACGCGGTGTCGACCACGTCGAGGGTGTCGATCGCGTCGTACGGGACGACGTCGTCGTAGCAGCCCAGTGACCGCGTGAACGCGACGTTGCCGGGCGAGGTGAGCCCGATCAGGCGCGCGCCGCGGCCGTGCAGTTCGCACGCGGCGGCGTACGCCGTCTTGCTCGACGCCGACGACAGCACCAGCGACCGCGCGCCGTAGAAGTCGTTGTCGACGACCTGGTCGGCCAGCATGAAGGAGGTGAAGAAGAGCGGCCGGAACAGGATCAGCAGATCCTCCTGCTCGGCCTGGTAGGCCGGGTCGCCGTTGGTCGCCCGGTACGCGTTGTACGGCGAGGGCAGCTCGGCGCGGTGCGGGCTCGCGTCGCGGAACCCGGACGCGTCCACCCGGTCCGGCCGGACCACCAGGTGGGCGGCGGACGGTAGATAGCCGTAGACCCGTTGGCCCACCTCGACGTCGGCGACCGTCGACGCGACCACCTCGGCGAATCCCCACAGCGGGACGAGCCCCCACTGCGCGTCGAGCCCGCGCGGGCCGGGCGGGAAGAACTCCCAGTAGCGCATCGCCTCGCCCAGCACCGCGTAGGTCACGTTGTTGGCGGTGAGGCCGACGCGGTCGACGCGCAGCAGCGCCGCACCATCGGGCAACTCGGGCACGTCGTCGTCGGTGAGCGTGGTCCGGGAGAGATCGTCACGGGCCACGGCGAAGGTCCACGAGTCAGCCATGGTGTGACGCTAGACAGCCTCCGAACCCCAGACAAGTGCACTGGGAGTGCAAAATCCCACTCGGCGGTCAGGGGTGGGGCACGGTGACGTGACGCAGGTGCCCCAGCGGCACGTGCGGCGGTTGCCACTCCAGGATCAGGGCGGTGGCGTCGTCGTCGAGCTGCTCGTCCTGGTACGCGAGGACGGCACGCACCAGGCGGCGCATCGTCTCCGGGCTGGGCAGCCGGTCATTGAGGGCACGGTTGACGAAGTCGACGAGCCGGTCCAGCCCGAACCGCTCCCCGTCGGCGCTGCGCGCATCAGTGATGCCGTCGGTGTAGGCGAGGATGCGGTCGCCCGGGTGCAGCTCCTCCTCGTACACCTCGGGTCTGGCCGCCGTCAGGTGACCCAGGCCGAGCGGCAGCGCGGTCGGCCCCGGCAGCTCCCGGATGGCCTTGCCGGCGCGCAGCAGCATGGCGCCGGGGTGGCCCGCGTTGATCATTTTGAGCCGACCGGTCCGCCGGTCCAGCTCGGCGAGCAGCGCGGTCGCGAAGTAGCTGGGGTGCTCGGAGCGCACCCACCGGTCGATACTGATCGCCGTGTCGACGAGGTCGAGGCCGGACCGGCGAGCGTTGCGGTACGCGCTGACCACCAGCGAGGCCAGGGTGCTCGCCTTGATGCCGTGCCCGCAGGTGTCGAAGAGTCCGACGCTGAGCACGTCGCCGTTGAGCGCGTAGTCGAAGATGTCCCCGCCGACGTCGTAGCACGGTTCGAGGATCGCGGTGATCACCAGTTCGTCGGTGGCAAAGGTCAGCGGCGGCAGCAGCCCCCACACGATCTCGGCAGCGACCTGCATCGGGAGGCGACGTCGCATCCGCTCGACGACATCGCCGTAGAGCCGGCGGTTCACCAGGACCTGGGAGACGTTGACCGCCAACTCCCAGGCGGGCCCGTCCAACGCCGGGTCACCGGCGGCCGGCGACACGACCTCCAGGACACCCAGCCGCTCGCAGCCGAGCAGCAGAGGCACCCAGAGTCGGTCCGGACTGTCCGCGGCTCGCTGCACGTCGAGGGTCGTGAACGCCCGTCCGGCCAGGGTCGTCTCGATCGTCAGCTCGTCCCGGGTCGGACCGGCGTCCGGCATGGGCACGAGGCACGACTGGGTGTAGTCCGCCAGGTAGATCACGATCTCGGTGGCGCCGATCGCCGGGGCCACCCGAGCGACGAGGAGCGACAGCTCGTCGGGGCCACCCCGGGGTGCGTTGAGCTGTAGCCAACGCGCCGCGTCGCCAGCGTCGACCACGCTCCACCTCCCCCGTGTCCTGACCACCCTAGAAGCCCGGAAGCGAACTGCCAATGTGCGCCTGACCTCGCCCTACCTTGACCCACTCATACTTTCGGCTAGTAATGGCTGGCACTTTCGGGTAGCGTCGGGGCCGGCACGTGAACGACATGACGCGGTGGCGAGGCCCGGGTTGTGGACCCTCCTCGACAGCGCAGCCGTCCGTCCATGCGCTCCGGCGGCAGCCGGTTCGGATCTCTCTCCGGTCGACCTCGCTGATGGGCACCCGTGGAGAGGACCAGTTTCATGGTCACCACTGTGGAGCACACGACCGGCACCGGCACCACCCGTCGGAGCACCGCCAGCACCGAACAACTCATCGTCGAACTGGTCACCACCCCGGCCGACGATCCGCGCCGACCGGCCCTGCGGGACCGTGCCATCGAGGCGTGGATGCCGCTCGCCCGCCACCTGGCCCGCCGTTACTCCGGGCGCGGCGTGCCCGACGAGGACCTGACGCAGACCGCCATGGTCGGTCTCGTCAAGGCCGTCGACCACTTCGACGCCGCCCGCGGCGTCGACTTCAGTGGGTACGCCATCCCCACCATCGTCGGCGAGATCAAGCGATACTTCCGGGACCGCACCTGGGCCGTACGGGTCCCTCGCCGCCTCCAGGAACTCCGGCTGTCGATCAGCGCCGCCAACAGCACGTTGACGCACACCCTGGGCCGCTCGCCGACGGTCGCCGACATCGCCACCCACCTCGACGTCTCTGAGGAGGCCGTGCTGGAAGGGCTGGAGGGGGCCCGGGCGTACCGGACGACGTCCCTGTCCGCGCCCATGGGCGCCGACGGCACTTTGGAACTCGGCGACACCCTCGGGGTGGACGACCACGAACTGGACCTCGTCGACCTCCGCGTCGCCCTCGGCCCGGCGCTCGCCACGCTGCCCGAACGCGAGCGCCGGATCATCAGCCTGCGGTTCCACGGCAACCTGACCCAGGTCCAGATCGCCGAGCGGATCGGCGTCTCCCAGATGCACGTCTCCCGGCTGCTCACCCGGGCGCTGGTCAGCCTGCGCGGGCATCTCGGCGAGGAGGCCGGCTGAGCCGGCTCAGGGCTCCAGCACCACCTTGCCCGGCCGGGTGCGGGCCTCGGCGAAGGCCAGCGCCTCGGAGACCTCGGTCAGGGGGTAGCGGGCGGCGATCTGCGGCACGAGCACGCCCTGCCGGAGCAGGTCGAGCACGCTGCCGAGGTCGGCGCGCAGCCGCCGCCGGAACGCCGCGCCGCGCGTGCGGCTGCCGGCCCAGAAGTTGTAGAAGCCGACCCGGTGGCCGTTCGGCAGGGCGTTCCAGGTGTAGAGGCGGGCCAGCAGCTTCACGAAGACCCAGACGATCGACCGTGCGGCACCGTTGGCCGAGGCGTTGCCGTAGACGACGAGCGTGCCACCGGGGGCGAGCAGTCGGTACGAGGTGCGTACGCCCGGTCCGGCCACCGGATCGAAGACGGCGTCGACACCGTCGGGAGACAACTGCCGGACACGTGCGGCCAGGTCCGGGGCGCGGTAGTCGAGCGGTTCGACGCCGAGCGCCCGCAGCGCCTCGTGGTGTCGCGGGGCCGCGGTGCCGATGACCCGCAACCCGAGGTGGCGTCCGAGTTGGACGAGGACCGTCCCCACACCGCCGTTCGCGCCGTGCACGAGGATGGTCTGCCCGGACCGCAGCCGGGCACGGTCCAGCATCTGCCAGGCGGTCACCCCGTTCACGACGACGGTCTCGACCGCGGCCGGATCCAGGCCGGACGGTACGGGCGTGAGGTCGTGGACGTCCACGACGGCGTGCGTGGTCCAGGCGCCGGTCTTGGTGACCACCGCGACCCGGGTGCCGACCAGCGAGGCGTCCCCTCCCGGTCCCACCGCGCGAACGGTGCCGACGAGGTCGTAGCCGGGTACGAACGGAAACGCCGGCTGACCGGGGTAGAGGTCCCGGCGCATGCTCTGCTCGGCGTACGAGATGCCGGTGGCCTCGACCTCGACGAGCGCCTGTCCGGCGGCCGGTACGGGCATGGAGCGTCGGTTGATCTGGAGCCCATCCGGCTCGACCACGCCGGGCAGCACCACTTCGGTGATCATCTCGCTGCTGGTCATCGCTACTCTCCTTTGGTTTGTGAGTGTTCACTCACTCACGTGTCGGGTGGAAAAAGTGGGCCGCCGCAGCGGCCCGTGGTGGGACGTCGAAATCAGGGGTGCTGGATGCCGGCGGTCAGCGCCCGGGCCCACGGCTCGGGCACCTGCTCCAGGCCGGCCGTCACGATCAGGTGGCAGAGCTGGCCGTACGCGAAGAACTGCTGCACCTGGGCATCGCCCGCGCCGGACCGGTTCTGCACGAAGGTGGCGACGCGCTTGTAGCCGGCCCGCACCGCCGCGGCGATCTCGGGGACGTCCGTGACGGCCTGCGCCTGCACCTGGAGCAGCAGGAGATCGCGGTCGGCGATCAACTCGGCGTAGGCGCGGCCCATCGCGTCCAGGATCTCGTCCGGGCCGGCGTCCCCGGCGCGCTCCGCGCCCATCTCCAGCGCCGCGACGATCCGCTCGAAGCACGCCTCGGCCGCCGCCACGAACAACCCGAGCTTTCCGGCGAAGAGCCGGAAGACGTACGCCTCGGAGATGCCGGCGGCGGCCGCGACCGCGGTGACCGGCGTGGCGTGGAAGCCGGTACGCGCGAAGGCCGACACGGCGGCGTTCAGAACGACGGCCCGACGGGCCTCGGCGGTGGATCGCATGTTTGTAAGTGTGCACTCACAAACAAAGCCGCGTCAAGCCCCTGTCCCGGGCCGCGTCACGCTGAGGAAGACCTCGCCCCGCCGGTCGGGCGGAGACGAAGGAGAGTTGTCGTGCGCATAACCGCTACGACAACGGATAGAGGGACCACATGAGCGACAATCTTCCTGGCGGCGCACTGACTCCCGCCGACGGCCTCACCCTGAGCCGGATGGGCTACGGCGCGATGCAGCTCGCCGGCCCGCACGTCTTCGGCCCCCCGCGCGACCACGCGCAGGCTCTCGCCGTTCTCCGCGAGGCGGTCGACCGGGGCGTACGCCACATCGACACCAGCGACTTCTACGGTCCGGTGGTGGTCAACGAGCTGATCCGCGAGGCGCTGCATCCGTACCCCGAGGATCTGCACCTGGTCACCAAGGTCGGCGCGCGGCGCGGCGACGACGCCTCCTGGCTCCCCGCGCTCCGACCGGACGAGCTGAAGGCCCAGGTCCACGACAACCTCCGGCACCTCGGCCTGGACGTCCTCGACGTGGTCAACCTGCGGGTCGGCGTGGCCGAGGGCACCGGCGACGATCCCCTCTCCGAGCAGTTCGGCGCCTTGGCCGAGCTGCGACAGGAGGGCCTGATCCGACACCTGGGGCTCAGCAACGTCACGCTCGCCCAGCTCGACGAGGCCCAGGCCATCGCCCCGGTGGTCACCGTGCAGAACCTCTACAACCTCGCCAACCGACAGGACGACCCGCTCGTCGACCGGTGCGCGGCGGAGAACATCGCCTTCGCCGCGTTCTTCCCGCTCGGCGGGTTCACGCCGTTGCAGTCCGACACGCTCAACGCCGTGGCCGACCGGGTGGGCGCCTCAGCGCAGCAGGTCGCGCTGGCCTGGCTGCTGCAGCGTTCCCCCGCCATGGCGCTGATCCCCGGCACGTCGACGCTGGCGCACCTCCGGGAGAACCTCGCCGCGGCCGACCTGACGCTGCCGGCCGACGCGATCGAGGACCTCGACACGATCGGCGGCTGATCGCGGAACCGGGCGCTGACGCGTACCCCCGGCTCGTGCTTGCCGGGCGGCGGCCCGGCGCTGGCGGGGCTCGCGTCAGCGCTGGTGGGGGCGGTTGCGGATGAGGGTGAGCGCGAGGACGGCGGTGACGAGGAAGACGATGCCGGTGACCCGCAGACCGGCCTGGACTCCGGAGGTCATGGCCTCCGCGAGCGCCGACCGGACCGGTTCGGGCAGCGGCTGGTCGCCGGTCGCGCCGGCGGCGACCGCCGCCCGCACGGCGCTGCGGGTGGGTTCGCCCACCTGGTGGGCGGCGAGGCGGTCCGGCAGGTCGGCCGCCATCGTGGTGGTGAGCAGCGTGCCCAGCAGGGACGAGCCGAGCACCGAGCCGACCTGCCGGGAGGCGTTGACCGCGCCGGAGGCCATGCCGGCCTGGGCGGGAGCCACGCTGGCCAGCGCCGCCGCCGTCGCCGGCGCCACCACCAGACCGCTGGCCGCGCCGAACAGCACGAACAGCGCCCAGCGGTGGTCGAACGTCGTGGTCGGGCCCTGCGCCGCCAGCCCGAAGGCGGCCACCGCGCCGAGCACCAGGCCGAGGGTGAGCGGCGCCTTGAATCCGGTACGCCGGATGGCCCGCCCGGCGGCGAAGGCCACGAGGACGTACGCGCCGAAGAGCACCAGCATCCGCCAACCGGTATCCAGCGGACTGAGCGCCTGGGCACGTTCGTGGAAGAGGACGAGCAGGATCGCCACACCGGTGAAGCCGAACAGCGACACCGCGGCGACGACCATGACGGCGCTGAACGACGCCGAGCGGAACAGCCGTACGTCGAGCATCGGCGCGCTGGTGCGCAACTCGATCAGCACGAACGCGACGAGCGCGACGGCCGAGACGATCCATGCGGTCGACACGACTCCGCTGGTGTAGCCGTCCCGTCCGCCCTGGATCATGGCGTAGACGGCGGCGGCGATGGCGACGGTGCCCAGCAGCAGTCCGGGCAGGTCGAGTCGGCCCGCGCTGGGCCGCGACTCGGCCACCCCGATCGCGGTGACGACAAGGGTGACCACGCCGAGCACGATCGTCGACACGTAGACGCTGTGCCAGGAGTGCTGACGCAGCAGCGCACCGGCGATGAGCGGGCCGATCGCCAGGCCGATGCCGGAGGCGGCCGACCAGGCGGTGATGACCTCGGTACGGCGGTGCGGGTCGGTGAACGTCGCGCCGAGGATAGCCAGGCTGTTCGGCAGGATCAGGGCACCACCGAGGCCGGCGACCAACTGCCCGACGATCACCCAGGCCACGGTGGGCGCGCTGGCCACGGCGACGCCGCCGGCGATCATCGCGAGAATGCCGACGCCGAACATGCGCCGGCGTCCATAGCGGTTACCCAGGGTGGCGGCGGACAGCACCAGGCTCGCCACGACCAGGGTGTAGGCGCTGGGGATCCAGATCACGGTGGTCGGATCGACCTCGAGGTCGGCCTGGATCGTGGTCAGGGCGGAGACCGTGGCGGTGATCTGCAGGAACGTGATCATCGCGCCCAGGCACATGGCGATCAGCGTCACCGGGCGGGAACCGCGAACGGCGGCTCGGGTGCTGACGGCGGTTCCGCTCGGGACCGTGCTGCTGGTGGTCACTGGACGTCCTCGGGTCGGAGTTCAGGCTGGCTTACATGTGAGCAAGTCAGGCGACTCCCAGTGAATCACCTGGCTAGCGTCAACGCAAGTCAGGTAAGCTGGATGACATGGAGGACCTACGGGACGACCGCGAATCCTGGTCGATGGAGAACTGCTCCGTCGCACGGGCGATGGACATCGTGGGCAGCCGCTCGACCATCCTGATCATGCGGGAGGCACTGCTCGGCACGCGACGGTTCGACGACTTCGTCCGCCGCGTCGGAGTCGGCGAGCCCGCCATGGCGGCCCGACTCAAGGAGATGGTCGCCGCCGGCCTCCTCGAACGAATCCCCTACCGGGAGCCGGGCCAGCGCACCCGCCACGAGTACCAACTCACCCGCAAGGGCCACGACCTGCTGCCCGTCATCACCGCGCTGCGCAACTGGGGCGACACCTGGAGCGCCGACGAGGCCGGCCCCGGCATCCGCGCCACCCACCACGACTGCGGCGAGCCGGTCCGCGCGGTGCTCCGCTGCGCCGCCGGACACGACGTCGAGGACGGCGAGATCGACATCACCGCGGGACCGGGCCTGATCCGCCGACAGTGACGCAGCCAGGCCTGCCGCCGCCGCTCGGGGCGCTCGGGGCGCTCCGGGCGCTCGGGGCGCTCGGGGCCACTTGGGGCGCTCGGGGCCGCTCGGGGCGGTCAGGCCGCTCGGCGCGGTCAGGGCCAGTCGGGGCGGTTCGGGACCGAGCCCGTCGGTGCGGCGGTCAGGCGGTCGGCGCGGCCAGGCGGTCGGTGCGGTCAGGCGGTCGGTGCGGTCAGGTTGTCGTTCGGTGTGGTCGGGGGCAATCAGGCAGCCGTTCGGTGCGGCCAGGGCGGTCGGGCACCGCGCACCGGGCCGGGCACCGCGCACCAGGCACCAGGCACCAGGCACCGATCGATCTTGGTCGTAGAATTGTCGTACAGGTGTTCTATTCTCAAGTCATGCTGGAGGGGTTGACGCAGGCAGAGGCTGCGGTCGTGGCCTGCGCCGAAACGGCGGTTTGGGCCCTTCCCGCGGACGATCTCATCGCCGCCCTCGACGCCGCACACCGCACCGAGCAGCGCCTCGCCGCCGTCAAACTGGCCCTGATTCGAGAGTTGGACGGCAGGGGAACGGCGATCGCTCAAGGCGCGTCGTCCACGGCGATATGGCTGCGCGAACGCCTCCACCTCACCAACCCGACGGCCCGCCGCCTCGTCGACCTCGCCAGCACCCTCGACGCCGGCCACCCCGCGATACGACAGGCGCTGGCCGACGCCGACATCACGCTCGACCAGGCTCGGGTCATCATCGACACCGTCACCGCCGTTCACGCTACCGCCGGCCCGGAAGCCGCCGACAAGGCCGTCACGGTGCTCGTCGACTGGGCCGGGCAATTCGAGCCCACCCTGCTGCGCAAACTCGGCACCCGCATCCTCGACCACGTCGCGCCCGAGACCGCCGACGCCACCGCCAAGGCAGCCCTCGACGCCGAAGCCCGGCGCGCCGCCCGCGAGCGCCACGTCAGTCTCTCCACCCTCACCGACGGCCGCCTCCGCCTCACCGGCACCCTCGACGCCGAAACCGCCGGCCTGCTCCGCGCCGCCATCGATCCACTGACCGCACCAACCGGCCTCGACGACACACGCAGTCCCGGCCAGCGCCGCCATGACGCGCTCGCCGACATCTGTCGACTCGCCCTGCGCACCGGGGAGCTGCCCACCAGGGGCGGCGACTCCGCTCAGCTCGTCGTCACCACCGCCTACGACACGCTGACCCGGCAGCTCAGCGGCGGCCTTCTCGACACCGGCCCCACGCTGACCCCGAATACAGTGCGCCGCCTCGCCTGCGACGCCGCCATCCTGCCCACCGTCCTCGACAGCGCCGGACAGGTCCTCGACGTCGGTCGACAACGTCGCCTGATCAACGGGCCGCTGCGCCGCGCGCTCGTCCTACGTGACCGTGGATGCGCATTCCCCGGCTGCGACCGCCCACCCCGCTGGTGCGAAGCCCACCACATCAGACACTGGGCAAATGGCGGCGAGACCAGCCTCGACAATGCCGTCCTCCTCTGTGGCCACCACCACCGCCACATCCATCACGGCGACTGGCACGTCCGACTCGGCGGTGACGGCCACCCGGTGTTCGTCCCACCGGCATGGCTCGATCCCGAACAAGTCCCACGCCGCAACCACTACCACCGACGCAGATAAGCCAACCCGTCCGACGAGCAAGACCTTCAGTAGGCGAACCATGCCCGCGACCAGGAGCGTCCGTGCGCAGAAGAGGAAACAGGCACGCCACGGACAGGTTGCGAGATGGGCGGCACGGGCACGGGCACG
Source organism: Micromonospora sp. NPDC049107 (assembly GCF_040648595.1). Classification (NCBI taxonomy): domain Bacteria; kingdom Bacillati; phylum Actinomycetota; class Actinomycetes; order Micromonosporales; family Micromonosporaceae; genus Micromonospora; species Micromonospora sp. NPDC049107. Next base: position 265,861 of record NZ_JBEZEC010000005.1, read on the forward strand.
CACGGGCACGGACCGCACGAGCACGACGGCCTGCTGCTCTCTCGACAGCGTCGGGCCGCACAGGCACAGGCGGGCCGGCACGAACACAGACACCGGCAGGCACGAGCACAGACACCGGCACGAACACAGACACCGGCACGAGCACCGGCATCCCGGCGCGAGCACGAACACAGGCACCGCCTGGCACGCGCACTAGCACGACCAGTGGCGGCGGCAGCAGCAGCAGCGGAATCGCCGTTGGAAATGACGCGCAAAGTACCCGTTGCGTTACGAGCTTGTTTCCAAGATGACGGGAAGGTTACGAGTGCTTCTGGAAGATCGGCGCCGATCCTACGTTTCGGCCACCGTCATCAGTCGTGACGGCCGGCACCGAACGTGGAGGCAACGACGTGCCAGAACCGATCACACATCGGCCCGGACGGACCAGACGCGGCGTCGGCATGCTGGCCGCCGTGGCGCTGACCGCGGCCGGCCTGACCAGCCTGCCGGGTAGCGCCACCGCCGCCCCGACCAGCAGTGGCCCGACGGCCCGTTACCTGGTCCAGCTCGCCGAGGAGCCGCTGGCGACGTACACCGGTGGGGTCCCTGGGATCGCGGCGACGAAGCCGGCGCCCGGCGGCAAGCTGAACCGCACCTCCGGCACCGCCAACGCCTACCGCGAGCACCTACGGCAGAAGCGCTCGGCTGTCCTGGCCAGCGTCGGCGTACCGGCCGACCGCACCCGGGTCACCCTGGAGACCGCGTTCAACGGCTTCGCCGCGGACCTGACCGGGCCGCAGGCGGCCCGGTTGCGCGCGACGCGCGGTGTGCGGGCGGTGTACGAGAGCCGCACGGTGCACGCGGCCACCTCGCACACGCCCGACTACCTCGGCCTCACCGGAAAGGGTGGGGTGTGGAAGCAGGAGTTCGGTGGTGAGTCCCGCGCCGGTGAGGGCGTCATCGTCGGCGTCATCGACAGCGGGTACTGGCCGGAGAGCGCGAGCTTCGCGGCGTTGCCCACGCCCCGGCCGGACCAGGCGATCATCGACGCCAAGTGGAAGGGCACCTGCGATGTCGGCGTCGAGGCGCCGGTCACCTGCAACAACAAGGTGATCGGTGCGCGCTGGTACAACGACAGCGGCATCGCCGACGCGTTCCCGGACGACTACGCCTCGCCCCGGGACCGCAACGGTCACGGCACCCACACCGCCAGCACCGCCGCCGGTAACCACGGCGTACGGGCGACGCAGGGCGGCCGTGACCTCGGCATGATCTCCGGTATGGCGCCGGCCGCCCGGCTGGCGATCTACAAGGCGCTGTACGACAACGGCGCCGGCTCGGCGTCCGGTACGGACATCGACATCGTGCACGCTATCGACGACGCGGTCGCCGACGGCGTGGACGTGATCAACTACTCGATCGGTGACGACAGCGAGCAGTTCGGCGCGGTCGACGCGGCGTTCTTCAACGCGGCGGCGGCCGGGGTGTTCGTGGCGGCGGCCGCCGGCAACTCCGGCCCGTACCCCAACACGGTCGACAACTCGACGCCGTGGGTGACCACGGTGGCCGCGAGCACCACCGACCGGCAGAACAACCGGACGCTGACCCTCGGTGACGGCACCCGGATCACCGGGGCGGGCCTGGGCGAGACCGGTGTCGGGCCGGCGCGGCTGGTCTTCGCGCGGGACAGCGCGCTCGACCCGGACGGCGCGTACGGCGCGGGCCTCTGCGCCGACGACACGCTGGACCCGGCCAAGGTCAAGGGCGCGATCGTGCTCTGCCTACGCGGCGAGATCCCGCGTACCGACAAGAGCGTCGAGGTGGCGCGGGCCGGCGGCATCGGGATGGTGCTCTACAACGACGAGCTGAACTCCCTCAACGCCGACGTCCAGACGGTCCCGACCGTGCACATCAACGAGGTGGACCTGGCTACGGTCACCGCGTACGTCGCCAAGGGCAACCCCACGGCGACCATCTCGCCGGCCAAGCTGGAGATCGTCGAAGCGCCGTCGGTCGCCGCGTTCTCGTCGGCGGGACCGTCGAACCTGAACGCCGGTGAGCTGCTCAAGCCGGACATCAGCGCTCCCGGGCAGGACATCGTGGCGGCGTTCTCGCCGTCCATCGGCGGCGAGGACTTCGCGCTGGAGTCCGGCACCTCGATGGCGGCACCGCACATCGCCGGTATCGCCGCTCTGCTGCTGGCCAAGCACCCCGACTGGTCGCCGGCCGCGGTCCGGTCGGCGCTGATGACCAGCGCCACCGACAAGACCGACAAGGGCAACCCGATCAAGATCGGCACCCGGGACGCCACCCCGCTCAACTACGGGGCCGGTCAGGTCAAGCCGGGCGGTGCCTTCGACCCGGGCCTGGTGTACGACTCCGACCAGCGGGACTGGATCAGGTACCTCTGCGGGGTCTCCGCCGACCGTGGCGGCGACTTCGGCCTCGGCGACCTGGAGGGCTGCGACACCACGGGCGCCATCGACACCGCACAGCTCAACTACCCGTCGATCGCGTTCGGCCGGATGGTGGGCAAGCAGACGGTCACCCGGACCGTCACCAACGTCGGCGACAAGACCAGCACCTACTCCTCCTCGGTGCAGGCCCCACCGGGCTACAAGGTCAAGGTCACCCCGGCGAAGATGCAGATCCGTCCCGGTAAGTCCGCCCGCTTCAGCGTGGAGGTCACCAACACGGGCGGCGCGTTCGACACCTGGGCCGACGGCTCGCTCACCTGGAGCGACCAGTTCAAGCACCGCGTACGCACCCCGCTGATCGTGCACAACTCGGGGCTGGTCGCCCCCGACGCCGTCGTCGGCAAGGGGATCTCCGGCAGCGTCTCGATCGCCGCCGAGGTCGGCTACCGGGGCAAGCTGATCTCCCAGCTCGCCGGCCTGACCTCGGGCACCAGCACCGCGGTGACCCTCAAGGGCGACGGGCCGAGCTGGGACTGGAGCACGTCGGACAACCTTCCGGTCCCGCTGCCCGCCTCGATCAGCAGGACCACCCTGCACGTGCCGTCCGGCACCCGCAGCCCACTCGTGCAGGTGACCTCGGCGCGGCCCACCTGCTCCCACATCGACTGGGACGACGAGGAGGGGGTGATGGAGTGCACGGAGTTCAGCCTCAACGTCTACGACCGGAACGGGAAGTTCGTCACCGCCACGGCCAGCGGCCGTGACGGTGCCAAGGTGACGCTCCCGGACGGTCCCGGCGACTACATCGTGGTCGTGGAGCAGGAGTTCACCGAGAACATCGCGGACGAGACCAACGCGTACACCATCACCAGCTACCTGCCGGGCGCGCCGGGCACCTCGACCGGCCGGTCCACCATCGACCCGGCGCAGCGCAGTGTGCAGCCGGGCGCGACGGCGAAGCTCACCCTGCGCTGGTCGGGGCTCATGCCGGGGCGGCGTTACCTCGGGGTACTGGAGTTCCGCAACGGCGACGGGTCGCTCAAGACCGTGCCGGTCACCGTCCAGTCCTGACATCGGCAACGCCCGGCGGACGGTGTGTGACCTGAGTCACCACCGGACCGCCGGGCGGCCGACCGCCCGCGCACGGGTGATCTGCTCGCCCCACGGTGAGCGGCGACGACGACAACACGACGCGGGGCGGCGGGGGTTCCACCTCCGTTCGCCCCGCACGCCTGCGCGGACCCGTCGAGTTCGTCGGACGCAGAGCCGAACTGGCCCAGCTACGCCGCCTCGTCGAGGCCCCGCCCTGCCTGGTCCTGCTCGAAGGCGAGCCCGGCATCGGCAAGAGCCGACTGGTCACCGAACTGCTCGCCACACTTGACGGACCGCACCTGGTCGGCGAGTGCGACGACGTGCCGGAGCCGTTTCCCTTCGGCGTCCTGCTGGATGCCATCCGAGCGGGCGCGGACCGGCTCGGACCGGTCGACACCCTCAACCCGGTAGCGGGCGCCCTGGCGCCGCTCCTGCCCGAACTGGCCGACGCGCTGCCCGCCGCGCCGCCACCGTTGGCCGACCCGGCGGCCGAACGGCACCGCCTGCTGCGGGCCGCCGCCGCGGTGCTGGCCGCGCTGAGCCCGGCCACGCTGCTGCTCGAGGACCTGCACTGGGCCGACCCGGCGACCTGCGAATTCCTCGGCTACCTCAGCGCCCGCCCGGTGGACGGTCTGGCCGTGCTGCTCACGGCCCGCACGCCGCCGCCGGGTGGCAGCACACCGATCCACGACGTGCTCTCGCGTACGCCCCGGGCGGTCACCCGCGTTCCGTTGGGTCCTCTCGACGCGGACGACGTGCGTCGACTGGCCGCCCGGACCCTGCGGTTGGACGAGCCGTCGCCCCGGCTCACCGCCGCCCTGCTCGACCGCACCGCCGGCATCCCGTTCGTGGTGGAGGAGGTGCTGCGGACGCTCGCCGAGCGCGGCGGCGACCCCCTGGCCGACGACAGCGTGCCGTTCGTCCTACAGGATGTGCTGCTCTGGCGACTACGCCCGCTCGACGACGCCACCCGCGAGGTGCTCGGCGCCGCCGCCGTGCTCGGTCGGGCGCCCGATCAGCGTGTCCTCGCCTCGGCGCTCGCCGAGGACCGGACGACCGTGGGCGCGGCGCTGGCCGCCGCGCACCGGGCCGGCGTGCTGCACGACGACGGCGAGGGGTTGCGGTTCCGTCATGACCTGGCCCGCCAGATCGTGTACCACCTGATGCCCCGGGAGACCCGGGAGTGGTTGCACCTGCGCGTCGCCCGGGTGCTGGAGCAGGAGTTGCCCCGCCCGGTCGCCCAGCTCGCCCACCACTACCGGCTGGCGGGTAGCGGCGCCGACTTCGTCCGTAACGCCGAAGCCGCCGCCGACCTGGCCACCGAGCGCGGCGACGACGCGACCGCCGCCGACTTCCTGCTCCAGACGATGGACGTCGCGGAGCTGCCCCGACCGGTACGGGCACGGCTGGCCGGCAAACTCGGCCGGTCGGCCATCGACGGGCTCAGCCAGGCAACCGCGATCCCGGTCCTGGAACGGCTGTTGGCCGACCGCCGGCTGCCGCCCGGCACCCGGGGCGAACTGGGTCTGGTGCTCGGCCGGATGCTGCGTCAGCAGGGCGAGGCCCTGCGCGGGTACACCGAAATCGAACGAGCCGTGCCGTACCTGCGGGCACCGCGCCGCCGGGCCCCGGCCCTCGCGGTGCTGGCGGCCCCCGACACGGTGGTCGGCCGGCACGTCGACGACCACCTGGCGCGGTGCACGGAGGCGGAGGCCGCCGCGGTCGCCAGCCGGGACCCGGCGGCGCACCTCGCGGTACGCATCGCGCGCGCCTCGCTGCTGCTGGAGCTGGGCGACCCGGGCGCGTGGGCGATCGTCGAGGAGCTGCGCGGCTCCGCCGACCTGGTCGACCGACCCCGCGAACACGCGCGGGCCTGCCTGAACTGGGCGCAGGGCGCGCTGCACGCCGGGCACCTGTCCCGGGCCACGGCGCTTCTCGCGGACGGCCGCGAGCTGGTCGAGGAGACCGGTTACCAGCGGCTCGCCTCCCTCGTGGAGGCGACCGAGCTGTCGCTGGACCGGGCCGCCGGGCGGTTCGACGGGTTGGCCGAACGGCTGTCCCGGCTGGTGGTCAGCGCCGAGCGGATGCCGGTGACCCTGCTCGACGCGCGGGCCGACCTGGCCACCGTGCTGGCCCGCACGGCCACCGGCGACGACGAGGTACGGGCGGCCGACGGCGCGCTGCGTCTGGTGGTGACGGACGCGCGGCGGGTCGGCGCGATCTGGCCGCTGGTGCAGGCGCTCTCGGCGCTGGCTCGGCTGGTCCTGCGCGGGCTGCCGGACGAGGCAGTGCGGCACGCGACCGAGGCGCTGACGCTGGTGCGGGCCAAGGGCATCCTGGCGTGGGCCGCCGATGCCGTACTGGTGCTGGCCGAGGCGGCCGTGACGGCGGCTGATCCGGCCCGCGCGGCTGGGGCGGTCGCCGAACTGGAGGCCGGGATCGCGGGCCGGGACGCGCCGCTCGCTCTCGCCGCGCTGCGTCGCTGCCGGGAGCTGGTCCCGGCCTGAGCCGGCGCGGGAGCGTGGATGGGGTGGGCGCGCGGTACGGTCCGCGCAACGGCACGGACCCCTGCCACCGCCGGGAAACCGCAGGAGGAACGAGATGGAGCTGACCGAACCGACCGTCTGGAACACGGAGCGGTTGGAGCTGGGCGAGGGGTTGCGCTGGGTCGACGACCGGCTGGTCCTGGTCGACCTGCTGGCCGGGCGTCTGCTGGAGACCGACGGCGACCGGCCCGCCCCGCTGAAGGAGCTACGCCGGCTCGACGTCCCGCTCGGCGCGGTCGCCCCGGTGGCCGACCGACCCGGCGAGTGGCTCGCCGCCGCCGGCACCGGCGTCGCCGTGCTGCCCGCTGCCGGCGCTCCCCGGCCGATCGCCGAACTGGTCGCCGACGCGCCCGAGCCCACCCGGATGAACGATGCGGTCGCCGACCCGCACGGCCGCTTCTGGACCGGCAGCATGACGTACGCGCAGACCCCCGGCGGCGGCACGCTGTTCCGGCTGACCCCGGGCGCCGCGCCGGTGTCCGCCGTGACCGGCATGTCCATCCCGAACGGGCCGGCGTTCGACGCCACCGGCACCACCATGTACCTCGCGGACACGCCGCGTGGCGAGATCGACCGGTTCGCCGTCGACCCGGCCACCGGTGACCTGCACGGGCGGACGCCGTTCGTGCGGCTGTCCCCGGACGAGGGCAGCCCGGACGGGATGACGGTCGACGCGGCGGAGCACCTCTGGGTCGCGTTGTGGGGCGGCTCCGCCGTCCGCCGCTACCGGCCGGACGGCAGCCTGGACCGGGAGATCCAGCTACCGGCGGCCCAGCCGGCCGGCATCTGCCTCGGCGGCGCCGACCTGCGGCGTCTCTTCATCGGCACCGCCTCGGTCGGCCTCACGTCGCCCGGTCCGCTCGACGGCGCGCTGCTCGCGGTCGACGTCGGTGTCCCCGGCCTGCCCATCTCCCCCGCCCACGCCGTCTGACCCGACGTCGGACGGCCACCGACGACCCACGCCGAACCGGTCCGACCCGACGTCGGGCGGCCGCTGACGACCCGCGCCGGACCGCAGAGCGGCAGAGGCATATCGGACGCCGGGGCGGGAATAGCCACGCCGGAAGCGGCAGTGGGTCGACCGACAGGGAGCTGGACGATGAGCACCGTGGAGCGTTCGTCATGAACGGGCCGGTCGGCGACGAGCCGGTTGGCGAGTTGGAATTGGTGCACACCTTCACCGGCCCGATGCCGACCGGGGTGAGCGTCTCGCACCAGGGGCGAATCTTCGTCAACTTCCCGCAGTGGGGTGACGACCCGCCGGCCGGCGTGGTCGAACTGCGCGACGGCCGGGAGGTGCCCTTCCCCGACCAGGCGTGGAACAGCCCGTCCGGCATCGACGACGCGGGCGCGTTCGTGTCGGTGCAGAGCATCGTGGTGGACCCGGCGGACCGGCTCTGGGTGGTGGACACCGGCAGCCCGAAGCTCCAGCCCACGAAGCCGGGTGGGCCGAAGCTGGTGCGGATCGACCTGGACAGCGACACCGTGGCCCAGGTGATCACCTTTCCGCAGGACGTGGCGCCGCCGACGACGTACCTCAACGACGTCCGCTTCGACCTGCGTCGGGGCGAGGCCGGGGTCGCCTACCTCACCGACTCGACGGACTCCGGGCCGAACGGGATCATCGTGGTGGACCTGGCCAGCGGCGCCTCCTGGCGGCGGCTGCACGATCACCCGTCCACGAAGGCGGACCCGGTGACGACCTTCCGCCCCTTCGTCGAGGGTCGTCCGCTCATGAACCGCCCGCCGGACGGCCCGCCGAAGCCGCTGGCGATGGGCTCCGACGGCATCGCCATCTCGGCCGACGGCGAGCGGCTGTACTACTCCCCGCTGCTGTCCCGGCACCTGCACAGCGTCTCGGCCGAGGCGTTGGCCGACCCGTCGGTGACGCAGGAGGCGGTCGCGGCGACCGTCGTCGACGAGGGGGACAAGGGCACCGGGTCGGACGGCCTGGAGTCCGACGACAAGGGGCGGCTCTACTTCACCTCCTACGAGCACAACGCCGTGCTGCGGCGACTGCCGGACGGCGAGTACGAGACCTTCGTACACGACCCGCGCCTGCTGTGGCCGGACACCATGTCGGTGGCCGTCGACGGGCACCTCTACGTGACCGCGAACCAGCTGCACCGGCAGCCGCAGTACCAGCGGGGCCGGGACCTGCGACGCAAGCCGTACGCGCTGTTCCGGGTGAGGATCGACGCCGGCCCGGTGCTGCTGCGCCCCTGACCGGGTAGGCATGGCCGTGCGGGCGGCGGGTAGCCCGTCGGGTGGCCGACTGACATGAGCTGTTCGTCCCGGACACCCCGTTGGTGGAGATCGTGGTTCGGGGCAGCGTCATGCACCTCGCGCTGTTCGCCCGCGTCAGCGCACCGGCAGGACACGGTCCAGCAGGTCGAACAGGGCCGCCCAGTGCCGCTCGGTGGCCTGCTCGTGGTACATCGGGGTGTCGGCCATCGTGAAGCCGTGGTGCGCGCCCTCGTACACCTCGGAGCGGTAGCGCACCCCGGCGGCGTCGAGCGCCTGCTCCAGGGTGGCGATCTGCTCGGGCGTCATGGACTGGTCCGCGTCGGCGTGCCCGAAGTACAGCTCGCCGCTGATCGAGCCGACGCCCAGGTGCGGGCTGTCCGGCGCGTCGGTGACGACCCGCCCGGCGTGGAAGCTGGCGACGGCCGCGACGCGGTCCGGGTACGCCTCGATGGCCCGCAGCGCGTTCGTACCGCCCATGCAGTAGCCGGTGATCACGACCGGGCCCGGCCGGACGTCGTCGCGGGCGGCCAGGAAGTCCAGGTACGCGGCGGTGTCCCGGCTGATCACGTCGGGGGTCAGCGCCCCGATCAGCGGCACGATCTTCTCGAAGAGGGCCCCTCGCTGGTCGGCCTCGCCGAGCCGGGACAGGTCGAACAGGGGCGCCCGGCCGGCCCGGTAGAACAGGTGGGGCGTGAGCACCAGGTAACCGCGTTCGGCGATCCGCTCGGCCATCTCCACCAGTCGGGGCCGGGGGCCGAAGGCGTCCATGAAGAGGAGCACGGCGGGGAACGGGCCGTCACCGTCGGGCCGGGTCAGGCTCGCGTCCGCCGTTCCGTCGCTGGTCGGGATGTCCACCGTCGTCGTCTGCACCGAGCCTCCTCGTACGCCGATCTTGGTCCGTTCGGAACGTTACTCGCCCTGTCTGAGCAGCGGTCCGCCAGCCAGGGATCGGCGATCCCTGGACGAGGTCACCCTGAATACCGGGCGCGAACCGACCCAGTGTTGTCGGCGACCGATGAAGGACGCCGCGACGTGGAGGTTGTCGTGCTCGATGAGACCGTTGGGGACCTGACCGGAAAGCTCGCCGTGGTGACCGGCGGCAGTGACGGGCTGGGGCTCGCCCTGGCCAAGCGGCTGGCCCGCGCCGGAGCGGAGGTGGTGCTGCCGGTCCGCAACCCAACCAAGGGTGACGCCGCGCTGGACGCCGTCCGGGCCGCCGCGCCGGGCGCCACCGTGTCGACCCGGCAGCTCGACCTCGCCTCGCTGGACTCGGTGGCCGCACTGGCCGACACACTGCTCGGCGAGGGGCGACCGATCCACCTCCTGATCAACAACGCCGGTGTGATGACGCCACCCACCCGACACACCACCGCCGACGGCTTCGAGCTGCAGTTCGGCACCAACCACCTCGGCCACTTCGCGCTGACCGGACGGTTGCTGCCGCTGCTGCGGGCCGGACGAGCCCGGGTCACGTCCATGTCGAGCAGCGCCGCACGCTCCGGCAGGCTGGACTGGGACGACCTGCAGAGCACCCGACGGTACGGGGCGGTCCGCGCGTACAACGCCTCCAAGCTGGCCACGCTGCACTTCGGGCTGGAGTTCGACAGGCGCAGTCGGGCCGGCGGTTGGGGCGTCACCAGCAACGTGGCGCACCCCGGCACCACCATGACCAACCTGTACGCGTCCGGGCCCAACCTGGGCCGAAGCCGGCCCTCGCCACACCACGCCCTGATGAGCCGGCTGGCCCGCTGGGGCATCCTGGTCCAGTCGGTGGATGCCGGCCTGCGGCCCGCCCTCTACGCGGCCAGCAGCGAGCGGGCGCAGGGCGGCCGGTTCTACGGGCCGGACGGTCTGGGGCAGTTCACCGGCGCGCCGACCGAGTTGACCGTTTACCGTGCGGCCCGCAGTACGGACGACGCGGCCCGGCTGTGGACCGTCTCCGAAGGGCTGGTCGGCGTCGAGTACTGAGCGGAGACGCGCCCGTTCAGGCCGGTACGAAGCGCACGGCGTCGGCGACCACGTAGCCGTCGGTGTCCTCCGTGCGGATCAGCACGCTCCCGTCGCTGCCCGCGGTGAACGGGTAGGTGCCCATCGACACCCACTGGCCGCCGGACTGCCGCTGGTCGACGGTCCGGGTGGTCACCCCACCGGAGTACGCGATGTCCACCGGCACGTTCGTCGCCCGGTTCGGGTCGGCGGTCCAGCGCAGGTGCACGGTCCACGAGCCGGCGGTGGGCAGCGTCGGGCGGAACCGCAGCCGGTTGACGCCCTTGGCGGTGTTGCCGTCGTGCTCGTAGTCCGCGCCGTAGTAGCCGCCGATGCTGGTGCTGCGCAGCCACGTCCCGGCCCGGGTAACCCCGCTGGTCGAGGCGTTGTCCACGATCACCTCGCCGGGCGTTCCCCAGTCGAGCACCGCGCCGTCCTGGCGCAGCCGGGCCTGCAGGGCGGGTACGGAGACGGCCTGCACGGCGAGGTCGCCGGTGAGCGCCAGCGACGCCGCGGTGGCCGCCGCCTGCCCGAGGATCATGAACACGGGCTCCATCCGGATCGAGCCGTACGCGATGTGGCTGGCCGACAGGCAGACGGGCACGAGCAGGTTGGCGCACTGGTTCTGGTGCGGGACGATCGCGCGGTAGCTCACCGGGTACGGCTGCGGGACGCTGATCTGCACGTCCCCCTCGTTGCGGACCCGCCCGTCGACCACCACCCGCTGGCAGTTGTGTGAGTCCATCGTGTAGCTGGCCAGGCCCACCGAGTCGGTGACCCGCGTCCGACCCCGGCAGTCGGCCTCGGTCATCACGTACGCGGAGACCATCCGGCGGGCCTCGCGGATGTAGAGCAGCGGTGGCCAGCCACCCGTGCCGGTGAACTCGTCGACGGGCAGCCCCCACCGGGCGGTCGAGTCGCGCACGGTCGCCGGCAGCCGGGGGTCGTTGGCCAGGAACCACATCAGTCCCTGCTGGTATGTGCGGTGCTCGGCGATGATGCTCTCGCGGACGGCCCAGCTCGCCGTCGGGTACGCGTAGTTGAAGCCGATGTCGTCGGTGGAGACCGCGCCGTTGTTGTTGGAGTCGGTCTTGCCGCCGCCGATGGATGCGGTGGTGAAGTACGGCCCGGTGTAGCCGGCCTGGATGTGGCGCAACAGCAGCTCGTACCGGATCGGGTCGTAGCCGGACGGCCTGGCGAACGGGATGCGGTTCGCCGCCTGGGTGAGGCACATCCGGAAGCAGTACGCCTGGATCCGGTCGTCACCGCTGCCCTGCGGGGCGAGCGGGGTGGTGGAGATGCCCGGCAGCAGGCCGCTGGCCGGCGAGCCGGCCGTCACGTACGGGTCGACGGGGTAGACGAACTGGTGGGTGTTGCGGGACTGCACCCCGTTGATCGTCTCGCCGTACGTGTCGTTGGACTCCCTCCCCACGGTGAAGCTCACCCCCGCCATGGCGAGCAGGTCACCCTCGTAGGTGGCGTCGACGAACACGCCACCTGCGTAGACCGAGCCGTCCTCGGTGCGCAGCTCGGTGATCCGGTTGCCGGCGCGGCCGAGGCTGGACAGTCGGGCTCCGACGACCACCGGGACGCCCGCCTCGGCCAGCATCTCGGCGAAGATCTCGGTGGCGACGTGCGGTTCGAAGGTCATCCGCAGCGGGGAGGTCGGCGTGAGCGTCCCGCCGTGGTACTTGACGTACACCCGGCGGTAGAACTCGGCGGCCAGCCCGCCGATGGACGCCTGGACGCCGGTGTCGGTGGCCCCGAGCCCGGCGGTGCTCAGCCCGCCGACGTGGCTGGTGGGTTCGACCACCACGGCGGTGCGGCCGAGTCGGCGCATGGTTATCGCGGCGGCCAACCCGCCGGCGGTGGCGCCGTAGACGACCAGGTCGGCGGTGGTGACGGCGGCTCTGACGGGGCCGGCGCGGAACGGGTCGGCCAGGCCGGCCAGGACGAGGCCGGCGCCCCCGGCGGTCAACAGCCGGCGACGGGACAGGGGCAGGGACACGGCGCACTCCAAGGGGTAACCGGAGGGGACGGTTACAGAAGCACGCCGCTGCCACTGCTAGCGAAATTCTTCAATCTCGGCGGGCGGGTGTCAACGGTCAGGGACGGTAGCGGTAGCCCATGCCCGGCTCGGTGATGAGGTGGCGGGGGCGGGCCGGATCGTCCTCCAACTTGCGCCGGAGCTGGGCCAGGTACTGCCGCAGGTAGTTGGTCTCGTTCTGGTACTCCGGCCCCCACACCTCCTGCAGGAGCTGGCGTTGGCTGACCAGCTTGCCGGGGTGGCGCAGCAGCTTCTCCAGCACGCTCCACTGCGTGGGGGTCAGCTTGACCTCGGTGTCGTCGTCGCGCCAGACGCGGTGGTCGGCCAGGTCGACGGTGTGCCGGCCGATCCGCAGCGCCGGCACGGCCTCGGTGGGGCCGCCGAGCCGCCGGGTCACCGCGCGGATGCGGGCCAGCAGCTCCTCCACCCCGAACGGCTTGGTGACGTAGTCGTCCGCGCCCGCGTCCAGCGCGGCGACCTTGTCCTCGCTGCCGGCCCGACCGGAGAGCACGATGATCGGCACGGCCGTCCAGCCGCGCAGGCCACGGATCACCTCGACGCCGTCGATGTCGGGCAGGCCGAGGTCCAGGACCACCAGGTCGGGCGGGTGGCTGGCGGCGGCCTTCAACGCGGCGGCCCCGGTCGCGGCGACGTCCACGTCGTACCGGCGGGCGCGCAGGTTGATCCGCAGGGCCCGCAGGATCTGCGGTTCGTCGTCGACGACCAGGATGCGCGTCATTCCTGCGGCTCCTCCGGGCTGGTCTGGGCGGCGGCGGGCAGCCGCAGCACCATGGTGAGACCCCCGCCGGGGGTGGTCTCGGGGGTGATGCTGCCACCCATCGCCTCGGCCAACCCCCGGGACAGGGCGAGCCCGAGGCCGACGCCGGTCTGGTTGTCCCGGTCACCGAGGCGCTGGAACGGCAGGAAGACGTGCTCCCACTTGTCCTCCGGGATGCCGGGCCCACGATCGATGATCCGCAGCTCGACCTCACCGGCGTGCGCGCTGGCGGTGATCGTGGGCGGCTGGTCGGGCGGGCTGTAGCGCAGCGCGTTGGCGATGACGTTGACCAGCACCCGTTCCAGCAGGCCGGGGTCGGCGGTGGCCGCCGGCAGGTCGGCCGGGATGTCCGTGGCGACGGTCGCGGCCGCCGGGCCAAGTTCGTCCAGGGCCAGGGGTACGGCGTCCTCCAGACCGATGGTCGTCGACGTGATGCCCAGCGCGCCGGCCTGAAGGCGACTCATGTCGAGCAGGTTCGCGACCAGTCGGGCGAGGCGGTCGAGCGACTCCTCGGCGGTCTCCAGCAACTCCTCGCGGTCCGCCTCGTCGAACTCGATGTCGTGGCTGCGCAGGCTGGTCACCGCCGCCTTAGCCGACGCCAGGGGCGTACGCAGGTCGTGGCTGACCGCCGCGAGCAGCGCGGTGCGCATCCGGTCGGCTTCGGCGAGGGGCCGGGCGGTGGCGGCCTCCTCGGCGAGCCGTTCCTGGCGTAGCGCGACGGCGGCCTGGGCGGCGAACGCCTCGACGATCCGCCGGTCGGCGGCCTCCAACCGCCGGCCGCTGAGCACCACGGTGATGCGCTCGTCGACGGGTACCGCGGTCTCGCCGTCGTCCGGCGTGCAGGCCGGCTGCTCACCGACGCTGGCCACGACGCACCAGGCGTGTTCCTCGCGGGCCCGCTCGGGGCGACCGCTCGCCTCCTCGGCCAGCTCCAGCAGACTCACCGCGCGCAGCCCGAACGTCTCGCGGAGCTGGTCGAGCAGGGCGGCCAGCGGACGTTCGCCGCGCAGCACCCCACCGGCGACGGCGGCGAGGGTCTGCGCGTCGGCGGCGGCGCGCGCGGCCTCGCGGGTCCGCCGGGCGGCCACGTCGACGATCCAGCTCACCGCGAGGGCCACCCCGACGAAGACGGCGAGCGCGAGCAGGTTGTCGGCCTCGGCGATGGTGAGCGTCCGGTACGGCGGGGTGAAGAACCAGTTGAGCAGCAGCGACCCGCCGAGCGCGGCCACCAGCGCCGGCCACACCCCGCCGACCAGCGCGACCCCGACCACTCCGGCGAGGAACAGCAGGATGTCGTTGGTCAGCGTCAGGTCGGGCAGCGCCTTGAGCAGCAGGGTGAGCAGCGGCATGCCGAGCACCGCCAGGCCGAAGCCGAGCAGCCGGCGACGTCGGGACAGCGCCGCGGGCACGGCCGACGCCCGCCGGCCCTTGCCGGCCTGCTTGTGGGTGACCAGGTGTACGTCGATCGAGCCGGAGAGCGCGGTGGTGGTCACCCCGACGCCCCGGGCGAAGATCTGCGCGAGGCGACCCCGCCGACTCGCGCCGAGCACGAGCTGGGTGGCGTTCACGCCCTGGGCGAAGTCGAGCAGCGCGGCCGGCACGTCGGTGCCGAGCACCTGGTGGTATGTGCCGCCCAGGCTCTCCACGAGCACCCGTTGGCGGGCGAGTTGGGCCGGGTCGGCGCCGGCCAGACCGTCGCTGCGGGCCACGTGCACGGCGAGCAGGTCGGCGCCCTTGCTGCGGGCCGCGATCCGGGCGGCCCGGCGGATCAGCGTCTCACCCTCCGGGCCGCCGGTCAGCGCCACCACGACCCGTTCCCGGGCCTCCCAGGTGGCGGCGATGCCCTGCTGGCTGCGGTACCTGTCGAGCTGCTCGTCGACCTTGTCGGCCAGCCAGAGCAGCGCCAGTTCGCGCAGCGCGGTGAGGTTGCCGACCCGGAAGTAGTTGCCCAGCGCGGCGTCGATCTTGTCGGGGCGGTAGATGTTGCCGTGCGCCATCCGCCGGCGCAGCGCCTCGGGGGTCATGTCGACCAGCTCGACCTGCTCGGCGGCGCGGACGATCTCGTCCGGCACGGTCTCCCGCTGGGTGGTGCCGGTGATCTGCGCGACGACGTCGTTCACCGATTCCAGGTGCTGCACGTTGACCGTGGACAGCACGTCGATCCCCGCGTCCAGCAGTTCCTGGACGTCCTGCCAGCGTTTGTCGTGCCGCGAGCCGGGCACGTTGCTGTGGGCCAGCTCGTCGACGACCGCGATCTCCGGCCGGCGGGCCAGCACCGCGTCCACGTCCATCTCGGTGAACTCGGCGCCCCGGTAGGTCATCGTGCGGCGGGGCACCTGCTCCAGGTCGCCGATCATCGCGGCGGTGTGCTGCCGGCCGTGCGTCTCCACGAAGCCGATCACCACGTCGGTGCCGCGCGCGGCCCGCCGCTGGGCCTCCTCCAACATCGCGTACGTCTTGCCGACGCCGGGAGCGGCCCCGAGATAGATGCGTAGTTCTCCGCGTGGCACGGGAACCATCCTCTCAATGTCGAAGGAAGGGCCCCTTACTAACGCTATGCGTTAGTAAGGGGCCCTTCCTTTCACGCTCAGCGCGCCGGGAACTGCTTGTCGAGGGCGATGTTGAGTTCCAGCACGTTGACGCCGGGCGCACCCATGAAGCCGAGCCCCCGCCCGTCGGTGTGCTCCTCGACGAGCTTGCGGACCACCGCCGGGTCCGCGCCGCGCTCCCGCGCGACCCGGTTCACCTGCAACTCGGCGTACGCCGGGCTGATCTGCGGGTCGAGACCGCTGGCGCTGGCGGTGACCGCGTCGGCGGGCACCGCCGGGTCGGCCGGCGCGTCGCCCCGGATCGGGGTGACCACTCCGCCCGCGGCCACGTAGTCCTCGCCGGGCTTGGCCAGCTCCACGGTGACCCCCTGGTACGAGGGAACGAACGGCGTCGCCGGGGCGACCTGGTTGACGCTGACCACCCGGGTGACCGGGCCGGTCAGGCCGTCGGCGCGGAACACCGCGAGTACGGCGCCCACCCCGTCGTCGGTGCAGAACGGACGCCGACCGTCGACGCCGTTCAGCTTCCCGACCGCCTTGCTGCGCCCGCAGACCTGGGTGAGCAGGCTCTCGCTGGACTCCTCCGGGTCGCTGGCGATGGTGTCGACGACGCTCTCCGGGCCGAGGTTGCTGGCCGAGGTGGACGTCGGGTCGTAGCCGTCGCCGGCGGCCGACGGGCGGGACTGGAAGTAGCGGGCGACGGGGTTGCCGTCCGCGTCGGTGAAGGACTGGCCGATCAGCGAACTGCCAACGGTGGCGCCGCCCGAGGTGATCAGCGAACCGTCGGCCTTGTGGTTGAGGCCGGGCAGTTGGCCGAGCGCGACCAGGGCCAGCGGGTAGACCAGGCCGAGCAGCACCGTGAAGACGAGCAGGGCGCGCAGGGCGGCGAGGTGTTGGGCGATCCAGGTGGGTAGACGCATCACGAAATCCCCGGGATGAACTGGATGAGCAGGTCGATGATCTTGATCCCGATGAACGGCACGATGATGCCGCCCAGCCCGTAGACCAGCAGGTTGCGGCTGAGCAGCTTCGACGCGGCGGCCGGCCGGTACCGCACGCCGCGCAGGGCGAGCGGGATCAGCGCGATGATCACCAGGGCGTTGAAGATGACGGCGGACAGGATCGCCGACTCCGGGCTGGCCAGCCGCATGATGTTCAGCGCGTCCAGGCTCGGGTAGAGGCCGGCGAACATGGCCGGGATGATCGCGAAGTACTTCGCGATGTCGTTCGAGATGCTGAACGTGGTCAGTGCACCGCGGGTGATCAGCAACTGCTTGCCGATCTCCACGATCTCGATCAGCTTGGTCGGGTCGGAGTCGAGGTCGACCATGTTGCCGGCCTCCTTGGCGGCCGACGTGCCGGTGTTCATCGCCACCCCGACGTCCGCCTGGGCGAGCGCCGGGGCGTCGTTGGTGCCGTCGCCGGTCATCGCGACCAGCCGACCACCCTCCTGCTCCCGCTTGATCAGCGCGAGCTTGTCCTCCGGCGTCGCCTCGGCCAGGAAGTCGTCCACTCCGGCCTCGTCGGCGATGGCCTTCGCGGTACGGGGGTTGTCACCGGTGATCATCACGGTCCGGATGCCCATCCGGCGCATCTCGTCGAACCGCTCGCGCATGCCGGACTTGACCACGTCCTTGAGGTGGATGACGCCGAGCGCGCGGGCGGGCTGACCGTCGACGTGTTCGGCGACGACGAGCGGGGTGCCGCCGGTGCCGCTGATCGCGTCCACGATCTCGCCGACCTGCTCGGTCGGGTGACCGCCGTTCTCCCGTACCCACTTCATGACCGCTGCGGCGGCGCCCTTGCGGACCCGACGGGCGGTGCCCGACGCGCCACCGTCGACGCTGGCGTCCGGGGTCAGGTCGACGCCGCTCATCCGGGTCTGCGCGGTGAACGGTACGAAGGTGGCGTGCGGCATGACGCCGGGCTCGCGTTCGCGGAGCCCGAACTCGTTCTTCGCCAGCACGACCACCGAGCGCCCCTCCGGGGTCTCGTCGGCCAGGCTGGAGAGCTGGGCGGCGTCGGCCACGGTCGCGGCGTCGACGCCCTCGACCGGGACGAACTCGGCGGCCTGCCGGTTGCCCAGCGTGATGGTGCCGGTCTTGTCCAGCAGCAGGGTGTTGACGTCGCCGGCCGCCTCGACGGCCCGACCGCTCATGGCCAGCACGTTGCGCTGGACGAGGCGGTCCATGCCGGCGATGCCGATGGCCGACAGCAGCGCGCCGATGGTGGTGGGGATCAGGCAGACCAGCAGCGAGACCAGCACGACGCCGGTCACACCGGAGCCGTTGATCGCCCCGCTGTCCGGTGCGGCGGCCTGGTACGCCTTGGAGAAGATCGCCAGCGGCTGGAGGGTGACCACGGCCAGCAGGAAGATGACCGTGAGCGCGGCGAGCAGGATGTTCAGCGCGATCTCGTTCGGCGTCTTCTGCCGGTTGGCGCCCTCGACCAGGGCGATCATCCGATCGATGAAGCTCTCGCCGGGCTTCTGGGTGATCTTCACGATGATCCGGTCGGAGAGCACCTTGGTGCCGCCGGTGACCGCGCTGCGGTCGCCGCCGGACTCGCGGATGACCGGGGCCGACTCACCGGTGATGGCCGACTCGTCGACGCTGGCGATGCCCTCGACGATGTCGCCGTCGCCGGGGATGATCCCGCCGGCCTCGATCAGGACGATGTCGCCCTGGCGCAGCTCCGGCGCGGGCACGGCCTCGTCGCGGTAGGTGTTGGCCCGCGCGCCGGGCTTCCAGTCGACCAGCCGGGTGGCGATGGTGTCCTGCTTGGCCTGCCGCAGGGCGGCTGCCTGGGCCTTGCCCCGACCCTCGGCGACCGCCTCGGCCAGGTTGGCGAAGATCACGGTCAGCCACAGCCAGGCGGTGATCGCCCAGGCGAACACCGACGGGTCGGTCACCGCCAGGACGGTGGTGAAGGCCGCGCCGACCTCGACGATCAGCATCACCGGGTTGCGCCACAGGGTGGCCGGGTTGAGCTTGCGTACGGCGTCCGGCAGGGACCGGACGAGCTGCTTGGGGTCGAGCAGGCCTCCACCGATCCGGTTGCCCTGCGTCGCCGGGCTGCCGGGAAGCTGCTCTGTCGGGGCGGACGTGACGGACATGTCCTCGTTCCTCATGATGGTCAGAGCCCTTCTGCCAGCGGGCCGAGCGCGAGCGCGGGCAGGAAGGTCAGCGCGACGAGGACCACCGTGACGCCGACGACCATCCCGATGAACAGCGGTCGGTGGGTCGGCAGGGTGCCCTCGGACGCGGGGGTGGGTGCCTGGCGGGCCAGCGAGCCGGCCAACGCGAGCACGAAGATGATCGGCAGGAACCGGCCGAGCAGCATGCACAACCCGAGTGCGGTGTTCCACCAGGCCGTGTTGACCGTGATGCCCGCGAAGGCGGAGCCGTTGTTGTTGCTGGCCGAGGTGAACGCGTACAGCACCTCGGAGAGGCCGTGCGGCCCGACGTTGAGCGCCGTGGAGTTGTTTCCGGTGGCGAACGCCGCAGCCGTGCCGACGAGCACCAGGATCGGCGTGATCAGGAAGTAGAGCGAGGCGAACTTGATCTCCCGCGACCCGATCTTCTTGCCCAGGTACTCGGGGGTGCGACCGACCATCAGCCCGGCCACGAAGACCGTGATCACCGCGAGGATGAGCAGGCCGTACAGGCCCGAGCCGGTGCCGCCGGGCGCGACCTCGCCGAGCATCATGTTGCCCAGCAGCATCCCGCCACCGAGCGAGGTGAACGAGTCGTGGAACGAGTTCACCGCACCGGTCGAGGTGAGCGTGGTGGCGGCGGCGAAGGTGGCCGAGTTGGAGACGTCGAACCGCACCTCCTTGCCCTCCATCGCCGCGCCGACCGCCTGCGGGACCGTGCCGTGGCCGGCCAGCTCGAAGATGTTGGTGATGGCGACGCTGAGGAAGGCGAGGATGCCCATCACCGCGGCGATGGCGTAGCCCTGTCGGTTCTGCCCGACCATCCGGCCGAAGACCCGGGGCAGGCTGAACGGGATCAGCAGGATCAGGAAGATCTCCAGCCAGTTCGTCCAGTTGGTGGGGTTCTCGAACGGGTGGGCGCTGTTGACGTTGTAGAAGCCGCCACCGTTGGTGCCCAGCTCCTTGATCACTTCCTGGCCGGCGACCGGGCCACCGGTGATCGTCTGGGTGCCGCCGGTCAGCGTGCTCACATCGGTGCCGGCGGACAGGTTCTGCACCACCCCGCCGATCATCAGCACGACTGCGCCGAGGACCGCGATCGGCACCAGGATCCGCAGCACGATCCGGGTCAGGTCGACCCAGAAGTTGCCGAGCTGCCCGGTGCGGCTGCGGGCGAAGCCGCGGACCAACGCGACCGCCACCGCGATGCCGACCGCCGCCGAGACGAAGTTCTGCACGGCCAGACCGGCCATCTGCACCAGGTGGCCCATGGTCGACTCACCCGAGTACCACTGCCAGTTCGTGTTGGTCACGAACGAGACGGCGGTGTTCCACGCGCCGTGGGTCATCACCGGGTCGAAGCCCAGCGACAGCCACAGGTGGTTCTGCACCCGCTGAAACAGGTACAGGAACAGGATCGAGACGGCCGAGAACGCGAGCACGCTGCGGGCGTACACGCCCCAGGTCTGCTCGGCGGCCGGGTCGACGCCGACCAGGCGGTAGATCCCCCGCTCGACGCGCGACTGCTTCGTCCCGGAGACGACCCGGAACATGTAGTCGCCGAACGGCTTGTAGACGGCGACGAGCGCCGCCACCAGCGTCAGCACGAAGATGACGCCCGCTGTTGTCATGGTCATCAGAAGCGCTCCGGGAACAGCAGGGCGAACACCAGGAACGCGCCCAGGACTATCGCGAGCACCAGACCGACCGCGTTTGCCGCGTTCACAGCTTCTCCACCGCCCGGACCACCAGGGCGAGCACTGCGAACAGCGCCACCGTGAGGACCACGAACACCACGTCAGACACGCTGACTCCTCTTACCGGAAAGGTTCGTCGCGACCGCCTTCCGGTCGCGCCGGGCAAGCAAAGCCCACGTGCGCCTCAGACGGCACGGGCCATAACGCGACCATGACGGCGGCGAACCTTTTCTTCACGCGGTTTTCACGCACGCACCTGATCAGGTGAAATGCGGCACAAACCCGACGGTCCGAGACCGGGAGGAGAGGAGCCGGGCCGGTCAGGCCGGGCGGCGGGCCACCAGCACGTCGCGCATGATCGACTGGTCCACCCGGTGCCGCAACGCGCGGTAGGGCTCGTCATCGACCACGGTCAGGCCGGCGTCGGCCAGCGCCGCCGCCGCGTCGTCCCGGCTCGCGACGTGGGTGTTCCACGAGATGCCGAGCGCGCCGCCGGGCCGTAGCAACCGCGCCCAGACCGGCGCGGCGTCCGCGAGCAGCGCCAGCGGGTCGCGCGACAGACCCTGATCGGCGGTACGACTGCCGTGCTGTACGCCGTACGGGGCGTCGGCTACCACCACGTCGACGGTCTCCGGCCGGAAGAACTCGCCCGCCCGGGTGGTGTCGGCGTTGACCACGTCCAGCAACTGCGTGCGGCCCGCCTTGTGCTCCTCGCGGGTCGGGGCCAGCTCGATGCGTACCCGCCGGCCGACCACCTTGCGCTCGCGCCGCACCGGCCCCGATTCCAGCACCCGGTGCTTCACGCGCTTCTGCTTCAGCCAGGTGGTGACGAAGGCCCGGTACGCCTCGACGTCCTTCTGGTCGCGCTCGATCCCCGCCGCGTCGAAGCCGTACATCAGCGCCTGGTTGAGGGTGGTGCCCCGACCGCAGAGCGGGTCGAGCACCCGGAACCGACGGTCGGTCAGCTCGCCGGCCCAGTCCGACGCGAGCAGGGTGACGTTGAGCAGCAGCTTGGTGAACTGCTCGTTGGTCTTGCCCACGTACTTCTGGATGGTGAGCAGGTCGTCGTCGTACCGGTCCAGCCGGCTCCACTCGACCGGGCGCAGCAGGTCACCGACGATCTCGAACAGCGCGTACCCGGCGGAGAGGTTGCCCAGGACGGCCAGGTCCCGCTCGGTCAGCCCGTCACCCGCGAACGTGACGTACGTCGCGCCGCCGACGACCTCGGTGTCCAGCTCGCCGATCCGGCCGTCGAGCGCCGAGCGGCCGAAGATCTCCAGCTCGGCCCGGGTGAGGTCGATGGCGGATCGGGCGTACACCCGGTTGGTGGCGGGCAGGATCAGCAGGCCGTAGCGCGTCATGATCGGGCGAGTATTCCACAACGGGTGACGACCGCCGGGAACCGGAGCGACGCGCGGACCGACTACCCACACATGGGGTGTGAGCAGTGGCGGGAGATCCTGTCCGCGCAGATGGACGGGGAGGAGACCGCCGACGAACGGGCGGCGGCGCAGGGGCACCTGGACGAGTGCGCCACGTGCCGGGCCTGGTTCGCGACGGCGGCGGCGGTGACGCGCCGCGTTCGTACCCGATTGGTCACTGATGTCCCCGACCGGACCGACGCGATCATGGCCGCCATCGGCGGCGCTGCCGGGGCCGGGGCGGACGACGCGCCGGCGGCCCGCCGGTCGCGGTGGCGGCTCCACCTGCCCGGACGCGGCACCCTGGTCGTCGGGCTGCGCGCGGCGCTCGGGCTGCTCGGCGCGGTCCAACTGGTGCTCGGCCTCGCCCAGGTGGGCCGGGGAGCGGCCGCGGAGCACCTGCACGCCTCCGGCCAGCACCTGTGGCACGAGTCGGCCGCCTGGAACGTGGCGGTCGGGGCCGGCTTCCTCTTCGTGGCGGTACGCCGCAGCCCACCGGCGGGTCTGCTGCCGATGCTCAGCGCGTTCGTCGGCACCCTGCTGCTGCTCTCGGTCAACGACCTGGCCACCGGGTCGGTGAGCGGGGAGCGGCTGGTCAGCCACGGCTTCCTGGTGGTCGGCTACCTGATCACCGTGCTGCTGTCCCGCCCCGGGCTGCGTCCCGGCGGGCCCGCGCCGCAGCGGCAGCCCACGCCGTCGCGCTGGCGCTTCGGCACCGAGGAGGGCGAACGGCCGCTGCGGGTGGTCAACGCGGGGGCGTACCCCGCGCAGGCCGCCGACCGGCACGCTGCCCCGGCGGCGCGGACCGGTCGGGCCACGCGCGCCGACCGGACGGGCGACCGCCAGGCGGCCTGAGCCGGGCAGGGTCGCCGCCCGGGAGGCGGAGCGTCGCCCGGGAGGCCTGCCGTCCGTCGGGCGTTGCCCGCGGGGCCTGCTCCACTGTCGGGCGTCGTCCCCAAGGACCTGCCCGCTGTGGGGCGGGTGACTAGGCGCGGGGGTCGACCGGGCCCAGCGGCTCGTCGGCGGCGATGACCTGCGGGATGACCTGTTCGACGATGGCCAGCAGCGTGGTGGTGAGCAGCAGGTGGACCTGGGCGCGGGTCAACGCGCCGCGCTGGAGCCACTCCCGGGCGGTGGACGTCGCCAGCCCGCAGTACGCCCGGACCATTCCCCGCAACTCCTCGTGGTCCTCGGCCTCGTCGGCCAGCCCGACGGCGACCAGCATCCGGTCCGCGGCGACCTCCTCGGCCTCGGCGAGCACCCGCTCCACGTCGGCGTCGCCGCCCATCCCCCGGGCGGTGACCGCCGCGAGCCACGACGTGCTGTGCCGGGACACCACGTCGAGGAACCACGAGACGCTGGCGTCAACCCGGTTCCGCAGATCACCCTTGGGCAGTCGTTCGAGGGCGACCTCCGGAATGGTCACCATGACCCGGACGACCTCCAGGTAGAGGTCCTTCTTGGTGCCGAAGTAGTGGTTGACCAGCCCTCGGGCGACGCCCGCCTCCCGGGCCACGTCGGTGGTCGACACATCGGCGTACGGCTGCTCGCCGAACAGGCGGACCGCGCAGGCCAGGATCTGGCCGCGCCGGGCGTCCGGCTCCAGCCGGCGGCGGCGGGGAGCGGTCTCGACACTCATCTGCCCGACCCTAGCGGCAGCGCCCGGCCGGCCACGCCCTCGCCATGATCACGCTAGGTAACGAGTTCGTGCGGCTCTCCAGTGGCAATAAACCAAAAGTCCAGAGTGCCGTTTTAGCCTCTGTAGTGCCCCATCCTGGCGATGTATCCGCAGGGCTCGCCAGGGCACCACGGCCCCGGGCCGTCGGCCGGCATGCCGGCTGACGCCTGGCGCACCAAGCAAGGGAGCACAACTGTGGTTTCTCGACGTCGAGTCCTCTCCGGCGCGGCCGGCGCGGCGGTGGGCCTGTCGGCCGCCGGCACGTTCGCCGGCTCCGCGACGGCAGCACCGGCCACCTCCGCCGAAGTGACATCTCCGCTGGCCGCTCGGCGCGGTCGCCTGATGAGCAGGACGGTGGTGACCTCGCCCGCCATCCCGCTGACCCACCTGTCCATCCGGCACGGCGGCCCCTCGGCGGCGGTACGCCTGCGCACCGGCAAGGGGTGGAGCGACTGGCTGGAGCTGAACGCGTGCCAGAACGGCCGGGACGGCGGCCGGCCAGCGGCCCGCTCGAACGTCGTGGTCGCCAACGGCGCGACCGCGTACGAGGTGCAGACCGCCGACGGCTCCGACGCCACCGTCGCCGAGCTGAACACGGTCGACGGGCCCCGGCGGACGATCGCCAACCCGCGAACGAACAACCTTCCGGTTCCGCGAGGTGGCCGGAAGCCGACGTACCTGCCCCGATCCCGCTGGGGCGCGGACGAGTCGCTGCGCCTCGCCGACGACGGCAGCGAACTGTGGCCGGCCGAGTTCTTTCCGGTGCAGACGCTGACCGTCCACCACAGCGGCGTGTACGAGCACAACGAGGACCCGGACCCGGCCGCGACGGTCCGTGCCATCTACTACGACCAGTGCGTCCTTCAGGAGTTCGGCGACATCGGCTATCACCTGCTGATCGACGAGGCCGGGCGGATCTACGAGGGCCGCTACTCCGATCCGGGACCCCTCCCGGTGTACGGACCGGGCCTCGGCAGCGACCGCCGGCCGCTCATGGTCAACGCGGCGCACGTCGGCGGCTACAACGCCGGCAACATCGGCGTCTGCCTGCTGGGCCGGTTCACGTCCCGCCAGCCCAGCGCCGCCGCGCACCGGTCATTGGTGTTCGTCCTGGCGGGCCTCGCCGCCGCGGGTCGACTCGCCCCCGCCGGCCGGACCGACTACGTCAACCCGGTCAGCGGAGCGAGTGGCACGGTCGACGTCATCTCCGGGCACCGGGACTGGGCAACCATCGGGGCCGACCCGACCGAGTGCCCCGGCGACGCCTTCCACCCGTACCTCGGCACTCTGCGCCAGGAGGTGGCGGTGCTGCTGAGGCAGTTCCCGGCCCCGCCGAAGCACCCGCGCTAGGAGACCCGCGCCCCACCGTCTCCGTCTCGATTCCGTCTCCCCCGACGCCCGGCGGAGGCGGTGGGGCGTGCGCACCTTCCGGGCAGTGATCACTTGATGCTCACCAGTTCGGCGGGCGTTCCTGGCAACTGGTGAGCATCAAGTGATCACCGGAGCCGGTGACGGCGGACCAGGTGTCGGCCGAGGTGCCGCAGGTTTGACGGCTCGGAGTAGAGCGCCGCGTTGATCGCACCGACCGCCACTCCCGGCGCGCGCTGCACCCGGTCGACGTCCCGCACCACCCGGCCGATCAACGTCAGCCGACACCGCAGGTCGAACAGCTCCCGCCGTGCGCAGTGCAACGCAGTCTCCAGTCCCCCGACCCGCTCCCGCAACCACGCCAACTCCGTCGCCTGATCCATCGCGCCCACCTCTCGCCGCACCGCGCCACCACCCGATCGCTTCTCGGACCGTCACGTTCACCCTCACCCATCCGGAAGGGCTGCGCAAGTAGGTAGACCTAATTCGGCATGCCTGATCGCCCTACCGTCAGGTAATGGGTGAAGTCCCGGGTCCACTGGTCGGTCCGCACGAGGTGCAAGACCTGCTCGGCGTGAGCCGGACCCGCATGCGCCAGCTCATCCGCTACCCGACTTTCCCCGCCCCGTTCCAGAGACTGCACGGCACCACGGTCTGGCTGCGTGCTGACGTGGAGGCGTGGATCGCCGAGCACCGCCCGCCACGCCCCACCGACGGCGACGAGGCCGAGTAGCACCCATCTGGCGGCTGATCCACACGAGATCGCCGACCTGGGCGTATCCGATCGCCTGAATACCGCCACATCGCCAATCTGGAGTGGATCACCCCGTGCGGGGGGCATGAGGGTCGCATGCGGGCTTAGCAGCCCTCCCTCACCGACCGCGTGAACGTCACGTCTCCGAACTCGAGCACCGCTTGAGCGACCGCCTTTGCCTCTGTCGAATGGCACGTGTCCGTCAAGACCTGCCAGTCGCCCGTGCAGTAGAAGAGGTAGAAGTCCGCGTCGGCCTCGTCGTAGCGAGCGATCGCCAGATGGGCGACAACCTCCGCGAAGTTGCTGACGGAGTGCCGTGTCGCCCCGGTCGCCAAATGCCCCGGCGCGAGGCTGGCGACCAGCGTGACCCGGGCTCCGTCGAGCCGGGCCGGCGGCATTGCTCTCATGGCACGATCCTCACCCGGGCAGGCCGCTTGATCGACTCGATTTCCTGCAAGGCGGGGTGTCCTGCTCGGGCGGATGGCCCGACTTCATGGAAGCGGAGTCGATCAAGGCGTTGAGGGCTTATTGACATGCTGCCAACAGGGCGCGAGGGTGGTGCCATGCCCACGCCCGACGGCTCCCCCGCGCCCTGGCGGCGGCCCGAACACGACGACCTCGCCGAGCTGGCCCGCGCCTTCTTCACCAAGGAGGTGCTGCCGCACTCCGAACGGCTGCTGGCGCAGGGGCACCCGGACCGCGAGCACTACCGCCGCGCGGGTGAGCTGGGACTGCTCGGCCCGTCGGTGCCCGAGGAGTACGGCGGCGGGGGCGGCGACTTCACCCACGAGGCCGTGGTGCTGCACGAGCAGGCGTACGCCGGGGAGGGCAGCCTCGGGTTGGCCGTACACAGTGGCATCGTCACCGGCTACCTCGTGGCGTACGGCAGCGAGGAGCAGAAGCGGCGGTGGCTGCCCGGCCTGTGCGGCGGTGAACTGGTGGGCGCGATCGCGATGACCGAGCCGGACGGCGGCTCGGACCTTCAGGCGATGCGGACGCGGGCGGTCCGTGACGGCGACGACTACCTGGTCAGCGGCGCGAAGACGTTCATCACCAACGGCGGTCTGGCCGACCTGGTCATCGTGGCGGTCAAGACCGACCCCGAGCAACGGGCGGCCGGCATCTCACTGCTGGTCTGCGAGGTGGGTGGGGACCCGGAGGGGTTCCGTCGCGGCCGGCTGCTGTCCAAGATCGGGCTGCACGCCAACGACACGGCCGAGCTGTTCTTCGACGAGTTCCGGGTGCCGGCGGCCAACCTGCTCGGCGGCGTCGAGGGGCTGGGCTTCGTCCAGATGATGCAGCAGCTTCCGCAGGAGCGCCTGGTCATCGGCGTCGGCGCGGTGGCGGCCATGGAACGGGCGGTGGCGCTGACCGTCGCGTACGCCAAGGAGCGCACCGCCTTCGGCAAGCCGCTGATGGGCCACCAGAACACCCGGATGGTGCTCGCGGAGTGTGCGACGCGTACCCGGGTCAGTCGGGTCTTCCTGGACGACTGCGTCGTCCGGCACACGCGCGGCGACCTGGACGTCGCCACGGCCGCGATGGCCAAGTCGTGGCTCACCGACGGGCAGTGCGAGGTCGTCGACCGGTGCCTCCAGGTCTTCGGCGGGTACGGCTACACGACGGAGTACCCGATCGCCCGCATGTACGCCGACGCCCGGGTACAGAAGATCTACGGCGGCACCAACGAGATCATGAAGGAGCTGATCGCCCGTGCCCTCTGAGGCGTCCACGCGCGGCACGGACGGATCGTCGCGGGGCGGACCGCTGGCCGGCGTACGGGTGGTCGAGCTGGCCAGTCTCGCGCCGGCGCCGTTCGGCTGCATGGTGCTCGCCGACCTCGGAGCGGACGTGGTGCGCGTCGACCGGCCGGGTGGCCCGGGGGCCGGTCGGCTGGCCGCGCCGAGCGGAGGACCGTTGCAGCGCGGCCGGCGGCTGACCGCGCTGGACCTGAAGTCCCCGACCGGTGTGGCGGACCTGCTGCGTCTCGTCGAGCGGGCGGACGTGCTGGTCGAGGCGTACCGGCCGGGGGTCGCCGAGCGCCTCGGCTTCGGCCCGGACGTCTGCCGGGACCGCAACCCCCGCCTGGTGTACGCGCGAATGACCGGCTGGGGTCAGGACGGCCCGCTGGCCGCCCGCGCTGGCCACGACATCGACTACATCGCGGTCGCCGGAGCGCTGGAACCGTTGGGCCGGGCCGGTGAGCGCCCGCACGCGCCGTTGAACCTGATCGGCGACTTCGCCGGTGGCGGCATGCTGCTGGCCGTGGGCGTGTTGGCCGCGCTGCTCGAACGGGAGCGCTCGGGCCTCGGCCAGGTCGTCGACGCGGCCATGGTCGACGGTTCGGCGCTGCTCACCTCGTTCCTGCACGGGCTGCTCGGCACCGGCCGGTGGGCGGCCCCGCGGGGGCGGAACCTGCTCGACGGAGGAGCGCCCTTCTACGACACGTACGCCACGGCCGACGGTGGCTTCGTGGCCGTCGGGGCGCTGGAACCGGCCTTCTACGGCGAACTGCTGGCCGGTCTCGGCCTCGCCGACGCGGACCTGCCCCACCAGTACGACCCGCGCGGCTGGGACGAGCTGCGCAGGCGGCTCACCGAACGGTTCGCCGAGCGGACGCGGGACGAGTGGACGGCGATCTTCGCCGACCGGGATGCCTGTGTCGCCCCGGTGCTCGCCCCCGGCGACGCGCACCGGCACCCGCACAACGCGGCCCGGGGGACGTTCGTCGAGGTGGACGGCGAGGTCCAACCGGCACCGGCGCCGCGCTTCGACCGTACGCCGACGGGGCCGCCCGTCCCGGCGCCCGATCCGGAGCGGGACGCGTCGCCGGTCGAGGAGATCCTGACCACCTGGCCGTAGCCGGCGGGACAGCCGTGCCGGTGTCGCGTTGATACGGTCGTGCACCGACGGTCCGGGGGGAGTCAGTGCATGGGTACGGACAGTTGGAAGGGCCACGTCAACGGGATCCTGTACGGGGTCCAGTTCGACAGCGCGCTCGACGACGCGGTGGTGACCCGGGTCGCCGAAGGGGTGGACGCCGGGCTCTACCCGGGCGACCGGGCCGAGACGCGGGACGCGATCGATCAGGCGCTGCGCTACCCGGACCCGCTCAACGACCAGGCCGGGACGCCCCACAGCGAGGACGACATCCGCGCGTTCCTCCGCCGGCTGTCGGCCGCCCTGGCCGCCAGCCCTTCCCAGAGTTGATCAAGAGGTTGGCGTCAGAAAACGGCTGCACCCTGACGCAAACCTCTTGATCACCGCCTAACGGGCGGGGTCGACCTTCCTGTTTTGGGTGTCCGGGGTGGGGGACGGCATGATCATGGTGGGGGCGGGTCGCTGTGGGCCGCCTGGGCCGAGGGGGTGCCGGTGCCGGACGCGGAGGACCTCGTCGCCGACGCGCTGGCGGCGGTGCGCGGCACCGACGTACGACAGACCGAACGGCAGCTCGACCGGCTGATGGTCGGCACCGGAACGGCGGACGGCGCGACGGCGGTGGACGCCGCCCTGGCGCGACGACTGATTCGCGGCCTCGGGCGGCTCTGGCCGCGCGGTTGGCAGCCGGTCGACGTACACCGGATCGTCAGGCGTCGGCTCGACGCCGGCGCGGCCCGACTGGTCCGCGACGCGCTGGCCGCGCAGCGACGCGAGCAGGCCGAGCCGGTCCCCGCCTGGTGGGACGACCAGCTCCGCGTGCTCGCCGCCCAGGACCGGGACGCCGCAGGCCAGGGCTCAAGCGCCGGCCAGGGCTCGAAGGCCAGCCGGGGCCGGGACGCCGGCCAGGGCTCGAAGGCCGGCCGGGACGTCGGCCCGGAGGACCTGGTGGCCGACTGGACCCGCGCGGAAGGGCTGGACCGGGTCGACGCGCTGCGCGCGGCGGTCGACGTACTCGCGCTGGTGGAGAGCCTGCCGCCGATCGCGGTGCTGCGCCCGCCGCCGGGCTCGACCGGAGCGGCGCTCCCCCGCGCCGCCGGTACGGCCCGCAGCGGGTCGCCGATGCTGGACCGGGTACGCGCGCTGCTGGCGAAGGCGGAGTCGACCACCTTCCCGGCCGAGGCGGAGGCGTTGACCGGCAAGGCGCAGGAGCTGATCGCCCGGCACAGCATCGACGAGGCGCTGCTGGCCGCCGGCACCGAGCGGGGCGAGCTGCCGAGCGGGGTGCGCCTGGGCGTCGAGACCCCGTACGCCGGGGCGAAGGCGCTGCTCGTGCAGGAGGTGGCGGCGGCGAACCGGTGTGAGGCGATCTGGTCCGACGACCTCGGCTTCACCACCGTGCTGGGGTGGCCGGCGGACCTCGTGGCGGTGGAGCTGCTCTACACGTCGCTGCTGGTGCAGGCGACGGCCGCGATGCTGCGCGGGCGGGCCGAGCGTCGACCGGGGTCGGGCCGCCGGACGAAGGTGTGGGACGAGTCCTTCCTCAACGCGTTCGCGCTGCGGATCGGTGAGCGGCTGCGCACGGCCACGGACGCGGCGACCGAGGCGGCGGGGCAGACGGAAGCCGGGGCGGATCGGTTGTTGCCGGTGCTCGCCGCGCGGGGCGAGGCGGTCCGGGAGCGGCTGGAGACGCTGTTCCCCGGCGTGACCCGGCACCGGCTCAGCGTGCGCGACGCCGAGGGCTGGTCGTCGGGCACCTCGGCCGCCGACCGGGCGTCCCTGGACGTCGGCGGCGGCTCCACGCCTCGGCAGGTGCCGGGCCGACCCTGATCCGCCCGGCGTGGGAGCGCCACGGCCGGACGTTTCTGCGATTTTCTTCGGTAGGCGGTAGGGAACGGGGTGACGGCTCCGACCCTCCGGTGAGCCGCACCCCAGCCGGGGCGCGACCAGGAACCGAGGAGCATCCCCGTGAAGTACATGTTGCTGATCTGGAACCGGCCCGGCTTCACCGAAGGGCTGACCGAGGAGGACCGCACCGCCCTGTTCGGCGAGGTGGACGAGATCATGAAGGAGCTGGCCGAGACCGGTGAGCTGATCGGCGGCCAGGCGCTGGCCGACCCGTCGCAGACGCAGACGGTCCGGCTGGCCGGCGGTCAACCCGAGATCGTCGACGGGCCGTTCATGGAGAGCAAGGAGCAGTTCGCCGGCTACCTGGCCGTGGACTGCGACAGCCCGCAACGGGCCGCCGAGATCGCCGCCCGCTGGCCGGACGTGCGCTACGGCGGCGCGATGGAGGTCCGCCCGATCATGGACGAGGCCGGGACGGAGATGTGACCGACGACCGGACGGTCGAGGATCTGCTGCGCACACTCGCGCCGCAGGTCCTCGGCCTGCTGGTCCGTCGGCACGGCCAGTTCGACAGGTGCGAGGACGCGGTCCAGGAGGCGCTGCTGGCCGCCGCGACGCAGTGGCCCGGGCAGGGCGTACCGGACAACCCGCGCGCCTGGCTGCTCACCGTGGCGACCCGCCGGCTCACCGACGAGTGGCGCAGCGAGAGCGCCCGCCGGCAGCGCGAGGTCGCGGTGGCGCTGCGCGAGCCGGCGTACGCCCAGGTGGCGCCTCCGGCGGACGCGCAGCCGGCGGTGCCGGACGCGGACGACACGCTGACCCTGCTGTTCCTCTGCTGTCATCCGGCGCTGGCCCCCTCGGCGCAGGTGGCGCTCACGCTGCGCGCGGTGGGCGGCCTCAGCACGGCCCAGATCGCCCGGGCGCACCTGGTGCCGGAGGCGACCATGAGCCAGCGCATCCGGCGGGCCAAGCAGCGGATCGAGGCGGCTGGCGCACGGTTCGCCATGCCCGGACCGGCCGAGCGGGAGGAGCGGCTGCGGACGGTGCTGCGGGTGCTCTACCTGATCTTCAACGAGGGGTACACGGCGTCGAGCGGGCCGGACCTGCGCCGGGCCGAGCTGACGGCCGAGGCGATCCGACTCGGCCGCGTCCTGCACGGGCTGCTGCCCGACGACGGCGAGGTCACCGGGCTGCTGGCGCTCATGCTGCTCACCGACGCGCACCGGGCGGCACGGGTGGGCGCGGACGGGGAGTTGGTGCCGCTGACGGAACAGGACCGTTCCCGCTGGGACGCCGCCGCCATCGCGGAGGGGGTCGCGCTGATCACCGAGGCGTTGACCTGGTCGCCGCCCGGCCCGTACCAGCTGCAGGCCGCCATCGCCGCCGTGCACGCGGAGGCGGCGACGGCGGCGGAGACGGACTGGCGGCAGATCGTCGCGCTCTACCGGCTGCTGGGCCGAATCGCCCCGAACCCGCTGGTCACGCTCAACCAGGCGGTCGCGGTGGCGATGGTGGACGGGCCCCGGGCGGGGCTCGACCTGCTCGGCCCGTTGGACGCCGACGAGCGCACCGCCGGGCACCACCGCCTCGCGGCCGTGCGGGCGCACCTGCTGGAGCTGGCCGGCGAGCCGGCGGCGGCGCGGGAGGCGTACCTGGCGGCGGCGCGCGGCACCACGAGCCTGCCCGAGCAGCGCTACCTGGAGCTGCGCGCCACCCGACTGGCGGCGCGGCGGTGACCACCGCGCCGCCCGCCCGTCACACGCCGACCGCCGGGCAGCTCGCCTGCCGCGCCGGCACGACCTGATCGATCAGGTACGAGTCGACGGCTCGCCCCACGCACGGGCTCGTGGTGTAGCTGCCGTGCCCCCAGCCCTGGTAGGTGAGGAGCACCCCGTGCCGACCCAACTGCCGGGCCACCGCGCGGGCCCAGGCGTAGCCGCTCGCCGGATCGTGCACGGTGGCGGCGATCAGCAGCGGCACGTCGGTGCGTACCCGCAGCCGGTGCTGAGGGTTGGCGACCGTGGGCGTACCCAGGCACGTGACCAGGGCGAACAGCGCCGGCGGGTAGCGCAGGTCGGGCGCGAGCCGGGCGCTGCGGCGCAGCAGCGCGTCGTACTCGCGGTAGTCGCGGACCGGCAGGCTCCAGTCCTGGCAGAAGACCGCGAAGGGGTACGGGACCACGGCGTCGTCCGCCAGCGTGGTGACGCCCGGCGTCGGGGGACCCGCCAGCTTGTCGATCCACTGCCCGAGCCCCGGCCACCGGTCGGTCTCGTAGAGCCGCTTGTGGGCGAGGCGGCTCAGCTCGAAGGGGGCCAGCGGGGCACCGGCCCGGTCCGGGTCGGTCAGCGTGCCGGCCTCGGCCCGGTCGTGCAGCCCGGCCCAGATGGCCCGCACGTCCCGACCGTGCAGGACGCAGTCGGCGGACCGGGCACACCAGTCGAGGAACTCGTCGAACGCGTCCTCGGCGGCGACGGCCTGGGTGTCGAGGAAGGCGCGGGTCTCCAGGCTGTGGTCCATCGCGGCCTCCAGCACCATGGCCCGCACCCGGTCGGGGTACAACTCGGCGTACCGCTCGCCCAGCAGGGTGCCGTACGAGCTGCCGTGGAAGGTGAGCTGCCGTTCGCCGAGCGCGGCACGGACCGCGTCCAGGTCACGGGCGGCGCTCGTCGTGTCCACGTGGTCGTAGAGCGCGCCGGTACGGGCCCGGCAGTCGGCGCGCAGCAGCGCGTTGTTGGTCAGGGTGGCGTCGAACTGGGCCTGGTCGGCGATCACCTGGGGCTGCCTGGCGAGCAGGTCGCGGGAGCAGCGCACCGGGTGACTGCCGCCGGTGCCGCGCGGGTCGAAGCTGACGATGTCGAACCGGCGGCGCAGGTCGGCGCTGAACCGGGAACTGCCGTTCACCACCCGGTCGACCCCGCTGTCGCCGGGCCCGCCCGGGCCGAAGACCAGGGTGCCCTGTCGGGCGGCCGGGTCGGTGGCGACCCGGCGGGCCAACGCCAGTTCGAAACGCTCCCCCCGTGGCCGGTTCCAGTCGACCGGCAGCGACAGGCTGCCGCACTCGGGCGGGGCCTCCGCGACGGGCGGCTCCTCCTCGGGGGTGTCCTCGGCGCAGGGGTGCCAGTCGATGGCGGGTCGGGCGACGGCCGGGCTCGCCGGGGTCAGGCCGGCGGCCGTGAGGGCCAGGGCCACCGCCCAGCCGACTCCGGATTTGCGTACGCGCAGCATGGGGTGCTGTCCTCTCCTGGAAGGAGCGTTGCTGGTGAAACTCGCCCAGCGGGCGAGGTGGTGCTTCTTCCACCCGGGCCGTCGAGTGGCCGCTCGACGGCCCGGGGCCTCGACACGCGGGTCAGTCGACCTCGCGCAGGACACGTTCGAGCGTGGTCATCCGGGTCTCCATTCCGCCCAGCCGACTGTCCATCGCGGCGAGCAGTCGGGCGTTCTCCGCCTGCGCCTGCGCGGCGGTCTCGGCGAGCTTGCGGTAGTCGTCCGCGCGGTTCGCCTCGTACCGGGCCCGCCGGGTCTTGGCGAGCTGTACGACGGTCACGGTGAACACGCTGATCAACAGGGCGAACACCCCGAACGCGCCGACCACCTCGGTCCAGTCGTGCTCGCTCATGACCGCGCCTCCGGCTGCTCGCCCGAGTCGGGCACGGTGAGCGTCTCGATCGCCGCCGCGATGACCTGGGGGGTGAGTGTGAGCACGAACGGCTCCACCTCGTAGTAGTTCATGGCCTTCCCGTCCTCCGACAACTCCATGCGGGCGGTGACCAGTCCGGCCGCCGCCAGCTTCCGTAGGTGGACCTGCAACAGCGCGCGGCTGATGCCCAGTTGCCGGGCCAGCCCACTGACGTACGCGCGCTCGCGGGCCAACGCGGCGACGACCCGCAGCCGGTGCGGGTTGGCCAGCGTGGCCAGCACCCGGACCAGGTCGTCGCCGGTCGGCGGCGAAGCCGCGCTCATAACCAGCCCTTGCACATGCCAATAGAAGTTAGCAGGTGCGGCGACACGGCGGCGCGGCACGAAGACGGAATCAGGGGGATCTCAGGGTTCGGCGCCCCGGACACGACAGCACGCCGGGCCGGTGATGATCACCGGCCCGGCGTGCGGATTACGTCGTACGTCAGCTCTTGAAGGCGTCCTTGATCTTCTCGCCGGCCTGCTTGAGCTTGGCCGTGGACTGGTCGGCGCGACCCTCGGCCTCGAGCTGCTCGTTGTCGGTGGCCCGACCGGCGCCTTCCTTCAGCTTGCCGGCCGCGTCCTCGGTGGCGTTATTGACCTTGTCGTCGAATCCCATTGCCAACCTCCATCGCAAGCGTCGCTACGAACTCAGAGGTACCCCCGTCGTCACCGGTCCAACCATCGCGGTCGTCACAGTTCGCCAGCGGCCGAACGGAAGCGGCGCAGCCGCAGGCTGTTGGCCACCACGAAGACCGACGAGAACGCCATGGTGGCGCCGGCGATCATCGGATTGAGCAACCCGGCGGCGGCCAGCGGCAGGGCCGCCACGTTGTAGCCGAACGCCCAGAACAGGTTGCCCCGGATGATGCCGAGCGTGCGCCGGGACAGCCGGATGGCGTCCACCGCGGCGTCCAGGTCGCCCCGGACGAGGGTCAGGTCGGACGCCTCGATCGCCACGTCGGTGCCGGTGCCCATGGCGAGCCCCAGGTCGGCCTGGGCCAGCGCCGGCGCGTCGTTGACGCCGTCACCGACCATCGCCACCGAGCGCCCCTGCGCCTGGAGCCGCTTGACCACGTCCACCTTGCCGGCCGGCAGCACCTCGGCGATCACCTCGTCCACGCCCACCTCGGCGGCGACCGCCCGGGCCACGGTGGTGTTGTCGCCGGTCAACAGGACCGGAGTGAGCCCCAGGGCGCGCAGCCGCGCCACAGCCGCCCGGCTCGTGGGCCGGACCACGTCGGCGACCGCGAGCACGCCCCGGGCCCGCCCGTCCCAGCCCGCGACGATCGCCGTACGACCGGCGGCCTCGGCGTCCCGCACGGCCCACTCGACCTCCGGCGGCACCTCGACACCGCGTTCGCGCAGCAGCCGGACCCGGCCGAGCAGCACGACCCGCTCGTCGACCGTGCCGGTCACGCCCAGCCCTTCGAGGTTGGCGAAGCCGGTCACCCGGGGCAGCTCGCCCGCTTCGGCGGCGGCCACCGCGACGGCACGGGCGATCGGATGCTCGGAGGCGGCCTCCACCGCACCGGCGAGCCGGAGCAGCTCCGCGCGGTCCTCGCCACTGGCCGGCACCACGCCCACCAGGGTCATCCGACCGGTCGTCACGGTGCCGGTCTTGTCCAGCACGACGGTGTCGACCCGGCGGGTCGACTCCAGCACCTCCGGTCCCTTGATCAACACACCGAGCTGGGCCCCGCGACCGGTGCCGACCAGCAGCGCGGTCGGCGTGGCCAGACCCAGGGCGCACGGGCAGGCGATGATCAGCACGGCCACGGCGGCGGTGAACGCGGCGGTCGGACCGGCCCCGGTGCCGAGCCACCAGCCGAGGGTGCCCACGGCCAGGGCGATGACGATCGGCACGAACACCCCGGAGATCCGGTCGGCCAACCGCTGCACCGCCGCCTTGCCGCTCTGCGCCTGCTCGACCAGGTCGGCCATCCGGGCGAGCTGCGTGTCCGCGCCGACCCGGGTGGCGGTGACGATCAGCCGGCCGCCCGCGTTGATCGTCGCGCCGACCACGGCGTCGCCCGGACCGACCTCGACCGGCACCGACTCACCGGTCAGCATGCTGGCGTCCACGGCGGACGTGCCCTCGTCGACGACACCGTCGGTGGCGATCTTCTCGCCGGGACGGACCACGAACCGGTCACCGACGGCGAGCCGGTCCACCGGGACCAGGGTCTCGACCCCGTCCCGCAGCACCGCCACCTCCTTCGCGCCGAGGTCGAGAAGGGCGCGCAGGGCCGCGCCGGCGGTCCGCTTGGACCGGGCCTCGAAGTAGCGACCGGCCAGGATGAACACCGTGACCCCGGCGGCGGCCTCCAGGTAGATGTTGCCGGCGCCGTCGCCGCGGGTGATGGCGAAACGGAACGGGTGCGTCATCCCGGGCATACCGGCGTCACCGAGGAACAGCGCCCACAGCGACCACCCGAACGCGGCGAGCGTGCCGATCGAGACCAGCGTGTCCATGGTGGCCGCGCCGTGCCGCAGGTTGGTCCAGGCCGCGCGGTGGAACGGCAGCCCACCCCAGACGACCACCGGGGCGGCCAGCGTCAGCGAGAGCCACTGCCAGTAGTCGAACTGCCAGGGCGGCACCATGGCCAGCAGGACCACCGGCACGCTCAGGACCGCCGAGACCCACAGCCGGGTACGCGGACCGCGCAGCGGGTCCTGCGGCGGCGGCTCGGCGGTCGGCGGCGTCGGCAGGGCCGCCGTGTAGCCGGTCTTCTGGACGGTCTCGATCAGGTCGTCCGGGGTGACGTCGTCGGCGTACCGGACGGTCGCCTTCTCGGTGGCGTAGTTGACGGTGGCGCTCACCCCGTCCATCCGGTTGAGCTTCTTCTCGACCCGCGCCGCGCACGCGGCGCAGGTCATCCCCCCGATCGCCAGTTCGATCCGGTTCGGCGCCTCGGGCAGCGGTCTGCTGCTGGTGGTGGTCATCGTCCAGTCCCGTCAGTCGTGCCCGTGCCCGGGGGTGCCGTGGTCGGTCCCGCCGGTCGGTGTCGGCTCGCCCGTCGCGGCCGAGGCAGCGCCCGCCAGGATGGTGAACTCGGCGGTGTGCACCTGCCCACCGTGCTGGAAGTCGAGGTAGAGCCGGTAGGCGCCGGCCGAGGGCACCGCAGCGTGGAAGGTGACGGCAGGGCCGGGCGGGGTGCGTCCATCGCCGGGCGTCCCGTCCGGGTGCACGTGCAGGTACGCCAGATCGCCCCGACGCAGCGCCACCAGGTGCCCGTACGCACCCAGGTAGGGCTCCAGGTCGGTGACCGGCTGCCCGGCACGGCTCACCGTCAGGGTGAGCGCCGAGGTCCGGCCGGGCTCCGGCGTGCCGGCCAGGGTGACGGTGTAACCGTCGACGGTGGCGCTGGTCGCCGGGGCGGGCAGCGTCCGCTCGGTCAGCTCGCCGGGGACGGCCACGTCCACGCCGAGGGTCAACGGCTCGCCCCCGGTCGGGGTGAAGTCGGCGAACGCCCGCCACTGCCCGGCGCCGGCCAGCGGGGTGGCGACCCGCCAGGTGCCGTCCGGGGCGAGATCGGGGTGGACGTGCCGGAAGCCGGACAGGTCCCGGCGGGCGACGATCAGGTGCATCCGTCTGTCGTGCGCGACGTCGTACCTGGTGACCGGCTGACCGTCCGGCCCGTCGATCCGGAACGCGAACTGGCCGGCGGGCGCGGTCACCGGTTGGAGCGTGTAGCCCCGGTCGGAGACGAGCAACCCGCCGGGAACGAGGTCGGCCGCCTCGCCGCTCGTGGTGAGGCCCGAGGTGTGGGCGACGTCGGGCCGGTTCTGGGTTACCGGGTCGACCGGGTCGACCACCCGACCGACCCCGTACGCCGCGCCGAAGACCGCCGTGAGACCGAGGGCGAACGCGCCCAGCCTGGTCACCGTGGTCATCGCGGACCTCCGCTCACGCCTCGACGAGGTCGTAGCCGGCCTCGTCGACAGCGGCCCGGACGGCCCCGGTGTCCACGGGCTGCTCGCTGCTGACGGTGACCTGGCCGGTGGCGAGGTCGACCCGCACGTCGCGTACGCCCTCGATCGCGCCCACCTCGGCGCTGACCGCGCTGACGCAGTGCCCGCAGGTCATGCCCTTGACCTGGTACGTCGTGTCGACCATCGGACGTCTCCTCTCGTAGTACCGGTACCCGGTGGGGGTATGCCGGCAGGAACGGACGCTACCATACCCCCCAGGGGTACGCTATCCTCGTCGCCATGACCGCACCCACACCGATCCGCGGGTACACCGCCAGCAAGGACCAACTGCTCGCGCGCCTGCGCCGGGTGGAGGGGCAGGTCCGGGGCATCGAAAAGATGGTCGACGAGGACCGCTACTGCATCGACGTGCTCACCCAGATCTCCGCGATCCAGGCCGCGCTCGACAAGGTGGCCCTGGGCCTGCTCGACGGGCATGCTCGGCACTGCATGCACGAGGGGGCGGCCGAGGGTCGGGCCGACGAGATGGCCAGCGAGATGATGGCGGCCGTCGGCCGACTCATGAAGCGCGGCTGAGCGCCTCACTCCCGCCCGGAATCGAGACGTACCCGGCGCAGCAACTGCGCGTTGAGCGCCACCACGATGGTGGACGCGGACATCAGCACGGCCGCCACCGCCGGGCTCAGCGCCACCCCGGCCCCGGCGAGCACCCCCGCCGCCAGCGGCAGCGCCACCACGTTGTAGCCCGCAGCCCAGGCCAGGTTCTGCCGCATCTTGCGGTACGACGCCCGGGAGAGCCGGACCACGGCCCCGACGCCACGCGGGTCGGACGACGCCAGCACGACCCCGGCGGACTCGATCGCGACGTCGGTGCCCGCCCCGATCGCGATGCCCACGTCGGCGCGGGCCAGCGCCGGCGCGTCGTTCACCCCGTCACCGACCATCGCCACGGTCAGCCCGCGCCGCTGGAGTTCCGCCACCCGGCTGTCCTTGTCGGCCGGCAGCACCTCGGCGAAGACCTCGTCCACCCCGGCCCGGAAGCCCAGGTCGGCGGCGACCGACTCGGCCACCGACCGCGCGTCCCCGGTGATCATGGCAATGGTGCGGACGCCATCGGCCCGCAGCTCGGCGATGGCCTTGCGGGCCTCCGGCCGCACCGCGTCGGTGAGCGCGAACGCCCCGAGCACCGTGTCCGGCAACCGCAGGAGATACAGCACCACGGCACCGCGTGACGACCAGCGGCCGGTCGCCTCCCGCAGCTCGTCCGACAGCGGTCCACCCCGCTCACGCAGCAGGGTCGGCCCGCCCACCGCGTACTCCGTACCGTCGACGATGGCCCGCACCCCGCGACCCGGCAGCGAGCGGAAGCCGCCGGCACGGGCCGGCCCACCGGGTCCGGCCGCCGCCACGATCGCGCGGGCCAGCGGATGTTCGCTGTCGGACTCGACACCGGCGGCGATCCGCAGCGCCTCGTCCCGGCCCACGCCGGGGGCCGTCACCAGGTCGGTGACCTCGTGCGCGCCCCGGGTCAGCGTGCCGGTCTTGTCGAACAGCACCGCGTCGACGGTCCGCATCCGCTCCAACGCGAGCCGGTCCTTGACCAGGATCCCGCTTCGCGCCGCCAGCGCCGTGGAGAGCGCGACGACGAGTGGGATGGCCAGGCCGAGCGCGTGCGGGCAGGCGATCACCAGAACGGTGACGGTACGCACCACCGCCTCGTCGGGCTCACCGAGCGCGGTCCAGACCACCAGGGTGAGCACGGCGGTACCGGCGGCCACGTAGAAGAGCGCGGCGGCGAACCGGTCGGCGAGCAGTTGAGCCTGCCCGCCCGAGCGCTGCGCCTGCGCGACCATGCGTTGGATGCCCGCGAGCGCGGTCTCGTCGCCCAGCGCCTCGACCCGGACCCGGATCGCCGAATCGGTGGCGACCGTGCCGGCCACCACCCGATCGCCCGCCGACCGGGCAACCGGGCGCGACTCGCCCGTGATCATCGATTCGTCCAACTCCGCGTCGCCGTCGACGACCCGGCCGTCGGCCGGCACCCGACCCCCGGGTCGGACCAGCACCACGTCGTCGACCCGCAGCCCGTCGACAGGTACGCGCTCGACCCGCCCGTCCGCCGCCACCCGCTCGGCCTCGTCGGGCAGCAGCGCCGCCAGTGCCGCGAGCGCCCCACGGGCCTGCCCGATGGCCTTCATCTCCTGCCAGTGCCCGAGCAGCATGATGGTGACCAGCGCGGCCAGCTCCCACCAGAAGTCCAGGTCGAAGGCGCCCAGGCTGGTCGCCAGCGACGCGGTGTACGCCACGGTGATCGCCATCGCGACCAGCAGCATCATGCCCGGCGCGCGGTCCCGGATCTCACGTACCGCGCCGACCAGGAACGGCCAGCCACCCCAGAGGAACACCACCGAACCGAGCACCGGCCCCACCCAGGAGCGACCCGGCGCGTCCAGCCGGAGCCCGAGCCGGTCCACCACCAGGTCACTGGTCAGCACCACCGGCACGGTGAGCACCAGACAGACCCAGAACCGCCGACGGAACAGGGCCGGGTCGTGCCCGGCGTGCTTGTCGTGCCCGGCGTGCTTGTCGTGCCCGGCGTGCTTGTCGTGCTGTCGGTGCTCGGTGGGTGGCTCAGGCATGACTCCACCATCCGCCGCGCCCGGGGCGGTGTCAGCGGTTCGACTCCCCCGACACGTCCGCACGACCTGCGACCCCCCGCCGCGCTGGTTAGCATCGTCCAGCGATGACCCACCGGATCCCGCCGCCGAGACGGGCGACGGCGCCGCCACGGCGCGGCCCCGTACGGCGCCGACCCGACCACTTCATCACTCTCCGTGATTGCCGGGTCGTCAGGCGGCGAACCGACGCGCTCGTGCCCGCGTTCGTCCGGCGGAACTGAACCGCAGAGGCCGCCGGCACGTACCCCGCACCGGATCGTTGGGAGTCTCGCATTGGGTTCCGACCACAGCCATTCCGCTCGACCCGCCCCGCCCCGGGTACGACGGATCCTCATCGCGACGGTGGTGCCGCTCTTCGTGGCCACCGTCGTCGCCGCCGTGGTGCTGTGGCCACGGGACGGCGCACCGAAGAGCGGCGGTGGGGCGGATCTGCCGCGCCACCACGGCACGGTGACCCGGGTGGTGACCGAACCGTGCCCACCCTCGACGAGCCCGGAGGGCACGCCGAGCGGCGGGCCGTGCGGCACGGTGGACGTACTCCTCGAAGACGGGCCGCGCGCCGACCGGCAGGTGAGCACGCCCGTCCCCGCCGGCCCCGGAGCGCCTCGGGTCGAGGTGGGCGACGACGTCGTCCTGGTCGAGCTGACCGATCCGACCGATCCCACCCTCAGCACTTGGAACATCGCCGAGCACCAGCGCGGGACGCCACTGGTGTGGCTCGTGGGGGTCTTCGCCGCCGCCATCGTCGCGTTCGGCCGGTGGCGGGGTCTGGCCGCGCTCGCCGGCCTGGCCGCCAGCTTCGCCATCCTGCTCACCTTCGTGTTGCCGGCCATCGGCGCGGGCCGGTCACCGCTGCTGGTGGCGGTGGTCGGCGCGGCCCTGATCATGTTCGTGGTGCTCTACCTGACACACGGGGTGACCGCGCAGACCTCCGTCGCGGTCCTCGGCACCCTGGGCAGCCTGGTGCTCACCGGCGTCCTCGCGACCATCGCCACGGCCGCCACCCAGCTCACCGGCTTCGGCAGCGAGGACGCCACCACGCTCTCGATGTTCCAGGCGGAGGTGGACCTGCGCGGCCTGCTGCTCGCCGGGATCATCATCGGCTCACTCGGGGTACTCGACGACGTGACCGTCACCCAGGCCGCCACCGTCACCGAGCTGGCGAACGCCAACCCCGGGCTGGGTCGACGACAGCTCTACCGGGCCGCCACCCGGGTCGGCCGGGCGCACATCGCCTCCACGGTCAACACCATCGTGCTGGCGTACGCGGGCGCGTCACTGCCGCTGCTGCTTCTGCTCACCGCCGACTCGCGCCCCATCGGGCAGATTCTGACCAGCGAGTTCCTCGCACAGGAAATCGTCCGCAGCGCGGTCGCCACCCTCGGCCTGATCGCCGCCGTACCCCTCACCACCGGGCTGGCCGCGGTGGTGACCGCGGCCGGGTCGACGGCCACGCCCGACGCGGACGCCCCGCCACCGCGCCCCCGCGCGGACCGCGCGGAGGCGCTCGCCGCTCTCAGTTCCCCGCCGACGGATCGGGCCGACCGGCCCGATCCACAGCGGAACACACCCCCATCCACCGCCACCACCGGGTGGCCAGAGCCGAACAGGAGCACGGATACGGCATGGTGACACTCCTCAGCGTGACCGGATCGGGCACCCGCCCTGAGAACCGCGTCACTGGTCACTCAACGCCATGGCGAAATGACGCTTTTAGTCGGCATCAGGACGTAGCTCAGGCGGTGGACTCTCGGGTAACCTCGCTGCCGGTCACCGACGAAGGCGCGCAGCGGCGCCTGCGGTGCCACCGCCCAATCGCCAACCGGCGAGCCGGGGACCCAGGTACCTGGGGTGAATCCGCGACAGCGGTAGGGGCCACTTCCGCCCCGAACCCGTCAGCTAACCCGGTCGGCGGTCGACGGAAGGGAAGATTGTGACGGCACCCCTACGCCGCTGGTTGACGCCCGTGGTGGCCGTGTTCGCCGCGCTGACCGTGCTCGCCGGACCCCTCCCGGCCCACGCCGCCCCGACGACCCCCACACCGTCCGGGCACGAGGAGGACGGCGACGAGCCCAAGCTGCTCACCGACGTCATCGAGCAGACCAACCGGGACTACGTGGCGGCCAAGTCCAAACTGGACAAGTCCAAGAAGCGGCAGGTCGAACTCGCGGCAGAGGTCGACCGGGCGAAGGCCGACCTGGCCGCGCTGGCCCCGCAGGTCGCGCAGATCGCCGCTCAGTCGTACCGGACCGGACGGGTCGGCGCGATCGCGATGCTGCTGGAGGCCGACGCCCCGGACTCGTTCGTCCAGCGGGCCGCGGCGCTCGACGAGATGAACATGGTCAACGAAAAGAAGCTCGCCGAGGTCAACGCGGTGAAGTCCCGCGCCGAGGAGGCCAAGCTGGCCCTCGACACCGAGGTCCGGGAGCAGCAGAAGCAGACCGCGCTGATGGCGAAGGACAAGCGCGACGCGGACAAGGCGCTCGCGCTGGTCGGCGGCAAGGGCTTCACCGGCGGTCTGGTGGACGCCACCTCCCCGGTCGCCCGGATCGGCCCGGGTCGCACCGCCGACGGCGACTGGAAGCCCCAGTCGTGCAGCGAGAAGGACCCGACCACCTCCGGCTGCGTCACGCCGCGCACGCTGCACGCGTACAAGGAGGTCAAGCGGGCCGGGTTCAACCGGTTCGTGGGCTGCCACCGCAACGGTGGACCGTACGAGCACCCGAAGGGTCGCGCCTGTGACTGGTCGTTGCAGAAGAGCGGCTTCAGCCCGTGGCACAACGACGACACCCGGATGTACGGCAACAACGTGGCCGCGTTCCTCATCCGCAACGCCGACCGGCTCGGCATCTACTACGTGATCTGGAACCGGCAGATCTGGTTCCCGGCGACCGGCTGGAAGTCGTACAGCGGGCCATCGAACCACACC
Source organism: Micromonospora sp. NPDC049107 (assembly GCF_040648595.1). Lineage (NCBI taxonomy): Bacteria > Bacillati > Actinomycetota > Actinomycetes > Micromonosporales > Micromonosporaceae > Micromonospora > Micromonospora sp. NPDC049107. Next base: position 309,517 of record NZ_JBEZEC010000005.1, read on the forward strand.
GACCACGTACACATGTCGCTGCTCTGATCCGACGCTCAACAGTTCGAGGGCCGTCCCGCGTCGAGCGGGGCGGCCCTCGTCGCGTGTCAGGCGGCGGCGGTCGCGGCCGGGTCGTCCGAGGCGTCGCCGGCCGGTACGGGGGTCACGGGTCGCACCGCCCCGGCGGCGAGCCGGTACGACATCCCCACCACCGCGCACCGCCCCCGCGCCACCTCGTCGGCCAGCACGGGCGACTGCCCGAGCAGCGTCTCGACCGTCTGCGCGATGTGGATGTCGACGATGCCGTCGATGTCGTGCACGCCCTCGGCCGTGGCTCGTCGCAGGCTGGGCAGCACCGCGTCGACCACCGCTGGGAGATGTCCCGGGGGCGCGATGCCGGTGGCCGCCGATTCGCGGGCCGCCTGCACGGCGCCGCAGGAGTCGTGCCCGAGCACCACCACCAGCGGAGCACCGAGGACGGCCACCGCGTACTCGACGCTGCCCAGCACCTCTGGCCCGGTGGTGTGCCCGGCGGTCCGGACGACGAAGAGGTCACCCAGCCCCCGGTCGAAGATGATCTCGGCGGCCAGCCGCGAGTCGGAGCAGCCGACGATCACCGCGAAGGGGTGCTGCCCGTCCGCCACGGCGGCCCGGTGCCCGGCATCCTGGTTGGGGTGGCGCGGCTCTCCGGCGACGAAGCGACGGTTGCCAGAGACCAGCTCGGCGTACGCTCGGGCCGGCTCGGTGGCGACCGGCGCCTGCTCGACGGTCCGCTGCGTGCCCGGCTGCCCGCCGGGCGTACCGGAACGGCTCATCCCCGCACCTCGTCTCACGCGTTTGACCTGCTCAACGGTCTTTTCAACCGGGCCGGCGGCGGGCGCTGGCTCGCGCTCAACGGTCACACGCACGGCAAGATGCGTCAAGATATGCGTGATTTAGATTTCATACGTTGACCCGGAAAGGCGGCCCCCCACGATGGCGAGCACGACGGCCGGAGGCGGCCGGAACTGGACATTTCTTACCAACCACGGCCATGTGCTGCTCGCCATCGCCCGCGACCCCACCGCCCGGCTCCGTGATGTGGCGGCGGAGGTGGGCGTCACCGAGCGGGCCGCCCAGGCCATCGTCGCCGACCTGGAGGCCGAGGGTTACCTGCACCGCACCCGGGTGGGGCGGCGCAACGAGTACACCCTCAACCCCGCCGGCCGGTTCCGGCACCCCGCCGAGGCCGAAGTGCAGGTCGGTGACCTCCTCGCGCTGTTCACCCCCACCCCCGGCGACGACACTCCCTGACGACCGTCGTGCGCCCCGATGTCGGCCGGCGTCGCCGGGCCGCTGCGCGACGCGGCGCAGCGGTAATCTCTGCGGGTGCGCGAATGCCTGCCGCCGAGCGCGACCGAACCACCCCGCCGTACCGTCCGCGCTGTCCTCAATGGAACGATCGCGACCCTGCTCGGGATCACCCTGGTAGTGGCCCCATGCGTCTCAGCGGCAGCGGCGGCACCCGTCTGCGGCCCGCCCGGTGAGGACGGCCTGGTGGAGATGCCGTGGGCGCTACATCGGCTCGATCCGGTCTCGGCCTGGCCGATCTCGCGAGGCGCCGGGGTGACGGTGGCGGTCATCGACTCCGGGGTCTCGGCCATCCACCCCGCCCTGAAGAACCAGGTTCTCCCCGGGCGCGACTTCAACAACCTGACCGACAACCGAGGCCAGTGCGACCTGGCGGGCCACGGCACGATGGTCGCCGGCATCATCGCCGGCCAGGACGGCACCGGAGCGCCGTTCAGCGGTATCGCCCCGGCGGCCCGCATCCTGCCCATCCGGGTGCTGCCCAACGCCAAGGGCACCAACGACGAGGCGCTGCCCGGGCAGATCGCCGCGGCCATCGACTGGGCGGTCGACAACGGCGCCGACGTGATCAACCTGTCCCTGGTGACCCTGCCCCGACCCGAACTGGCCCGGGCCGTCGAACGCGCCCTCGCCAAGCGGGTGATCCTGGTCGCTGCCGCCGGCAACCGGCAGGAGACACAGGAGGACAAGCCGGCGTACCCGGCCGCCTACCCGGGCGTCATCGCCGTCGCCGGCGTGGACGAGCAGGACGGGCACGTCGGCACCTCGGTCAGTGGCAGCTACGTCGACGTCGCCGCGCCGGGCCTCAACATCGTCGGCCCCGCGCCCGGTGGGGCCGGCTACCTCCCCGAGCCGGCGGGTGGCACCAGCTTCGCCGCCGCGTACGTCTCGGGGACGGCGGCGCTCGTCCGGGCCGCCTACCCGGACCTCACTCCGGAGCAGGTCGCCGACCGGCTGGAACGTACGGCGGACAACCCGCCGCAGGGCCGCAACGCCGAGGTCGGGTACGGGGTGGTCAACCCGTACCGGGCGGTGTCGAGCCTGCTGGGCACCCGCACCAACCCGCCGGTCGGCGCGCTCGCCCCGCCCGCCTCCGCAGCCGATCCGCTGAGTTGGCAGCGCACCGCGGCGATCTGGGCGGCCGTGGTCGGCGCCCTGCTCACCGTACTGCTGCTGATCACTCGGCCGATCGTGGCGCGGGGCCGCCAACGCGGCTGGCGTGCCGGCCGCCGCACCGACCAGCCGGTCGCCGGCTGAGCCCGGTCACGGCGCTGATGCGGTCTACCTCACCAGCGCCGTGCCGCAGCGCTCAGCGCAGGATGCCGGAGGTGCCGCCGCCGTCCGCGCCCCACACGTCCTCGTCCTCTTCCAGCCAGGTGTTGCGGGCGCCGTCCTCCTCGCCGTAACCGGCACCGGTACCCGCGCCGGCCAGGCCACCGGCGCCGCGCGCGCCCGCACCACGCCCCCCTGCGCCCGTCGCGCCGCGACCGGCGCCGCCGCGGCCCGCACCGCCGCCGCCACCGGCGACGCCACCCATACCGGGCGCCATGCCACCGGCCAGCTTGCCGCCCGCGCCGAGCCGACCACCGGCACCCCGGCCGCCACCGCGACCGGCACCCGCCGCGCCGCCACCCATCATCGGGCCCACGCCCGGGGAGACCGCCCGACCGAGCGCGCCGCCACCCGCGAGAGCGCCGACGCCTCCCCCGGCGCTACCCAGGCCGCCACCGCCGCCGAGCCCGGCGGAGGAGCCCAGGCCACCGGAGCCGAGGCCGGAGCCGAGCCCGGGGGAACCGCCACCGCCCGCGCCCGCGAGGCCGCTGCTGAACTCGTCGTCCACGCCGGGTACACCGCCGGTGCCCGGGTAGTCACCCGTGCCGGGGGTGTCGTACCCGCCGGAGAGGTCGGGGTGGGTGCCGGACCCGCTGGGCAGGTCGCCGGTGCCCGGCAGGTCGCTGGTACCGATCGAGGGGGTGGCACCGAGGCCACCACCGCCGCCACCGCCGCCGAGCTTCGGCACGCCACCGCCACCGCCACCGCCGCCACCACCGGTGTCCAGGTCGGGAATCTCGGGCTGCGTCGCCTTCTCTGCAGGGTTGTAAGCGTCGCCGGGGGTGCCGGGGGCTTTGGCCTGGTAGTCACCGCGCACCTGCTCGTAGACCCGGGCAGCGTCCTCCGACTGGTCGTTGATCCAGTCGGCGATGGCGGTCACCGGGTCGAACCAGCCCAGGAAGTCCGGCGAGACCTTCGCCTCGAAGAAGCCCACCCCGAGGGTCAGCTTGGCGTTGCGCGCCTCCAGCACGTCGTTGACGCAGGTCGCCGGGATCGGGAACTCCCGCTGGGCCTTGGTGAGATCGTCGGCGGCGGACTTGAGCGACTGGACGATGCCGTTGCCCTTCTCGGCGTCCGCCACGATGTGCCCGGTGTCCTTGGCGATCTGCTCGACGTGACCCTTGAACGCCTCGTACGCCGGGCCCTTCCAGGTCGTACCCAGATCCTTGATGTTGGACTCGAGGCTCTGCTTGACGTTGTTGAGATTCTTGAGCAGTTGCTCCCAACCGAGTGCGGCGCTCTCCACGTCACCCGGCCGGCCGTCGATGACGACCTTCTGGCACATCTCTTCCCAGCTCAGGCCCATCTGCTGTCCTCCCCCGTCCTAGCGTCCGTCGCCGTTGCCGGCCACGTCGCCGAAGACACGCTGCATCTCGGCGGCGGACATCCTGTTCTGCTCCTCCGCCGTCTCGTAGTTCTGCTTGACCTGGCGCAGCGCCTCCGCCGCGTCGTACAGGCTCTGCGAGAGCTTGCGGACACCGGACTCGGTGCCCTGGTAGAGCCCCTGGTGCTTGGCGGCCAGCCGGGCCGCCCAGTCGAACCCCCCGAGCGGGCTCGGCTGGCCACCGGCTCCGCCCGCCACGCCGCTGGCCGCCCCACCCATCAGGTCCTGGATGTCGACCATGTCGTAGGAGAGCTTGTTCAGGTACGCGGCGTGGGTCTCCAGCCAGGTGATGGCCGAGTCCAGGCTGGTCGCGTCCCACTCGGTCTTGACGCCGGCCTCACCGGGCGCGGCGATCAGGCCCTCCGGCGTCGCGGCGTGGTTGACGTTGTCGAGTTCCAGGCCGGTCACGGCGAGGCCCGACGTCGGTATCCCGCCCACCGGAACCGGGATGTAGAGGTCGTCGTTCACGTACCGTTCCGGCTGGGTGGTCCTGTCGTCCGTCATCGGTCCCCTCCCCGAAACCCTGACTGGTGGTGTGCGCTCACTGCTGCTGGTGTGGGCCCGGCGACGGCGGGCCCGAGCCCGGCCAGCCGGACCCGGCCGGCGGTGTCGCCGGAGCGGTCGGCGCCGGCGGATAACCCTGGGTGGGATGGCCGGGCGGCGGGTACCCCGGGCCGGGCTGGCCCGGTGCCGGGCCGTACCCCGGGCCGGGCTGCTGCGGCGGGCCGTAGCCGGCCGGTGCCGACTGGGTGGCGGGCCAGCCGGGTGGCGGCATGCCGGGTGCGCCCGGGTACGGGCCGACGGCCGCCGGCGGCGTGCGCCGCTTGCGGCGTCGCAGCACCACGAACAGCACGATCAACCCGATGATCGGTACGCCGAGGCAGAGTCCCAGTTGGACGATCGCACCGGCCTTGTTCGATACGCCGAACTCGACCGCCGGGCCGTCGTCCTCACCCGGTCGGGTCGCGCGGCCGGGGCCGGTCGGGCCGGCCGCCTCGCCCTTCAACAGGGGGTTCGCCGTCACGGTGGGTACCGAGCGGGTCAGGGCGGCGACCGGGTCGACCCGGCCGAAGCCGAACTGCGGGTCCCGGCCGGCCGGACCGGCGTCGCGAGCGGTCTCGATCAAGCGGCTGATGACATTGGGCGCGTCGAGCTTCGGGTACTTCGCGCGGATCAGCGCCACCACCCCGGAGATGATGGCCGCCGCCGGACTGGTGCCGCTGGCTACCGTATATCCGTTCGGCGAGACCGCCTTGGGCGCCGGGGCGATGATGCTCTCCATCGGACTCGCGAGGACGGTCTCCGGGCCCTGCACCGAGCCGGAAGAGAAGCCGCCCCGCTTGTCGAATCCGCTGACGGCGACGACGCCGGGGATGTTGGCCGGCGCGATGACCTGGCGGTCGCCCTGCTCGGTGTTGCCGGCGGACGCCACCACCACGACATCCTTGCTCAGCGCGTAGTTGATGGCGTCCACCAGCTCCGGCGGAGCCGCCCCCTCGTCGCCGAGCGAGAGGTTGATGATGTCGGCACCATTGTCCGCGGCCCACCGGACGCCCAGGACCACGTCCTGGCCGTCGGAGTCGGCACCAGTCGAGACCGGGAGGATCTTCGCGGCCGGGGCGATGCCCAACTCGTGCATCGCGCCACCGCCGCGCCCGGCGATGATGCCGGCCATCGAGGTGCCGTGCCCCTTGACCTTGTCGTCGTCACGCCGGCCGTCCGAGGCCGCAAGGGGGTTGGTGCCGTGCCCCGCGAGCACCTGACCGCGCAGGTCAGGATGACTTGCCTCGACTCCGGTGTCGACGACGGCGACCACGACACCCGCACCCTTGGTGATCTGGTGCGCGGCGGGGATCTTGAGATAGTCCAGGTACCACTGAAGGCCACGGACCGTGTCAGCGGCCCGGGCCGGCGTCGGCGCGACGGTCACCGCAGGGGCCAGCGCGGCGCACAGCGCCAGCGCGGCCGCGCCCACGGCCCGTGTCGATCGGAAAGGCTTCCCCGTACGCATCGCTCTCCCGTATCTCGCCGACGCCAACACGATGCGGCTCCGGCCCGGTCGAGCCGGACCGGAGCCGCATCGGTGATTGTGTCAGCCCCACACCTTGGAGTTGCTCATCTCGGTGGAGACGTAGTTTTCGCGGGCGATGCCGACGGCACCACCGATCTCGTTCAGGATCCGGTTGATGTCCCGGACCGACGAGTCCCACTTCGCCTGGTGCTGCTCGTAGGCGGTGCGGTCCTCGCCCTCCCACTCGAGCTTGGACAGCATCGACCGCAGCGTGTCCAGCTTCTCGTCGATGGTCTTCGAGATGGCCTGCATCTGCTGGTTGCTGCTCTCGAGGACCGCGTAGTCAACCTTGATCGTCACGTTTTCCTCCTCTGCTGGCTACGGATCACGGGTTGAGAGCAGAGTGGAACTTGTCCAGCATCTGCTGCTGCTCCTCGTCGTTGACCTGGTGCGTCGTACCCGACTTGTCGAGCAGGTCCGCGATGTTGTCCATCGCGGTCAGCAGACTCACGGTGTCCTCGTTCCAGCGAGCCATGAGCGACTGGAACCCCGTGGACGCCTGACCCTTCCACGCCATGGCCAGGTCGTCGACCACGTTCCACAGCTTCTTCAGCTCACCGTCGACCTCGCTGCGCGTGGACCGCACGTCACTCGCGGCAGTATGCAGACTCGCAGCTGAGACCTCGAACGCCATGCTTCACACCCTTCCGTCATGTTGTGTGGCTGCGGCTTTGCCGCGCCTCTCCCCCGCGGCAAGGCAGCAACACCCCACCGACGGACACTCCACCAGAGACGGTAGCGGAATCCGTCCAGCCACCGCAGCCCTGACCGGGACGGTTCGATGGATGATGGTGGATCGGACCGGTGGGACGACCCGTACGGACCACCCGGACGGCTCGATCAGGCCGGCTCGGACCAGGCGGTCTGAATGAGCTGCTGACCGTCGCGCCGCCGCACGAGGGTGCCCCGACCGGGTGGCTGCGGGCTCGGACGCAGCGTGCCGAACACGGCGCCCTCCTCCCGGTTGCCGGACATCAGCAAACCGGGCGAATCCAGCTCACGCAGGCGTTGCAGCACCGGCTCGTAGAGCGCCCGCGCCACGCCGCCGACCCGGCGGGTGATGATCAGATGCAGGCCGATGTCCCGGGCCTGCGGCAGCAGCTCGTGCAGGGCGCTCAGCGGGTTGCTGCCACCGGAGGCGACCAGGTCGTAGTCGTCGACCAGGATGTACAGGTCCGGACCCTTCCACCAGCTGCGGTCCCGCAACTGGGCGGTGGTCACGTCCGGGCCCGGCAGACGGTTGGACAGCGCGCTGCGGATCGAGGCGAGCCCCTGCGCGAACGCCTGGTTGGACGGCGCGTAGTCGAGCAGGTGATCGCCCTCGACCGCGCCCAGCAGGCCCCGCCGGTAGTCGGCGATCACCAGCCGGGCCTGGGCGGGCGTGTACCGCTCGGTGATGCCCCGGGCGATGAGCCGCAGCAGGTTGGTCTTGCCGCACTCGGCGTCGCCGAAGACGGTCAGGTGCGGCTCGTTCGCCAGGTCCAGGTAGACCGGCGCGAGCGCCGACTCGTTGACACCGATCGGCAGGCCGGGCGCCGACCGGTCGATGATGCGCGCCAGCTCGGGCACCGGCAGCCGGCGCGGCAGCAGCCGTACCTTCGGCGCGGGACGCCCCGGCCAGTTCGCCGCCACGTGTCCGGCGAGCGCGATCGACGCCTCGCTCAGGTCCTCGATGTCGCGCCGACCGTCGATCCGCGAGATGGCCGTCAGGAAGTGCAGCTTGTCCCGGGTCAGGCCGCGACCGGGCGACTTCTCCGGCACGTTCATCGCCGAGCGCCGGTCGATCTCGGACTCGGCGGCGTCGCCGAGGCGCAGCTCCAGCTTGGTGCCGAGCAGGTCCCGCATGTTGATCCGGATCTCCGCCCACCGCACCGCCGTGAGCACGACGTGCACCCCGAAGCCGAGGCCCCGGTTGGCGAGCGTGGTGATGGTCTGCTCCAGCTCCTCGTAGTCCTGGCGCAGCGTGTTCCAGCCGTCCACCACCAGGAACACGTCGCCGAACGGGTCGTCGGCGAACTCGCCGGCCGCCCGCCGACGTCGGTAGCTCGCCACCGAGTCGATGCCGTGCTGGGCGAAGCGTGTCTCCCGGTCGTCCAGCACCGCGACCACCTCGGCCACCGTGCGGCGCACCGCCTCGACGTCCCGTCGCCCGGCCACCCCGGCCATGTGCGGCAGCCGTTCGAGGCTGCGCAGCGCGCCACCGCCGAAGTCCAGACAGAAGAACTGCACCTCGCGGGACGTGTGGGTGAGCGCCAACGAGGCCAGCAGCGACCGCAGCATGGTGCTCTTGCCGCTGAGCGACCCGCCCACGATGACCACGTTGCCGCCCGCGCCGGCCAGCTCGACCATCATCGGATCGCGGCGCTGCTCGTACGGGCGGTCCACCACGCCGACCGGCACCGTCAGGCGTCCCCGGCCCGGCCAGGACGCCGTGCACAACCCGTAGGTCGGGTCGACGGCCAGCGGGCCGAGCAGCTCGCCCAGGCCCGGTGGGTCGGCCAGCGGCGGCAGCCACACCTGGTGAGCCGGTCGGCCCCGCCCCTTGAGCTGCTCGATCAGCACGTCCAACATCGCCACGGCCTTGCCGTCGGTCGGCTGCTCCGGCTCCGGCGCGGTGTCCACCGACACCTGCGGAACCTGCGCGGGGATGAAGTTGACGCCGTACGGCACGATCCGGCGCTGCACGAGGGCCTGTGACGTGGAGGCCTGCTGGCCGGGCGCCCGGTACGGCCCCGAGACGTACGCGGCCCGGAACCGCAGCATGGTGTTGGTGTCCGTCTTCAGGTAACCGTGCCCCGGCGCGCTCGGCAGCTCGTACGCGTCGGGTACGCCGAGCACGATCCGGCTCTCCACGGCCGAGAAGGTCCGCAACCCGATCCGGTACGACAGGTGGGTGTCCAGACCCCGCAGCTTGCCCTCCTCCAGCCGCTGCGAGGCCAGCAACAGGTGCACGCCCAACGACCGACCCAATCGGCCGATCATCACGAACAGGTCGATGAAGTCCGGCTTCGCGGCCAACAACTCGCTGAACTCGTCACAGATGATCAACAAGCTCGGCATGGGCGCCAACGGTTCCCCCGCCGCACGCGCCTTCTCGTACTCGAACCGCGAGACGTAGTTGCCCGCCGCCCGCAGCAACTCCTGCCGCCGTACCATCTCGCCGGCGAGCGCGTCACGCATCCGGTCGACCAACGGCAGCTCGTCCGCCAGGTTGGTGATCACCGCGCTGGTGTGCGGCAACGCCTCCAACGAGGCGAACGTCGCGCCGCCCTTGAAGTCCACCAGGACGAAGTTCAGCTCCTCCGACGAGTGGGTCACCGCGAGCGCGGCCACCACCGTACGGAGCAGTTCGCTCTTGCCGGAACCGGTCGCGCCGATGACCAGGCCGTGCGGGCCCATGCCCTCGTGCGCGGACTCCTTGAAGTCCAGCTCGACCACGTTGCCGTCCGGGCCGACACCCAGCGGGATGCGCAGCCGGTCGCGGTGACCGCGCGGCCGCCACGTCTGGTGTACGTCCACCGCCGCGGCGTCGCCGACGCCGAGCAGGTCCGGAAGCTCCATGCTGCGGGCCAGCGGCTCCTCGTTGCTGGTCTGCTGCTGCGACAGCCGGTACGGCGCGATCTGCCGGGCCAGCCCTTCGGCCGCCTCGGCGGAGAGCCGGTCGGGCCGGCCGAGACGCGAGGTCGAATTGCCCCGGATGAGGTCGAGCGCGTTGCCGTCGCCCGCGTCCAGGCAGAGCAACCAGCGGCCGGCGTCGCGCGGCACCGTCCCGGACAGGTCGATCAGGGTGACGCCGAGCAGACCCTGACCCACCAGTTGGCAGGTCGGGGAGATCTCGCCACCGTCGACCACCACGACGAGGTGCGGCGCGGTGGTCAGCGGCTTCGCCTCGGCCGCGAAGCGGGGTCGCCCGGCCAGTTCGGCGGCGAGGGACTCCTCGGCCTCGGCCAGGCTGGCGAAGACCAGACGACGCGCTCCGGCGGCGTCCGTCCGGCCACTGTGGTGGGCGTGCGGCAACCACTTCACCCATTCCCAGATCGGCTGCCGGTCGGGCGCGGCGACCACCGCGACCACCAGGTCGTCGGGGGCGTGGAAGGTCACGAGCTGGCCCAGGGCCGCCCGCGTCAGGTCGAGCACCGGGTCCCGGTCACCGCGCAGCACCACCCGGCTGAACGCGCGGACCGACAGCGCGGTCGGCAGTTCGGGCACCGTGGTGTGCGCGCGGACGAACCGGCGCAGCGCGATGGCGCTCATCGGCTCCAGGTCCTCGACCGGCTTGGTCTCCGGGGGGACGATCTCCACGGCGAGCCGCTGCGGGCCCATCGCGATCCGCGTCTCGCCGAAGTCCGGCTCGGTGATCCGACGCTCCCACAGCCGACGGGACGCCGCGATCGACCAGAGCGCGTCGGGCTCGGGGTGCCGCCAGTCCATCGCGTCCCGCTGCTGGGCAGCCGCACGACGGGTGCGCTTGCGCATCTGCGCCAGGTAACGCATGTAGTCGCGGCGGTCGGCGTTCAGCTCGGCCTTGTCGTTGCCGCCGTTGCCGAGCGAGCCGATGGCCATGCCGAGCATCGACACTCCGAACAGGCCACCGGCGACGTACGTCATCATGCCGCTGCCCCGACCGGCGTAGAGGAACGCCATCGCGCCGACGCCGCAGACCATCGGCAGGATCATGAGCAGCTGCCCCATCCCGCGCGGTGTCGGCTCGGGCAGCTCGGGCGGGGACTCCAGCACCACCTCGCCACGCGGCAATGCCGGCCCCGGTTGACGCGGAGGTCGGCGGAACACCACCGTGCTCACGGCTGTCTCCTCCCCAGAAGCGGCCCTGCCGTCGTGCCGACGCGACGCGAAGCTCGCGGGTGGGCACTGTACGTGCCCGTCATCGTAGGTAATCTCCCGTGGGCGCGGTGCACCCGCACCGTGGCGCCGCGGCCCGCTGATCATAGATGGACACCAGGAGGCCACTGTGGCTACGAAGTCGGCGACCGGCGGTCTGAGCCGGATCACCATTGTGGCCCCCCGTACCCGGATGGACCTGGCGCTGCCCTCGGACGTACCGATGGCCGACCTGCTGCCCACCCTGCTGCGCTACGCGGGGGAGGACCTGGCCGACGACGGGGTGCGGCACGGCGGCTGGGCGTTGTCCCGGCTGGGCTCGGCGCCGCTGGACGGTGGTCGTACCGCCGCGCAGCTCGGTGTCCGCGACGGCGAGGTGCTGTACTTCAACCCGCGCTCCGCAGCCGCCCCGGAGATCGTCTTCGACGACGTGGTGGACGCGGTCGCCACCGCCACCACGCAACGGCCAGGCTCCTGGCAGGTCGACGCGACCCGGTCGTTCGCCGTGCTGTTCGCCGCGGCGGCGTTCGGCGCGGGCGCGGTGGCGGCCCTGTTCACCGGCCCTCCGCACCTGCCCGCCGCGCTGGCCGCCCTGTTGGTCGCGGTGGCGCTGCTGGTCGGCGCGGCGGTGCTCGCCCGGGCCATGGGCGACAGCCGGACGGGCTCGGTGCTGGCGATGGCCGGGCTGCTCTACGCGGGTACCGGTGGCCTGCTGCTGCTCGCCGGGGACCGGAAGCTGACCGAGTTGGCCAGCCCACACGTCCTGCTCGCGGCCACCGCCGTGGTGGTCGCCGGGGCGGTGGCCGTGCTGGCGGTCGGTGACGACCGGTACCCCCTCTTCTTCGCCGCGATCGGTCTCGGCGCGGGGGCCGGCGTGGGCGCGCTGCTCTGCCTGCTCCTCAGCATCGACGCCGCAGCCGGCGCCGCGGTGGTGGCGGCCGTCGCCTTCGGCCTGGTGCCGGCGCTGCCGATGGTGGCCTACCGGCTGGCCCGCCTGCCGGTGCCGTCGATCCCCACCGGTCCGGACGACCTGAAGACCGACAGCGAGACGGTGGACGGGCGGCGGGTGCTTGAGCGCAGCGACCGCGCCGACGCGTTCCTCACCGCTCTGTTGTGGACGTTGTCGTTGCTGGTCCTCGGCGCGGAGGTGGTGCTGGCCCTGGACGGCAGGCTGGCGGCCGTGCTGCTGTGTCTGGTGCTGGCCCTGCTGTCGTTGCTGCGGGCGCGTCCGCTACTGGGCCGGGCGCAGCGCGTTCCGGTGCTGCTCGCCGGCACCGTCGGGCTGGGCCTGGCGGCCGCCGCGACCTTCGCGGGCGGCGCACTGGCGGTCCGGCTCGGCCTGATCCTCGGTGGGCTGCTGCTGGCGGCCGTGGTCAGCCTGATCTACGGCCTGTCCGTCGCCGGCAAGCGGATCTCACCGGTGTGGGGTCGGCTGCTCGACATCGTCGAGATCCTGCTGATCATCGCGTTGGTGCCGCTCGCCGTCTGGGTCTGCGGCATGTACGACTGGATCGTCAACCTGCGCCCCTGACGGGACGGCCGTAGTTTTCAGCGAAGACCGCGACCGCCCGTTGATCTCGTTCTGCCGCCTTGGCGGCAGACGGTCCTTCTCCACCCCGAGAAGGACCGTGCAGCGTGCGGGTCAGGCGGCGCCGCCCTGCTGGCGGCATACGTGGTCGCGGTGGTGCTGAAGGGCCTCTTCCAGCTGGTCTTCGAGGATGATGATCCGGCAGGCGGCTTCCAGAGCGGTGCCGTGGTCGACCATCTCCCGGGCTCGTACGGCCAGGCGCAGCTGGTATCGGGAGTAGCGGCGGTGGCCGCCGGCGGAGCGGAACGGGACGATCAGTTTCGCCTCGTCGAGGCGGCGCAGGAAATCCTGCGAGGCGCCGACGATCTCGGCGGCCCGGCCCATGGTGTAGGCGGGGTAGTCGTCATCGTTGAGCATGTCGTCGGGTTGGGCCATACATTCCTTCTTCGTGAACGAGGGCCCCGGCGCATGTCGCGCCGGGGCCCAGGGTTACGGGTTGAATACACCATCTACCGACAGGTTCGTCGGGTTCTCGTTTCCGCACCATGCCGTCATCAGCAGGCGGTGCGAGGATCGCATAAGCGTGACCGGAGACCACCTCGCGTTCAAAGTGATTACGGTGTCCACCGCAGAACTGGAACTACGTCCCGACGGCGGGCGATCCAACGGCGTCAAACCCTCCCTTTCCTCTGCTTTAACCGACCTACTGTGCTGTCCGTCGATGCCGGAGCCCCACGCGACTTCCTGGCCCCGAGCATGTGCGGCGGATCCCTGCCGCGTCAGGCGGAGCCCCGAACATTGCATCGGCCCTGCCTGCGGTTGCCCTGACCTGGAGTTACGTCAAGGTCTTGTCGTGCACGTGCCATGTTGCACGCGGTGATGTGGTTCCACCGCGGTTACCGAGCGGGCCCCGAGAACTTCCGGGCCCTGCTTCGACGCTCGGCCTGTTACGTCGGCGTCTTCAACCGATCTTCCTCGTCAACGGGGACAACACTAACTGGCCCGGCCCAGGAAATCTAGTCTTTCGAGACTAGATTTCCTGGGCGACTGACTGCAGGTTGATGCGCCTGCCGGGCTGGGCCCGGAAGGAACGGTCAGCGGGGCTGTCGGCGGCCGACTCCGCCGAGCGCCGAGGCGACCGGCGCGCTGGCGTAGACGCCCGGCCCGTGCTGGCCGTCCATCGGCCGGGCCGGCGTGCCGGCCCGTTGCGCCATGTCCCCGACGACCTTGACCAGCGCCTCGACGTGGTTGTCCATGGCCGCGACCCGCAGCAGCGGGGCCGCCACGCGCCCGTCGGGCGACACCGTGGCCGCCACCGTGTGCGAGGGCGCGGACGTGGCGGTGATCGCGTCCACCAGCGGGCCGAGTGGCGCGCCCGGCCGGGCGCGCAGGGTCAGGCAGCGGTGCGTCCAACCACCGCCACGCAGCCCCGACCAGGTCTCCGTCGGTGGCTCGGGCACCAGGTCCAGTCCGGCAGCCGAGACCACCGCGGCGCGCAGCTCGTCGCGGCCCAGCGGCCGGTGGGCCAGCCCGGCCGCCGTCAACGCCTTGCCCAACCGGCCGATCCCGGCGGCCAGCGTGCGGTGGACGCCCGGCAGACCGCCGCCCCGGCTGACCGTCTCCACCCGTGCGTCGCGGACCGTGAGCCGCAGCGCCACCCAGACGGTCCGGTGTGCGGCCGGTGGCGCGCCCGCAGCCGGATACCAGACCAGGGTGTGCGCGACCACCTGGGCTCGGGAGACCGGCGCCGAGAAGTCCCCGAGCACCCGCAACGCCCGGTCGACGGTCGACGCCTCCACCGAGCCGACCGCGGCGCCGGTGGCCGGCTGCAACGCGACCGCCGCGAACCAACCCTGGTCATCCTGCCCGATGCCCAGCCGGGTGCCCCGGTCGGTCAGCTCGATCACACCCAGCTCGGGCGCCAGCGCGGCCAGCCGGGGGTCTGCGGCCGTCCCGCCGGCCAGGGCCGCGGCGGCCCGTTCACGTCGGCGACGCATCCGGCGGCGCAGCAACACGTCCTCGAACCACCAGCGACCACCACGTCGGGCGAACGCGGACAGCACGACCACCGCCGCCACGACAGCCACCGTCGCGAGCAGCCAGGTCGGACCGGCCGTCGCGGCCCAGACGGCGACGGCACAGACCTCGAGTACGACGAGCTGGCCGACCAGCAGCGGACCGATGCGCCCCCGGCCCGGCCGGTCGGCCGCGGCGGTGACCCGCGCCGGAACGCCGGACGGCCGCACGGCGGCATCCGCGGGTGGCGCCTGAACCTGCGTCATCGCTGACTGTCCCTCCTGGACGGTATGGCCCTGAGCCGCGGGGTGGCCCGGCGGTGGCCCCGAGGACCGGCCGTCGGCCCCTTATCGTAGGGAAGCCCGCGACGGCACCCCGAGGACATCGTCGCGGATCCACCCCGCCGGAGGTAAGTCATGCGGACCCGCCGTGATCAGGTGCAGGCGTACCGCTTCGTCACCCGCCGGATCGTCTCCGCGCTGCTGTCGGGTGATCCGGAGACCACCAACCTGCCGATGCGACGGCTCGGCATGGCGGTCTTCGGCAGCGTGATCGCCGCCGCGGTGGTCCTCGGTGGCGTGGGCGCGTACGGCCAGTTGACCGGGAACACCGCACCGCTGGACGAGAACACGTTGGTCATCGAGCGGGAGACCGGCGCCACCTACGTGTACGCCCAGGGGCAGCTGCACCCGACGCTCAACTACACCTCCGCGCGGCTAATCCTGAACGAGCCGGACCCCACGGTGCGCACCATGTCGCAGGCGTCGCTGCGGGACCGGCCACGCGGCCGTACCGTCGGCATCGTCGGAGCCCCGGACGCGCTGCCGGACCGCAAGTCGTTGACGGGTCTGCCGTGGTCGGTCTGCGACGTGCCCGACCCGGTCGACCCGCGCCACTCCACCACCCGCGTCGTGATCAATCGGGCGCTGCCCGGCGGTACGCCGCTCGGTGACCGCGCGGTGCTGGTCACCGTGGACGGGCAGCGGCACCTGCTCGCCGCCGACTCCCGACTGGAGGTGCGGGGCGGTGACCAGGCCGTCGCGGCGCTGCGGATGACGGGTACGGCTCCGCTGCCGGTCGGGCAGCAGCTCCTCAACGCCGTACCGGCCGGACCGCCGCTGCGCAAGCCGTCGCTGCCCGGTCTGGGTGAGCGCAGCGGGTTGAGCGTGGCCGGCCGGCCCGCCACCATCGGCCAGGTCTTCCAGGCGGCCGGGCAGCACTACGTGCTGGCGCGCGAGGGTCTCGTCTCGATCAGTGAGATCACCGCGCTGCTGCTCATCAGTGGCGGCGGTCGGATCACCGACATCACGCCCGATCAGGCCGGGCGTCTCCTGACGGAGCAGCGGGTGGACGCGGACGGGATGCCGAGGACGCTGCCCACCCTGTATCCGGCCCGGGCCGGACAGACGCTGCTCTGCGCGACGTACCGGGAGGGCACCGCCGGTGGCCCGCCGACCACCACGCTGGAGGTCTTCGACCGGGTGCCGGCGGAGCTGGCGGACACCGAGCCGGGTTCGGTACCGGTACGCCAGGGCGCCCGGGACGCGGTGCGCACGGCCGAGTCGGTGCTGCTGCCCGGCGGCAAGGGCGTACTGGCCCAGGCTGCGCCCGGTGCCGGCACCAGCGGCTCCGGTGCCGCCGGCACGACGGTCTACCTGATCAGCCCTCAGGGTGTCCGGTACCCGCTCGGCTCGCCCGAGGCGCGGTCCGCCCTCGGCTACGACGGGGTCACCCCGCTGGCGGTGCCCGGCTCGCTGCTCGCGTTGATCCCGACCGGGCCGACCCTGGACCAGGAGTCCGCGCTCGCGCAGTTCGCGCCGGGTGACGCGGGGGCGACCACGCCGCCGTCGCAGCCGCCCTCGCAGTCCAGCTCGCCGACGCCCGACACGAGCGCCCCGGCGAGTGGCGGCACCGGTGGCTGGGTTCCCGAGGTATCGACCGGCACCGACGACTGAGCGGTTCATACGGGTCGCCCCGGCTCGCGGAGGTGGACTAACCTGGATCCGCTGACGGTTGTCAACCAGAACGACGGGGATGTTGCCATGACCGGGCGTACGGAAGTCGACCTGCTGTCCCTTGAGGACTTCCACCAGCACCTCGCGATGCGGCTCAGTCAGGCCGAGTCGGTGCTACGCAAGCTCAACACCGAGATGCAGTGCACTCCGCCGGCCCTGGGCTCGTTCACCGACGCAACCCAGAATTCGCGCCGCTACAGCGAGGTCCACCAGTCCTACGTGGAGCAGGCCGAACGGCTCCGGCAGGCCGTGCAGGCGGCGCAGCAGGCCACCGGCACCATCCTCGCCAACTACCGCACCGCCGAGGCGCGGAACGCGGCCAACGCCACCGACATCACCGCGGCGCTGACCGGGGTCGACCGGGCGTTGCAGCCGAAGGGGGACGGGCGTGTCTGAGTACACCCAGCGTTACCAGGGTCGGAGCCACCAGGAGCTGTACGACGCGGTGATGGTCGGCAAGCCGGAGCAGATCGAAGGGGTCGCCGCCCAGTGGGCCGCCCTCAAGGGCATCCTGGACGGTCTCGGCCGTGAGTTGAGCGGCGACCTCGAGAAGCTCGGCAACACCTGGACGGGCCCGGCGGGCCGGGAGTTCCAGCGGCGGCTGACGCTGATCGTCGACCACTCCGATGCCCTGGGCGAGGGCATGTCCGGCGTCAAGCAGGGTCTGACCATGATGGCCGGCCAACTGCGCACCGCGCACAAGAAGGCGGAGAGCCCCGAGGAGACCGACGACAACGACCAGGCCATCTCGGGCGTGCTCAAGGGCTCCGCCTTCGGCCTGCCCGGCGCGGTGGTCGGCGGCATCATGGGCCACCAGCAGGACAAGGAAGAGCAGGAGAAGGCCCACCAGCGGATGGTGAACCTGGTGGCCGAGCTGGCCGCCGGTTACGACCTCTCCGCCTACGACCGGGTGGTGGACCCGCCTCCGCCGCATCCGGAGACGCCGCGCACGGTCAACGACGACCGGCCGACGCCACGCAGCGGCCCGTCCAGCACGACGCCGTCCCGCGCTCCGATCGCCACCGGTCTCACCGCGCACCGGGGCGACGCGACGATCGCGACACCCGAGGGCGTGGCTCCTGGGCCGACCGCCGGGGGTGACTCGGTTCCCGGCCACGACGGTGGCACGTCGGTCGTCGTCATCGGGCCGGAGGGCGCCGCCAGCGACCCGGCGGGCACCTCCCTCGCCGGCGCGGACCCGCTGGTCAGCGGGGCCCTGCTCGCCGGCGGGGCGGCCGGACTGGCCGGCCTGTCCGGGCCGACCACCCTGCCCGCGAGCGCCGGGGGCGGCCCGGGCCTGCTCTTCGGGGCACCGGGCGGCGCACCGGCCGGCGGGGTGCTGCGCACCTCCGCGCTCGCCGGTTCCGGCAGCACTCCCACCACGTCGGCCCGGCCGACCGGCGGCACCGCCGGGGCGGAGAGCCGTTCGGCAAGCGGCGTGGGGCGGAGCATCGACGGCCGGCGCGGTGAGCCCGGTCGGGCCGCCGCGGCCGGCCGGCAGGGCCTGACGGGCAACGGCCGTCCCGGAGTGCTCGGCGGTCGGGGCCGTGCCGAGGATGACGAGTCCGACGACCGGCTGACCTGGCTCACCGAGGACGAGATGGTGTGGGGCGACGGCGGGGACGCCGCGCCGCCGGTGCTCGGCACCGGGGGCTGATCGCCGGCCACCGCACACGACCCCACGTGACCCCGCCGGACCCACTCCGGCGGGGTCACGTGCTTCGGCCCGCCGCCCGACCGCTGGTCGGCACCGTCCACTGTGCTCACGGTGGTCGTGGTCACTCCCGTTGTGCCCACCGTCGTGCTGCGCCGCGCCCCGCCGGGCGATAGGTTGGTCGGGTGTCGTCCGTAGCTCTGGTCCGCCCGGCCCGCTGGGCCGTGCTGCGGTCGCTACGGGAGCTGACCCGGCTGGCGGTCACCGCGCTGGTGCTCGCGGTCGGTCTCGGCGGCGCCCTCGCCGCCACCCCGCCGCCCGCGGAGGCGCAACTGCGCCCGACCGCCGTGAGCAGCCGGGTGGACACCGTCCGGCCCGACACCGCACCGACCACCGAGCGTACGAGCCGGCCGGCCCCTGCCACGCCGGCCGACGCGGTCGCCGCGCCCGCCGGTCCGGTCCTCGTGGGCACGGAGCACGCTCCGGCCGGCGTGCCCGGTCGCGGCATCCCGCCCCGACGCGGCCCTCCCGCGCGCTGACCCCGGTCCGCCAGGTCACCCGCCGCTTCGTCTGACCCACCTCCGGGTCGTCGTCCGGGTGCCCGACGCGCAGCCGCGCCCGTTCGGGCACGCCAGCCCAGCGACGGCTCTGCGCCCCGGCCCGCCATCGGAACAGCTCACCCCGACCACCCCGAGCCCGACGCGTCGAAGCGACGGGCGGTTCCGGTCGGGACCCATCCCTCGACACCGTCATTCGACCGCGAGGTGCTGATCATGCAGACCGTCCTCTCCGCCGTCCTGCCCGACGTACCCCGGGCCGCCGCCATCTGGCTGAGCCTGCTCGGGGTGGTCGTGTTCGCCGTCGCCGCGCTCCTGGTACGGCCCGGCCGCCTCCGCCTCCGCCTCGACCCGGCCGCCCGCATCCGCGACGCGGCCATGCCCAGCCACCTCGAACAGGTGCAGGAGCAGCGGGAACAGCGCCGCTACGCGCAGGAGATCGCGGTGGCCGCCGAACGCGCCGCCGCCACCGCCCAGCGCCGACGGGCCGAGTGGGTGGCCGCGCAGGAGACCGTCGAGGCGGCCTGGCAGGCGTTGGAGACGGCCGAGGCGGGCGTACGGCGGCTCGGCGCGGCAGCCGCGATGCCGTTGCCGCAGACCGCCCGGACTCCCGCCGAGTACGCCGACCGCGAGCGCTACCTGCACCGGGCCGCGCTGGACGCGTACTGGCGGCGGGAACTGTCGGTGGAGCAACTCAGTGACGTCTTCGCCCACCGGGACGGCTGGGATCCGCGGCTGCACCCCGTCGAGCAGGAGCTCGTGCTGCAACGGGCCGTCCGCGACAACCTGGCGGCCAAGCACGCCGCCGCCGTGGAGACCGAGCAGGCAGCGTGGCGGGCCGCGGAGCTGGCCGTGGCGGCGGCGCGCAGTCTCCGTGCGGAGGTCCACGCGGCCACCGGACGGCGCACGGCGGAGTCGGCCTCGGTGCTGCCGCTCAGCGAGGTCCTCCGGCCGGCCGCCGAGCAGACCCGGGAGAACGCGGTGGTCGCCCGTGGTCGGGCGGCGGTGCCGGTGTTCTGACCCGGAGGAGCGGCTCGCACGAGTCGCGCGGGACGGGCGTTCCGGGCCGGTTCGGCGTCGGTGGGTTAGCGTGACGGCATGTCCCGACAGTCGTGGGTCCTCGTGGTGATCGCCGGCATCCTGGCGCTCGCCACACTTGTCGGCGCGGTGGTGCTGGCGGTGCGTGTGGTGCGTACGAGGCGGCTGCTCACCGGGCTCGGCGCGGGCGGCAAGGTGGCCTTCTACGGGGCGTTGATCTACACGATCTTCCCGGTGGACATCCTCCCGGACCCGATCTACCTGGACGACATGGGCGTCCTGGCCGGCGCGTTGATCTACCTCACGCGGCTCGTCCACAAGCGCCGGGCGGCGGGCCGTCGTCTGCCCGGGCAGCCGGACGGCCCGTCGGCCCCGGACCGCACCCGCTCCGTACGATGATCAGCTTTGGCGCACACGACGGAGGACGCACGTGGCCGGTGATCATCGACTGGACATCCACGACGACCGGGTGGCGGCGTTCTGCGCGGAGCGGCACCTCGCGACGCTGACCACCCTGCGCGCCGACGGCACCCCGCACGTGGTACCCGTCGGGGTCACCCTCGATCCGGTGGCCGGGCTGGCCCGCGTGATCACCTCCGGCACGTCCCGCAAGGCTCGGCAGGTGGCCGCCGCCGGGCCGGAGGGCACTCCGGTGGCCGTCTGCCAGGTGGACGGCCGTCGCTGGCTGACGATCGAGGGCCGGGCGGTGCTCCGATCGGACCGGGCCTGCGTGGCGGAGGCGGAGCGCCGGTACGCCGAGCGCTATCGGACCCCGCGTCCGAATCCGGAGCGCGTCGTCATCGAGATCACTGTGACGGGACTACTCGGCAGCCTCTGACGTCCGTTACGTCGCCTGTGTCGTATTCGCGCCCCGCTGCCGGTCAGTGAACGTGAGCCACCCTGCGCGCGGAATCCCCCACCGTCGGCGGTCGTTACGCCAGGTCGCGACGCCCGCACCGGCAGCCGGCGGCGGAATGCCGCCCGGAGCAGGGCCGTTACGTCCCCGGTAACCACGGCCGAGACCGCCACGGAGGCGGCTACCCCCGAACGGAGACTCGACCATGAACCCGATCGTGCAGAAGAGCGGCCTGTCCGTCGTCGGCCTGCTGGTCGCCGGCGGTTGCGCCCTCGGCCCCGCCGTCGCCGCGCAGGCAGCCCCCGCGCCGGCGGCCCCATCCTCGTCGAGCCAGACCAGCCGCAGCGCCGAGCGGGTCCTCGACGTCGACTACCAGGCACAGCCGAACTTCTTCTACTGCGGCCCCGCCGCCACCCGCATCGCGCTCTCGGCCCAGGGCAAGGCGCTCTCCCAGGACGACGTGGCCAAGCTGCTCGGCACCACCGAGGCGGGCACCCCGTCCGCCCTCGACACCACCCGCGTGCTCAACGAGTTGACCGGAGGTCACTACCGGACCACCGAGATCCGTGACTCGGTGGCCCGCCCTGACCAGGTCGAGCAGCTACGCCGGGATGTCCTGGCCGCGATCGACGCCGGCCGCCCGGTGGTGGCCAACATCAAGGGCACGACCGTGGACACCGACGGCAACCCGCACTCGTACGAGGGTGGCCACTACCTGACGCTTGTCGGCTACCGCGACGGCGGGGACCTCATCCGGGTCGCCGACCCGGCCGACCCGGCGCTGGGCGAGTACTGGATGAGCCTGCCGAAGGTCGCCAACTGGATCGCCGAGCGCGGTTACTCCTCCTGACCCGATGCTCACCGGGCCGGCCTCTCCCGCGCGGAGGGGCCGGCCCGGTCGTTCCGTCTGCGGTTGGCCAGATGCGCCCGGCGACGCGCGCGGATAGCCCGTGTCGGCGGGGCGCGGTGCAGCTCACGCCGGGCCGGCGGGGCGATGGCCGACTCGCCGGCGCCGGCCGCCCGGCGCACGATCCGGTTGGCGTCGTCCGGGTCGTAGCCACAGGCCCGGAGCAGGTCGCTCGACGCGGTACGCAGGCCGGTGACGATCGCGTCGCCGAACGACCGGACTCCACTCGCGGCGGCCTGGCCGGCCAACTCGGCGCACTCCTCGACCAGCTTCCGGGTCCGCCGTGGATCGCCGCCGGTACGGCACTCCGCCCGCATCTTCGTCACCGCCTGTCCCAACCGCCCGATGGCGTTCGGCAGCTCCGGCGGGATCGGCTCGTCGTACTGCAGAGCGGTCGTCGACCAGCGGGCGAGGGCATGGCTGTCCAGCAGTAACCGTTCGAGGTGCTCCGAGCTGCGCGCGTACCTGTGGAACTGCTGGCGGCGGTGCCAACGGGCCGGCGCGATCGTCACCACCTCCTCCGCGCCGCTCAGCGCGTCGTGCAATCGACTCAGATCCCCCTCGGTGCCGCGCAGCGTTTCCAGGACGTGTCTCGTCCCATCGCTGTCGCGCTGCCGGAGCACCTGCCCCAGCTTCTCGAGTTGTTCTGCGAGGACCGTGAAGATCGGCGCCGCCGCCCGGTCCAGCACCCGCATGGGGTTGACCGGCAGCAACAGCGCGACCACCACCAGACCGACCACCCCACCGACGAGCGCGTCGAAGATCCGGGGCACCTCCAGGCCCCGGTCCATCGGAGCGAGCGTGGCGATCAGTACGGCGGTACCGCCGGCCTGACCGACCAGCGGGCCGCCCTTCCCGGCCACCAGCAGGGCGGTGGCGATGGCCAGGCCGACGACCACCCCGGTCTGCCACGGTCCCGAACCGAGGAAGAAGCGCAGCGTGTCGCCGATGACGATGCCCAGTCCGACGCCGAACAGCAGCTCGAAAGTGCGTCGGGCCCGCTGCCCGATGGCGGTGGCGATCGTACCGACGGCGGCGGCCGGAGCGAAGACGTGCGAACCCGGGCCGAGGAAGTGCTTGGCGATCAGGGCCGCGAGCGCCGCCGCCAGCCCGGCCTGGGCGGCGATCACCACAGTGACCTCCCACTGCCGGGCACGGACCCGGCCCGCCTGGCCGCTGCGGTGCCGCACCCGTTCGACCGCCCGGCCGCTGCGCTCGGCGGCCTCGTCGAGCCGCGACTGGTCGCGGTCGGCGGCTGGACGGTCGTCGGTCATGGCGGCGGTTACCCCCGGGAAGCGCGGTCAATCGTGCCGTCGTGCCCCGCGCTTCCCAGCGGCCCCGGCGGCACCAGCCGTCACCGGGGGGCGGATTCATCGGCGATCGTAGGTTTGCTCGATCGCTGGGGGGTACCAGGGGCCGCACACCCACCGATCCGCAACCGGTAAGGGGCCCAGATGAGCAGTCCACACAGCACCGGGGAGCAGGATGTCGTCGACCTCCTCGTCGCCGACCACCGTGCGGTCGAGACCCTCTTCGTCGAGCTGGAAACACGACAGGGTACGCCCGAGTACCGCCGTCAGCTCGCCGACGTGGTGATCGCCGAACTGGTCCGGCACGCCGTGGCCGAGGAGGCGTACGTCTACCCGACGGCCCGCAAGGCGCTGCCCGACGGCGACCAGATCGCCGACCACGAGATCACCGAGCACGCCGACGCCGAGCGCACGATGAAGGACCTGGAGTCGGTCGACCCGTCCGACCCTCGCTTCGACGAGTTGCTGGCCCAGCTGACCAGCACCATCCGTCACCACGTGCAGGACGAGGAGAAGGACCTCTTCCCCCGGCTGCGCGCCGCCACCGCCCGGGAGGAGATGGTCGAGCTGGCCGGCAAGGTGACGGCGTTCAAGAAGATCGCGCCGACCCGCCCGCACCCGAGCGCACCGGACCACCCACCGGCGAACAAGCTGCTCGCCCCCGGCACGGGGATGATCGACCGGATGCGTGACGCGCTGAGTGACCGGCCGACCTCGATGGACGAGCTACGCGAGCAGCAGCAGCGCTGATCGGCGTACGCTCCGCACACGACAGTCCCGGGCCGCCGAACGCTCGGCGGCCCGGGACACGTCCACTACGTCAGCGGACCTGATCACCCTCGCCGGTACGCGCCTGGGCCTGGTCGACGCCCTTGTCGATCTGGTCGCCGTACTTGCCGCCGGTGCGCTTGTCGGCCATGTCGCCGGCCTTCTCCATGCCCTGATCGACCTGCTTGTCGTGCTTGTCCGCGAAATCCTTGGCCTTGTCCATGAAGTCACCCACGGCGCTCCTCCTCCTCGGGTAGTTCCTCCCGGGTTCCCTCGTCCCGAGAGCGCAAACGCCTTCCGTTCGGGCGTACTCCGCGAAGGCCTGACCAGCGCTCCCCCGGCCGGCGTACGATCCGCGCGGACGACCGGGTGTCGGCGCACGGCCGGCCGGGTACCGACCTCGCCGAGATCGAGGAGGGCCGACATGACGGCAGACCAACCCGGGGCGGACGTCGCGCCGACAACCGGCGGAACTCAGGAGACCGGTACCACGGCGGCGACGGCCGGGGGCACCGCGGCACCCGGTGACGCCGGGGCGCGGCACGCGTGGGCGGGGCTGCCCTGGCTGGTACGGACTGCGGTGCTCTGGAGCGCCTGCCTGGTGGTGATCGTCGCCGGGCTCTACCTGCTGGGCCGGATCGCCGTCCTGCTGGCCCCGCTCGCCATCGCCCTGGCGGCCACCATCTTCCTCACCGCGCTGTTGGACCCGGTGCTGCTCCGGCTGCGTCGCCTGCGCCTCCCAGCGGCGCTGGCCGCGCTGCTCACCGTCCTGCTGCTGCTCGGCATCCTCGTGGGCGTCGGAGCGCTGGTGTGGAACCTGACCGCCAGCCAGTTCGACCAGCTCAGTCAGCAACTGACCCAGGGGCTCGACCGGAGCCGCGACTTCGTCACGTCCACCCTGCCGGTCAGCGAGGCCCAACTCGACAAACTGATCGACCAGGCCCGGGAGGGGCTCAGCGGCAGCTCGCCGGACCCGGTGTCCGGCGCCCGGACGGCCAGCGAGGTCGTCGGTTCCGCGCTGCTCGCCCTGGTGCTGCTCTTCTTCCTGCTGAAGGACGGCCGGTCGATGTGGCACTGGACGCTGTCCCGGATGGCCGGCCCGAACCGACCCCTGGTGGCCGAGGCCGGCCGGAACGGCTGGCAGACCCTCGGCGCGTACAGCCGGGGGACCATGATCATCGCGGCCATCGACGCGATCGGCATCGGCCTGGCCCTGGTCGTGCTACGGGTGCCGCTGGCCCTGCCCCTGGCGCTGATCACGTTCCTCGGCGGCTTCGTGCCGATCATCGGGGCGACGGTCGCGGGCGCGGTCGCGGTTCTGGTGGCCCTGGCGGCCAACGGGCCGACGACCGCTCTGCTCACCCTCGCCGCCGTGGTCGCGGTGCAGCAGATCGAGGGCAACCTGCTGGAGCCGCTGGTCATGAAGCGCCAGGTCCGCCTGCACCCCGCCGTGATCCTGGTGGCGGTCACCGCCGGCACCCTCATCGCGGGCATCGCCGGCGCCTTCGTCAGCGTTCCGATCACCGCCGTCCTGTGGCGCGTCGTCGACACCGTCCAACGCCGCCGGTCCACCTCACACCTGCCGGCGGCGGGGTAGAGCCGACGCCGGGCCAGGGCCCTCACCCGCGGCGGGGCGCAGTTGTCGTCCGGGTCAGCCGGGTGGTGAACCAGGTGCCGGCGTGCTCGGCGACCTGGTCGAGCGTGCCGGGCTCCTCGAAGAGGTGGGTGGCGCCCGGCACCACCCACAGCTCGCCCACGTCCCCCAGTTCGGCGAGCGCCCGCTCGTTGAGCGCGAGCACCTCCTCGTCCAGGCCGCCGACCAGCAGCAGGGTGGGAGACCGCACCTGACCCAGCGCGGTGCCCGCCAGGTCGGCCCGGCCGCCCCGGGAGACCACCGCGCCCACCCGGTCGGCGCGGGACGCCGCCGCCACCAGCGCGGCGGCGGCACCCGTGCTCGCACCGAAGAGACCGATCGGTACGTCACCCGCCGGACGCTCGGCCACCAACCAGTCGACGATCCCGGCCAGCCGGCTGGCCAACATCCCGATGTCGAACCGGAGTTCGGCCGTCCGCGTGTCCACCTCCTCCTCGTCCGGAGTGAGCAGGTCGACCAGGACGCACGCGAGGCCACGGGAGTTCAGCGCCCGCGCCACCGCGACGTTGCGCGGACTGTGCCGGGAGCTACCGCTGCCGTGCGCGAACAGCACCACGCCCACCGGTTGGGCGGGTAGCAGCAGATCGGCGGGGAGCTGGGCGTCCCGAACCGGAATGATCACCGTGTCGTGCTGCTCGTCCATGCCGCACCTCCGTGCTCGCCTACGGTCGGGTTACCCCGCCCGACGCGTCGCACGCGCCCGGTGCAGGCGGCCGGTGCAGGCGCCGGTGCAGGCGACCGGTGCAGGCGACCGGAGCGCGGCGTTTGCCGGGTGGGTCGCCGGGTACGCGACGAGGAGACCGCAGACCGTGTAGGCGCAGCCGCGCCCCGACGGATCGCGAGGATCATGATGGCCAAGCAGCAGATCTCCCGGCAGCAGCAGATGACCGAACGCGCCCAGCGTGAACAGGACGCCGCGCGCAACCAGGACGTCAGTGACCAGGACTTCGGTGACCAGGCAGCCTCGGCCCGCCTCCCCGACGATCCCAAGGCGGCTGCGCCGCGGGACGCGATCGGACGCCCCTCGACCGGCGAGCCGGTCTGACGTACGCGCGCGACGGCCGGGGCGGGAACACTCCCGCCCCGGCCGTCACTGCTGCTTGGCCTCGGGGAGCCGGAGCAGGGGCGAGCGCCCCGGCGGCTGCTCCGGCGGCGGCCCCGAGGGCTCGGCCGGCGGCACCGGCACCGTCACCGGTTCGTCGCAGGTGACCCGCACCATCTGGTCGTGGTGGCGCAACTCGACGACGTCGTCCGGGCCACCGTGGCGCAGCGCGTACGTCGTCTGGTGCGGGCGGACGTCGACCCGCAGCGCCAGACCCCGCCACTGAAGGGAGAACTCCAGGCGGCTCAGCCGGCTGGAGAGCCGGGGCGCGAACGACAGCTCGCCGTCGTGGTCACGCAGCCCGCCCAGCCCGCTGACCAGGGCGAGCCACGCGCCGGCCAGCGAGGCCATGTGCACGCCGTCGCGGGTGTTCTCGTTGAGGTCGTGCAGGTCCATCAGCGCGGCCTCGCGGAGATAGATGTGCGCCAGGTCGGGATGGCCGACCTCGGCGGCGAGCACCGACTGGGTGCAGGCCGACAGCGACGAGTCGCGCACCGTCCGACGCTCGTAGTAGAGGAAGTTGCGAACCTTCTGCTCGGGGGTGAACGCGTCCCCCCGCCAGTGCATCGCCAGGACCAGGTCGGCCTGCTTAACGACCTGTTTGCGGTACAGGTCGAAGTACGGATAGTGCAGCAGCAGCGGGTACTTCTCGGCGGGCGTGTGCGCGAAGTCCCACTCCTGCAACCGGGTGAACCCCTCCACCTGCTGGTGCACGTCCAGCTCGTCGTCGTACGGCACGTGCATCGACGTGGCGGCGTCCCGCCAGCTCGCCGCCTCCTCGTCGGTGACGCCGAGGTGGAACGCGTCGTCCCGGTAGCGCATGACGACGTCAGCGGCGGTGAGCAGGTTCCGCTGGGCCATCAGGTTGGTGTAGATGTTGTCGTTCTTCACCGCCGTGTACTCGTCCGGACCGGTCACCCCGTCGATGTGGAACCGGCCGTGCCGGTCGTGGTGCCCGATCGAGCGCCACAGCCGGGCGGTCTCCACCAACAGCTCCAGCCCGATCTCCCGCTCGGTGGCGGTGTCCCCGGTGACCAGCACGTACCGTCGGACCGCGTCGGCGATGTCGGCGGCGATGTGGAACGCCGCCGTACCCGCCGGCCAGTACCCGGACGACTCCGGCCCCTCGATGGTCCGCCAGGGGAAGGCGGCGCCCTTGAAGTTGAGCGTCGCCGCCCGTTCCCGGGCCTGTTCCAGCGTGCTGTGCCGCCACTGCAGGGCGCTGCGCACCGCGCTGGGCTGGGTGTACGTGAGGACCGGCAGGACGAACATCTCGGTGTCCCAGAAGGCGTGCCCGTCGTAGCCGGGGCCGGTCAGCCCCTTCGCCGAGATCGGCCGCTGCTCGGCACGGGCCCCCGCCTGGAGCACGTGGAACAGCCCGAAGCGGACGGCCTGCTGGATCTCCGGATCACCCTCGACCAGCACGTCGGCCGCGTCCCAGAACTCGTCCAGGTAGGCGCGCTGCTCTCGGTGCAACCCGTCCCAACCGTCCAACCGGGCGCCGGCAAGCGCCGCGCCGACCTGGTCGCGCAGCGCGGGCAACGAACGTCGACTCGACCAGCCGTACGTCAGATACTTGACCACCCGCAGCTTCTCGCCGGGCTTGAGCACGCAGCCGATGGTGGTGCGCACCCAGTCCTCGTACCCCTCGGACTCGATGGTGGTGTGGTCCGGGCCGTGCACCTCGTGCTCCATGGCGGCGGCGACGCGCAGCCCGGACACCTTCGTGCGGTGGATGAGCTGGCCGCCGTCCGGGGTGGTCAGCTCCTCCTCGGCCAGCAACGGCGATTCCAGCACGGCCGCGACCCGGGGGTCCTTGCTCTGCGCGGGCAGCGACTCGTTGGCCACCAGCTCGGACTGCACGATCAAGCGCAGCGGGCCGTCGACGGCCTCCACCTCGTAGCTGATCGCGGCGACCGACCGCTGGGTGAACGACACGAGCCGGGTGCTGCGGACCTTGACCTCGCGGCCGGCCGGGGAGCGCCAGTGCAGCTCCCGGTGCAGGGTGCCGGCCCGCAGGTCGAGGATCCGCTCGTGGGACAGCAGCTCGCCGTAGCGCACGTCGAGCGGTTCGTCGTCGACGAGCAGGCGGATCAGCTTGCCGTTGGTGACGTTGACGATGGTCTGCCCCGACTCGGGGAAACCGTAGCCGGCCTCCGCGTACGGCAGCGGACGTAGCTCGTAGAACGAGTTGAGGTAGGTGCCGGGCAGCCCGTGCGGCTCGCCCTCGTCGAGGTTGCCGCGCAGACCGACGTGCCCGTTGGAGAGCGCGAAGACCGATTCCGACTGGGCCAGCACGTCCATGTCCAGGCGGGTCTCCCGGATGTGCCAGGGCTCGACGGGATAGGCCCGTTCCCGGATCACGTGCGGTCCCGTTCGCCGGCGGGGCGGGGTGCCGGCGGGGCGGCGTCGCCCGCGTCGAGCAGGTCCGCGAGGTCCTTGACCACCACGTCCGCGCCGTGCGCGAGCAGTTCGTCGGCCTGTCCCACCCGGTCGACGCCGATCACGTACCCGAATCCGCCCGCCCGGCCGGCGGCCACCCCGGAGAGCGCGTCCTCGAAGACGGCGGCCTGCGCCGGGTCGACGCCCAGGACCTTGGCGCCGGCCAGGAAGGTGTCGGGGTGGGGTTTGCCGCGCAGCTTCTGTTCCCGGGCCACGAGCCCGTCGATTCGGGCCTCCAGCAGGTCCGCCAGGCCGGCGGCGGCGACCACCTCGCGCCCGTTGGCGCTCGCGGTGACCACCGCTCGGCGCAGCCCGGCGTCGGTCGCCGCCCGCAGATAGCGCACCGAGCCCGGATAGACCTCGACGCCGGAGGTGCGCAGACGATCCAGCAGCAGGACGTTCTTGCGGTTGCCGATGCCGTTGACCGTGTCGGCGTCCGGCGGATCGTCCGGGCTGCCCTCGGCAAGCACGATTCCCCGGGACTCGAGGAACGACCGGACGCCGTCGGCACGCGGTCGGCCGTCGACGTAGCGGTTGTAGTCGGGGCCAGGGTCGAACGGTTGGAAGGGCTGCCCGGTCGCTGCGGCGCGCTTACGCAGGAACTCGTCGAACGTCTCGGTCCAGGCGGCGTTGTGCACCCGGGCGGTCTGCGTCAGCACACCGTCCAGATCGAAGAGACAGGCGGTCACATGAGCAGGTAGGCCCAGCACGGTACG
The DNA here is from genome assembly GCF_040648595.1 of Micromonospora sp. NPDC049107. Taxonomy (NCBI): domain Bacteria; kingdom Bacillati; phylum Actinomycetota; class Actinomycetes; order Micromonosporales; family Micromonosporaceae; genus Micromonospora; species Micromonospora sp. NPDC049107. The sequence goes on from NZ_JBEZEC010000005.1 coordinate 339,035, forward strand.
AATCTAACCACCCGGCTGGGTGCGCAAACCCGTTTTGAGCCGCCGCCGGGCCGCTCAGTTCGGCCGCAGGGTCCAGATCACCGTCATGGTCGACGTGGGCGTGCCGTCCTCGGTGGCGATCTCCACCTCGATGTCGAACTCGGGCCGCTGACCGGCCTCCAGCTCCGCGACCACCTCCGACGCCGGACGCCCCAGCCGCGCGGTCGCCAGCACCGACCCCAGGGCCAGCTTGCGGTAGGCGATCTCGGCTCGGACGGCGAGCGGCACGGCCCGGTCGAGGAGCTGCCCGAAGGCGGCCAGCACGACCGCGCCGGAGGCCGTCTCGCCGAGCGTGAACATCGCCCCGGCGTGCGGGCCGCCGACGTGGTTGTGGGTGGCCGGCGTGTCGGGGAGCCGGACGACGGCCCGCACCCCGCCGTCCGCCTCGGGCGCCACCTCGACGAATTCGATGCCGAGCGTGCGGGCGAACGGCACCGATTGCAGGATGCCGGCCGCCACCTGGCGTGAGTCGATGGTCATGACCCGACGCTACTTCTCGGTAACCAGGGCGGCAACCAGGGTTTTCCCCGACTACGACAACCGTCAGAGGTTGGCGATCGTGCGCAGGATCTCGGCGTAGAAGTTGCCGTCGATGCTCCGGAAGAGGGAGAAATCCTGACCCGGATCGCCGAAGAACGGGCGCAGCGTCCACGCCAACTGGGTGCCCACGAAGCCGAAGAGCAGGATCCAGATGTAGAGCAGCGTCATGCTGGCCGGGCGCTGTGTGGGCTCGCCCCGCCGCACCGGCGGGTTGCCCCAGTGGCGCTGCTGCGCCGGGTAACCCGGCGGCACCATGCCGGGCGGGAACGCGGTGCCGGGCTGCCCACCCCACTGCGTCGGAACAGCCGCCGGGGCCGGCGTGGTGGTCGTGGCGCTCGCGCCCTCGGGCGCGGCACCGTTCGCCGCCGACGCGACGGCCGCGCCGGCCGGAACCGCTACCGGCTCAGCGGCGCCCGGCGTGCCGCCCACCGGCACCGCGACCGGAGCGTCGACCTGGGCCGGAGCATTGGCCGCCGCCGGCACGCTGACCTGAGCCGGAACGGTGGCCGTGGTCGTCGCCGGGGCGAGCAGGCCGTGGTCGTTGAGCACCTGCATGCCACCGGTCAGGAAGCGCAGCCCGACCAGCGCCGACAGCGTCAGGATCGCGACGTTGAGCAGCTTGAAGAAGCCGTAGTCGGGCGCGGTGATCAGGAAGAAGAGGCTGATCGGCGCGAACGCCACCGCGAGCATCGAGGTGACGGTGATCGCCACCATCACCAGCGCCAACGACTGACGCACCGAGAGCCGGGCGCCGAACACCAGGTTGAACAGGTACAGCGTGGGCAGGCAGATGGCCAGCGTCACCAGGAACAGCAGGGGCAGCTTCAGCGCGGACGTCAGGGCCATCAGCGGGCTGTGGAACGCGCCGAGCACCGCCCCGTAACAGGCGAGGGCGATGGCGGAGCTGGCCAACATCCGCCCGGTCAGCGCGTTGAGGTCGCCCTCGGCCACGATCTGCTGCCAGATGCCCTGGCGGTCGCGCAGGATGCGCTCGATGACGAGCGGACTGGGACGGTCACCCGACACGGGCGCACCCCTCTCGGTCAGGCACGAAATGGACTAGGTGGGCAGACGGTAGGGCACCGGACAGGCGGGCCGCCACCCCGCTCCGGCGTGGCGTCACCGCCACCCCACGTCGATACGCGCACCGCGCTCGTCGAAGAAGTGCAGCGCGTCCATCCGGACCGACACGGCGAGCGGATGCCCGGCCGTGACGGCCGGGTACGGCGCGAGTCGCACCGCCAGCTCCGCCGGGCGGCGGTGGTGCCGACCCGGGTCGGGCAGGACGCTGGTCGTGCGCGACGCTCCGCTCGGCTCCTCCTCGGACTCCACCGGCTTGCCGGTGAGCCGCTGCATCACCGCGCCGAACCGGCGCAGGCCACGCTGGCCCACCGGCGGCGGGTCGAGCGGCGCGCCCATCTCGTCCACCATGATCGCGGTCGCCCCGATGTCGAGGAACGCCAGCGACTCGTGCCCGTGGTGCTCCAGGTAACGGATCCGCCCGCGCAGCACGTCACCGGGGCTGTCCGGGGCGACCGGGGTGAGCGCCTCGGCCCGCATCCCGACCACGATCCGCTCACCGTGGTAATGCGCCACCGCCCGGCTGCGGATGTCGTTCCACGGCAGGTAGAGCGACTGCTCACCGAGGTTGAGCGCGATGTACCGGTCGAGGTGGACGTAGACCGACGCCTCCAGCAGGTTCATCCGGGGGCTACCCAGGAACGCCGCCACATAGAGCGTCGCCGGACGGCCGTACACCTGGGTGGGCGTGCCCACGTCCTGGAGCACGCCCCGGCGCATGATGGCCACCCGGTCGGCCATGGTCAGCGCCTCGGCCTGGTCGTGGGTCACGTAGACGGTGGTGACGCCCAGCTCCCGGGTCAGCCCGGAGATCTCCGCCCGCAGCTCGGCGCGCAGCCCGCTGTCCAGGTTCGACAGCGGCTCGTCCATCAGGAAGAGCCCCGGCCGCCGGACGATCGCGCGGCCCATGGCGACCCGCTGGCGCTGGCCGCCGGAGAGCTGGCCCGGCTTGCGGCCGAGCACGTCACTGATGCCGAGCGCGCTCGCCACGTCGGTTACCCGCTCGCCGCGCGGTTCCGGTTCCACCCCGGCCAGCCGCAGCGGGAACGCGATATTGTCGCCGACGGTCATGTGCGGGTAGAGCGCGAAGTCCTGGAAGACCATGGCGATCTTGCGGTCGCGTGGCGGCAGGTCGTTCGCGAGCTCCCCGTCGAGCAGCACCGCTCCCTGCGTCGGGTCCTCCAGACCGGCGATCATGCGCAGCACTGTGGACTTGCCGCAGCCGGACGGGCCCAGCAACACCATGAACTCGCCGTCGTTCACGTCCAGATTTATGCTGTCGACGGCGAGTGTGCCGTCCTTGAAAACCTTGGTCACATCTTTGAGTGCGACGGTACTCACCGTCAGGTCCCCCACGTCTCTCGGCCGAACTCCTGATGACTGTGACCAGGATCATTGGTCCCGCACATCGGGTAAACGTCTCATGTTCGGCTTATGACGCCACCATTACACGGCGTACGGGAGTGCGCGCGGTCAGCAGCCCTGCGGCTGGTCAGGCAGCTCGCCGAGGAAAACCCGGCGCACCACCCGCTCGGCAGCCCGCCCGTCGTCCAGCCCGCAGAACCGGCTGCGGAAACGCTCGCGGGCCTTGTTCGCCGCGTCCGAGCGCACCGCGTCGGTCCGGAACAGATCGAGCAGGTCGGTGAACGTGGCGGCCACCGCGCCCGGCGGCTCCGCCGTGACGTCGAAGTAGACCCCCCGGGCCAGGCGGTACGCCTCCCAGTCCGGGGTGTAGAGCACGATGGGCCGGTCCAGCACCGCGTAGTCGAACATCGCCGAGGAGTAGTCGGTGACCAGCACGTCGGCGATCAGGTACAGGTCCTCCACCCGCTGGTAGCCGCTGACGTCGCGGACCCGTTGGAACTCCGCCGGACGACCTGGCCGGCGCTCCCGGTCGTGGAAGTAATGGCTGCGCATCAGCAGCCGGCCCGAGTCACCCAGCGCGTCGACGAGCCGGTCCGGGTCGAACGGCGGCCGGTAACCGGGCAGGTGCTCGCGATGCGTCGGGGCGTACAGCACCACCTGCTCGTCGGGGGCGAGGCCGAACTCGGCGCGCAGCCGGCGCACCTCGTCGGGACCGGCGGCGACCAGCCGATCGTTGCGCGGATAACCCACCTCCAGCGTGGCGTACGTGGCCGGGTAGGCCCGATCCCACATCTGGGTGGAGAAGCTGTTGGAGCTGACGCTGTAGTCCCAGCGGTCCACCCGGCGCAGCAGGCCGGCGAAGTCCATCCGGCCCGCGCCGATCGGATAGCGCTGCTGGTCCAACCCCATCACCTTGACCGGCGTGCCGTGGTGGGTCTGCACGTGTACCTGCTCCGGCCGCTTACGGACGAAGTCCGGGTAGTTCACGTTGTTGACCAGCCAGCGGGCGCGGGCCAGCACGCGGTAGTAGGCCGGCGTGCCGGCGACCACGTACTCCACTCCGTCCGGCACGGCGTCCACCCGGTCGCGGCGCACGATCCACACCCCGCGCACCTCGGGGGCCAGCCGACGGGCGGCCTCGTAGATCGCCGCCGGGTTGCAGGAGTATCCCCGGAACCAGTAGGCGGCGTACACCGCGAGCGTGGGGTCCACGGGCCGGCGCAGCTCCGCCCGGTAGTACTCGCGCAGCAGGCCGTCGCGGGTGAGCCGGGCGCCGCGCCGGGCCACCGGGGCGACCCGACGCCGGGCGGTACGCGCCTGCCGGCGGGCCGTGTCCCGGGCCCGGCTGGCGGCCCGCAGGGCACTGAACGTCCGCCACCGGCCACTCGCGACCAGCCGGTGCTTCACCCCTTCGACGCCCTCCGGCACGGGGTACCCCCCGACCGGCAGCCACCGCGCGTAGTCCGCGGTGATCTGCGCGAAGAACACCGGCCGCAGCTCGGGGGCGATGCGCTGACCATTGCCGAGCACGGTGAGGTAGTGCCAGATCATCCGCTCGAAGACCGCCGGCCGTAGCGCGTCCACGGCCGGCGACCAGGCATCCATCAGGAGGAAGACCCGGTGCCACTGGGCGAAGACCTCGAAGTGCCGGTCCCCCCGGGTCTTCGTGATCGCGCCGGAGCGGCGCTGCCGGTAGTTCACGCACACCCGATCGAGGACGGCGATCCGACGCGCCCCCATCAGCACCGGGTAGCTGAACGAGACGTCCTCGTACCAACCGGCCGCGAAGCGCAGACCCAGGTTGACCAGGAACTCCCGGCGGACCAACCGGTTCCAGGCGGTGTGCAGCAGCCGCATGGCCGCCGGCCGTTCCCGCAGCGCGAACGTCTCCGGACCGGGCGACTCGGGGAACACCTCGGCCATCGCGCTGCGGGTGGCGGTGTCGTTCCAGTGTGTCCGGACGTGGTCCACCAGCAGCACGTCCGGCCGGGTCGCCCGCAGGCGGGCGGCCACCTCCGACAGGCAGTCCGGCGCCAGCCAGTCGTCCCCGTCGAGGAACCACACGTACTCGCCGACGGCCCGGTCCAACCCGATGTTGCGGGCTGGACCGAGACCGACGTTCTCCGACAGCCGGACGGCCCGGACCCGCTGGTCACGGGCCGCGTACTCGTCGATGATCTCGCCGCTGGCGTCCGGCGAGCAGTCGTCGACCGCGACCAGCTCGAGGTCGGTCTCCGACTGGCCCAGGATCGAGTCCAGGCACTCGCGCAGATAACCCTGCACCCGGAAGGCCGGCACCACGAAACTGATCAGGGTCATCCGGCCGCCCCTTTCGTCAGCGCGGCGCGACACCTCCCGCGCCCACCGGCGCGGCCGACGCCCGCGCGCCACGGGCCGGCCGGACGAACCAGGCCAGGACGACGCTCACCACGAAAACCACGAGAAGGTACGCACCGAGTGTAGCCATGCCGATACTCACGACGCCGGCAATCGCCAGGAGGGCGAGCAGCACCGACCGTCCGTCCCAGCCGAGCGTGGCGGCGTGCAGCGGGGGCGCCGCCTGCCGCTTCTCCAACCGGGCGGTCAGGTCGTAGTGGTGCACGGTGAGCACGAAGACGTACCCGAAGATCAGCCATCCGGGCGCGCCACCGACCACACCGACCGCGATGGCGAACAGGTACTCGGCGGCCCGCAACGCGGCCGGCACCAGCCAGTCCAGCGGCCCGTTGTGCGCGGCCCCCGCGCCGAGGCCGCCGGCCAGCAGCACCAGCAACGCCACCGGCACCGCCCAGCGCAGCCCGTCCGGCGCGTCGCCCAGTCCGGCGGCGACCAGCAGCGCCGCCGGGCCGAGCGCGGCGATCACCGCCAGGGTCAGCGGCCCCATCGGACGGACCACCGGCAGTCGACGGGCCAACGGACCGTCGTCGCGGTGCAGGGTGGCGTCGACCGTGTCCAGCACCGGCACCCACATCCAGCGGGCCCGCAGCGTCCGCAGGGCACCGGTGTACGCGAACGCCAGTCCACCCCACACCAGCACCGCGATCAGGCTGACCAGCGGGTTGAACAGCGCCACGGTCAGCGCGATCAACGCCCACCGCTCCCCGATCGGGAAGACGACGGTCCGCTTCAGCCAGTACGACAGCGAGCCGGTGTCCGCCTGCACCCGGGTGGACGCGGCGTTCAGCCGGTCACCGATCCCGCCGCTGACGCCCGTCGTCGTCCGCGGTCGGCGGGCCGCCTCGTCGTGCAGCGCCCCGTACCAGGTGTCGGTCATGTGTCGGACGGTCTGCAACGTCATCGCGGCGATGGCGAGGGCCCAGCCGTTGCCCAGCCCGGCGTGGCTCACGCCGAAGCCCAGCCCGGCGTAGACCAGGTACTCCTTGGCCCGGTCGGCCATCGTGTCCAGCCAGCCGCCCCAGGCGCTGAAGTGCCGGGTGTAGCGGGCCAACTGGCCGTCCACGCAGTCCAACACGAAGCCCAGGTAGAGCAGCACCGCGCCGCTGACGAGCGCGAGCCGCCCACCGACCCCGAACAGCACCGCGGCACCCAACGCGAAGAGCACCGAGATCACCGTCACCCCGGTCGGGGTGAGCCGCAGCCGGGCCGCCAACCGCACCACGTACGGCGACCAGGTGCTGACGAAGTACGTCGAGAAGAAGTCGTCCCGCTCCTTCACCGACAGCCGCAGCTCGGCCCGGTCCTCGTCGACCGACGTCACCGCCGCCTCGGCGGCGACCAGGGCGGCACCGTCCTCGACCCGGTGCGCCACGAGCAGACGTACCCGCTGGGCGAAGATCAGGGTGCCGAGGGCCGCGAGACCCGCGACGAGCCGGTCCACGGCGGACCCGGGGTCCTCGTGGCCGGCGCCCCCGGTCGCCGGCAGCGGCGACACGTCGCCCGCCGGGCCGACCGGGGCGGCGACCGGCCGCGCGCCGACGGCGGCGGCCCGGGCGGCGGCGGCGAGGGTCGGCAGGTCGTCCACGCCGACCCGGAGCGCGCCACCGAACACGCCGGTCGCGTCGCCGTCGAGTTCGCCCAGCGGGCCCGCGTCGACCACCTGGCCGCGCTCCTCGCGCACGGCCGTCCGGCCCGGGACCGGCGGGTCACCCAGCACCAGAGCCACGGTCGGTCCCACCGGGCTGGTGGCGAGGTGCCGCAGCACGGCGGTGTGCGCCACCAGGTCGGTGCCGGTGACCAGCAGCGGACCGGTGGCGGTGTCGGCCAGCGCGGCCAGCTCGTCCAGGGTGGCGGCGAAGCGCACCTCGGCCGCACCGGCCCGGCGCAGCTGGTCGGCGAGCCGGTCGGCCAGCGGCTCGCCGCTGGAGGTGGTGAGGCCCGCCGCGGAACTCCCGGCGGCGAGCACGATCGCGAGCGTCACCGCGGGACCGCGGCGTGGTACGCGCCGAGCGCCTCGGCGATCGTGCCGTCGAGCGTCAACCGGCCCGCGTCGAGGTACAACCCCCGACGGCAGAACCGGGTCAGGTCCTTTTCGTTGTGTGACACCAGCACGAGCGTGCGCCCCTCCCCGAGCAGACGGTCAATCGTCGCGTAACACTTCTTGCGGAACTCCGCGTCCCCGACCGCGGTCACCTCGTCCATCAGCAGGATCGGGTGCGGCAGGTGCGAGATGATCGCGAAGCCCAGCCGCACCTTCATCCCCGACGAGTAGTGCCGGACCGACGTGTCGATGGCCCGTTCCACCTGCTCGCCGGCGAACTCGACGATCTCGTCGAAGTGCCGCTTCAGGTAGCTCGTCGACAGTCCGTGCAGCCCACCGACCAGGTGCAGGTTCTCCCGGCCGGTCAGATCGTTAGAGAAACCGGCGGACAACTCCAGCAGCGGCGCCACCGCGCCGTGCACCCGGATGTCGCCCTCGTCCGGAATGAGCACCCCGGCGATCAGCCGCAGCAGCGTGCTCTTGCCGGTGCCGTTGCGGCCGATCACGCCGACGGTCTCGCCCGGCTCGACGGTGAACGACACGTCGCGCAACGGCCAGAACTGGCCGGGCAGGGCACCGCGCCCACCCCGATGGATGAACAGCTCCCGCAGCCGCAGCTGGCGGCGACGGTTGCGGACGAACCGGATGCCCAGACCGTCCGCCTCGATGATCGGCGCGGCCACGTCAGAGTTCCTTGAGCACGGCGGGCTCCAGCCGGCGGAACGACCACCAGCCGGCGGCCAGCACCAGCAGGCTGCCGGCGATCGTGGTGGCGAGCAGCCGGGCGTCGGGAAACTCGTCCGGGTACCAGATCGCGTGGTGCAGCTGGAAGATCCCGACCAGCGGGTTCAGCTCGTACACCACCTTCAGCCAGTGCGGCAGGCCGGACTCCCGGACCAGGCTGAGCGGATAGATGATCGGCGTGGCGTAGAAGAGCACCCGGATGATCAGCCGCATCAGCCGTTCCACGTCGCGCATCAGCACGTTCCAGGCCGACAGCAACAGGGCCAGCCCAACCAGCAGCACGGCCTGCACGGCCACCGCCAGCGGCAGGGCGAGCAGCGACCAGCCGGGGTGGATCCGCCCGTGCGCCGCGTAGATCACCGCGATGGCGGCCAGGATCGGCAGGCCGGCCGCGTACTCGGCGAACCGTCCGCTGACCCGGCCGATCGGGAAGACCTGCCGGGGCACGTTCATCGTGGTGATCAGCCGGGACTGGCCGGTCAGCGCGTTGGTCGCCTCGCTCAGCGCCGAACTGGTCCACATCCAGGCGAAGATGCCGGTGATCAGGAACAGCGGGTACGAACCGGCGGCCTCGCCGAGGTGCCGGCCGGTGTCGCGGGAGTAGAGCACGCCGAAGACGAACCAGTAGATCGCGCCCATGCCCAGCGGCTCGATCAGCGACCAGAAGTAGCCCAGCACCGACTGCTGGTACTTGACCGCCAGGTCCCGCCGGACCAGGATGCGCAGCGAGTTGCGGTGCGACCACAGGGCCGCGACGCCAGAGGTCACCGCCGCCTCCCGCCTCCCGCAAACGGACGCCAGGTTAGCAGTCGGTGAACGAATGCCCTGAATCGACCAGCTTCAGCACTCGATCACGTTGACGGCCAGACCGCCACGCGCCGTCTCCTTGTACTTGACCTTCATGTCGGCGCCCGTCTCCCGCATGGTCTTGATGACCTTGTCCAGCGACACCTTGTGCACACCGTCGCCGCGCAGCGCCAACCGGGCGGCCGTGATCGCCTTGATGCTAGCCACGGCGTTGCGCTCGATGCAGGGGATCTGCACCAGGCCACCCACCGGGTCACAGGTCAACCCGAGGTTGTGCTCCATCCCGATCTCGGCCGCGTTCTCCACCTGCTCCGGCGTGCCGCCGAGCACCTCGGCCAGGCCCGCCGCCGCCATCGAACACGCCGAGCCGACCTCACCCTGGCAGCCGACCTCCGCGCCGGAGATCGACGCGTTCTCCTTGAACAGCACCCCGATCGCGCCGGCCGCGAGCAGGAACCGCACCACCCCGTCGTCGTCGGCGCCCTCGACGAACCGGCTGTAGTAGTGCAGCACCGCCGGGATGATCCCCGCCGCGCCGTTCGTCGGGGCGGTCACCACCCGACCTCCGGCCGCGTTCTCCTCGTTCACCGCCAGGGCGAACAGCGTCACCCAGTCCATCGCGTGCAACGGGTCGGCCGTCCCGGCGTCCGCCTCCAGGCCGCGCCGCAGCTCCGCCGCGCGCCGCCGGACCTTCAAACCCCCAGGGAGTACGCCGTCCCGCTCGCAACCGCGCTGCACGCACTCCCGCATCACCCGCCAGATCTCCAGCAGGCCCGCCCGGATCTCCGCCTCGCTGCGCCACGAACGCTCGTTGGCCAGCATCACCTCGCTGATCGACAGCCCGGTACGGGTGGTGACGTCGAGGAGCTGCGCCCCGGTCAGGAACGGGTACCGCACCCGCGTCGTGTCCGGCTTGATCTTGTCCGCGCCCGCCGCCGCCTCGTCCACCACGAAACCGCCACCGACGGAGTAGTAGGTGCGGGTCCTGACCTGCTCCCCGGCCGCGTTGAAGGCCGCGAAGGTCATCCCGTTCGGGTGGTACGGCAACGACCGGCGACGGTGCAACGTCAGGTCCCGATCGGGGTCGAAGTCGATCTCGTGCGCGTCGAGGAGGCTGATCCGCCGCTCAGCGCGGATGCGCTCGACGCGAGGACCGACGGTGTCCGTGTCAACCGTCTCCGGGGACTCGCCGGCAAGCCCCAGCAGCACCGCCGGCCCGCTGCCGTGCCCGTGCCCGGTCGCGCCCAGCGACCCGAACAGCTCCGCCTGCACCCGCGCGGTGTCGGTGAGCAGCCCGTCGGCCTTGAGCCCGGCGACGAACGTACGCGCCGCCCGCATCGGCCCCACCGTGTGCGAGCTGGACGGCCCGATGCCGACGCTGAAGAGGTCGAAAACACTGATCATGGCTGCGCTTCCTCGGCGTGCTCCCGTGGTCGGGTTTCCGCCCGGTCGTGGCCGCCGATCGGCAGCCCCGCTCGTGACCGCCCGGTCGGGTGGCCGCCGGTCACCCGGGGTGCGGGTGCCCGACCTGTCAGCCTACCTGCCCTGCTCACCCCTTACCCGAGCGCCGCAGCCCGCCGCTCCTCCACCCGCGGGCAGCGTGCGTGATCGCCCGGCCCGCGTGAACACCCGGCGACATGATCGCGCTCGCCCGCATGATCGCGCTCGATCCTGGATGTAGTGGCCTCACGCTCGGCCGGAGGCCACTACATCCAGGATCGAGCACGACCTTGGCGCGGGGGCGGGGGCGCGGGCGCGGGGCGTCGGGCGGGGGCCGCACGGGTAAGTACCTACGGGTCCACGGGTCGCCGATCCTCCTCGGGACCGAGGGCGGAGCGGCCGCCCCTTTCTACCGTGGATTGCAGACGCGGCACACCGCCGCAGAGTGGGAGTACGACGATGAGTCGCAAACTGGTCCGACCCCGCCAGGGGCGCATGCTCGCCGGTGTCTGCGCCGGCCTCGGTCAGCGGTTCGGCATGTCCGCCGGGATGGTCCGGCTGCTGTTCCTGCTGTCCCTGCTGCTGCCCGGCACCCAGGTGATCGTCTACCTGATCCTCTGGGTCCTCATGCCCAACGAGGACCGCTACCTGGCCTCCACCGGCCACTGACCCCACCCCCGGCCTCGGTGCAGACCGGCCGCAGCCGGTCACAACTTCGGGGATACTGCTGCTTCCCGATCGTCGGAGGCAGCAGGATCCTCGAAGTTGCGCGGATCTTGGCGGCCCATCGCTCTATCGGTCCTTGATCCACTCCACATCGCCGATGTGGGGCTTTCCGAGGGCGGTGATACCCCGAGATCAGCGATGTGGAGTGGATCAACCCGCTCGACGGCGCGCGGCAGACCGGGCAGCGGCGGCGGACGGGCGACGGCGCGGCAGCGGAGGCGGACCGGGCGACGGCGCGGCGGACGGGGCAGCGCCCGCCTCGACCATCGTCGGGGCGGGCGCTGCGTAAGCCAGAACGCCGGGGCGCTGAAGACCGAAGCGCCGAGGCGCTGGGTCAGGGGGCCGTGTACGTGACCGTGACCTGCTGGTAGCCCAGTGAGCGCAGCAGCCCCTCCAGCATCTTGCGGGTGTTCTCCTCGGCGCGGGCGGAGAGCCCGCTGTCCCGGGCGGCGGCGGTGATCCGCTCCTCGGCCAGCTGGTAGATCTGCTGCTGCCGGTTGGGGTCGTTGCCGACCAGGTCACCGAGCCGGTTGAGCAGGCCACGCTGCTCGGCGAAGACGTAGCTCTTCTCCATGTCGAGGTTGGTCTCGCCGAGCTGCGGCGCGGGCAGCTTGATCTCGACGGACTTGCCGTCGGCGGACTGCACCACGGCACCCTCACCGATCTTGGTGAAGTCGACGTACGCCTCGATGCTGCCGGCTCCGACGAACAGCGTGCGCTCGTTGAGCAGGAAGTCCGGGACGTTGCGCCGGTCGTTCTGGGTGTCGACCACGACCTGGAAGTTGCCTTCGGCCGCCACGTAGCGGCTCAGATCCTGGATCGACTTCAGCAGCGGCGGCTGGCTGCGGTCGGTCTGCTCCTTGGCGAACGGGTTACGGAAGTCCGGCAGAAAGCCGGTCGCCTGCACGCCGAGCAGCACCACCACGGCCAGCGCGGCGGCGCCGAGCAGCAGGAGCAACCCGCGGGCCGCACCCCCACCCCCGCCGGTGCCGGGACCATCGGTGCCCTCCGGCCCGCCCGGAGTCGGGTCGGGTGTCGCGGCCGAGCGCTCCCTGAGGTCGTCGCCGGTCGGGTAACCGGGGAACTCCCTCGTGGGCTCGTTGATGTCAGCGTCGCGAGCCATCACACTCACCGTCCTCGTCAGACACGTCGTCTGTCAATGACGGTACGGCCCCCGTACGACAGCCGCGCGGCGAGCGGCCGGAAAGCGTAAACGGGCAGGTCAGGCGAAGGCGGAAAGCCCGGTGAGCCGCTGGCCGACGATCAGCTGGTGGATCTCCGAGGTGCCCTCGTACGTCAACACGCTCTCCAGGTTGTTCGCGTGCCGCAGCACCGGGTACTCGCCGGAGACGCCGTTGGCACCGAGGATGGTGCGGCACTGTCGGGCGATGGCCAGCGCCTCCCGCACGTTGTTCAGCTTGCCCACGCTCACCTGGTCGGGGCGCAGCCGGCCGGCGTCGGCGAGCCGGCCGAGGTGCAGCGCGAGCAGTTGCGCCTTCACCAGCTCGACGGCCATGTCGGCGAGCTTGGCCTGGGTGAGTTGGAACCCGGCGAGCGGTCGGCCGAACTGGGTGCGCGTGGTGGCGTACGCCAGGGTGGTTTCCAGGCAGTCGCGCGCCGCGCCGACGGCGCCCCAGACGATGCCGTGGCGGGCCTCGGTAAGGCAGCTCAGCGGGGCCTTGAGCCCGACGGCCCCGGGCAGTTGCGCGTCGGCCGGAAGCCGGACGTCGTCGAGCACGATCTCGCCGGTCAGCGACGCGCGCAGCGACATCTTGCGGCTGATCTCGCGCGCCGTGACACCGGGCGTGTCCATGGGTACGGCGAAACCGCGTACCCCGTCGTCGGTTCGCGCCCAGATCACGGCGACGTCGGCGATCGGCGCGTTGGTGATCCACATCTTGCCGCCGGTGAGCACCCAGTCGTCGCCGTCGCGGCGGGCCCGGGTGGCCATGGACCCCGGGTCGGAGCCGTGGTCGGGCTCGGTGAGGCCGAAGCAGCCGATCGCCTCGCCGGTCGCCATCGGGGGCAGCCAGCGTTGCTTCTGCTCCTCGCTGCCGAAGCGCCAGATGGCGTACATCGCCAGCGAGCCCTGCACCGAGACCAGCGAACGGACACCCGAGTCGGCGGCCTCCAACTCCTGACACGCCAGCCCGTACGCGACGGCGGACGCGCCCGCGCAGCCGTACCCGCTCAGGTGCATGCCGAGCAGCCCGAGCTTGCCGAACTCCCGGGCCAGCTCGCGGGCCGGCACGCGACCCTCCTCGTACCAGTCGGCGACGTGCGGGCGGACCCGGTCGTCGACCAGCCGGCGGACGACATCGCGGATCTGCCGCTCCTCCTCGCTGAGCGACGGGTCCAGGTCGAGCAGATCGAGGGCAGTCATGCCGCCACCTTAACGAAGCCTCAGGCGGGATCGCCCGTACCGGAGAGCACCAGGACCCGGGCGTGGATCTGGTTGCGCTGTTGCAGCGCGGCGCGCAGCGCGCGGTGCAGCCCGTCCTCCAGATAGAGGCCACCGCTCCACTGCACGACGTGCGGGAAGAGGTCGCCGTAGAAGGTCGAGTCCTCCGCTAGGAGCTTGTCGAGCGCCAACTCGCGCTTGGTGGTGATCAACTGATCCAGCCGCAGCGGACGGGGCGGGATCTCCGCCCACTGCTTGAGCGTCAGGTTGTGCTCCGGGTAGGGACGCCCGTCCCGGACCGCTCTGAAGATCACGACGGCACGCTCCCCTCCCCGAGACCGGACGGACCGACGGCGCCGAGCCGGGCCGCGGCGGGCGCCGCGCGGCGCGGCGCCGATGACCGTGCCAGCCTAGCGGCCCCGCGCACGCGACGTTCTGCTCCCTGATGTCAGTTTCGCTATCGCTCGTCCGATCCTCAACCCGACGAACGGGACGCCACGCTCAGCTCCACCGGCCGCGCCGCACCACCTCGTCGATCCCGCGCCGACCGCGACGCAACGATGGTGACCGATGGTCCGCCGCCCGGTAACCGATTGTGACGGCGCCGATGGGCTGGTACTCCTCGGGCACGCCGAAGCTCTCCCGGTACGCGGCCAGCCGCTGGGGTGGGATCCCGAAGAAACACGCCCCCAGCCCCTCGTCCACCGCCGTGAGCAGCATGAGCAGCGCGGCGAAGCCGGTGTCGACGTACCAGTAGGGCACCGGCCAGCGGTCCTTCGACCGGTCGGTCCAGCCCTTGTCGGGCTCCGCGTACCGCGTCAGGTAGGCCGACTCGTTGGCGTGCGGCACCACGATGAGCGGCGCGCGGCGCATCCCGGCCAGCCAGCGCTCCCGGCCTCCGCCGTCCGGCGTGGTGGCCGCCCAGAACCGCTCCCGGTCGGCCGGTTCCTCCAGCACCAGGAAACCCCAGCCCTGGGCGAAGCCGGCCGATGGGGCGCGCACGGCGTGGTCCAGCAGCCGGTCCACCACGTCGGGCGGGACCGGACGGTCCGGGTCGTAGTTGCGGACCATCCGTCGACGGCGGACGACCTCGGCGAACTCCATCAGGCCCCGGGACGGATGCCCCAGGCACCCCGCCAGGTCGTGCCGGGCCCCAGCGCGAGCACGTCCTTGCCCGACCGGAACGCGTCCGGCGGGCAGGTCATCGGCTCGATCGCCACCGACCGGCGGTGTCGCTCGCCGGTGAGCGCGTCGCCAGTGAAGACCTGCCACCAGCCGAACTCCGCGTCCGCCCAGATGCTCACCCCGGACGAGGAGTCCGGCGCCGCGAGGCTCACCGATGAGCCGCCGTCGGCGTCACGGACGACCTCGCCGAAGCACAGGTCCAACTCGGCGTCGCCGATCCGGCGCGGGCTGGTCCAGTCGTACTCGGTGCCGGCCACCGGCGTCGCGCCGACCGGGAGCAACCGGCCGTCCACCATGATCCGGGTACGCGCCGGCAGCCGCATGACCAGGTCGTCCACGGCGACACCCGGCAGTTGCAGGTACGGGTGCACGGAGAAGCCGAACGGGGCGACCTCGGTGCCCACGTTCGTCACCTCGTGCTCGGCCCGCAGACCGTCCGCGCTCACGCTCCACCGGCTGACCAGCCGCAGCGGCCACTCGTAGCCGGGCTGCGGCGGCAGGTCGTAGCCGACGGTCACCGCGTCCGTGGACTGCTCCAACAGCCGCCACGGCACCCAGTTGACCAGCCCGTGGATGGCGACATGCCGCTCCGGCTCGGTCAGCGAGAGCTGGTGCGTCCGGTCGCCGTACACGTAGCGCCCGTCCCGGATCCGGTTCGGCCAGGGAGCGAGCACCTGTCCGGCGCAGCCGGGGCAGACCTCGTCGACGCCGTACCCGTCGAGCAGGTCGACGCCGTCGTGCCGGTACGTCCGCAGCCCGCCGCCCACCTCGACGATGACGGCCTCGTGGCCCGCGGCGGCGATGGTCCACTGTGCGCCGGAGAAGGGGCGCTGCTCAGGGCTGTCCATGCCGGCGACCCTAACCGGTCACGACCGGTCGCCGCTCGACGCCGTCGTGGCCCGGTAGCGCAGCAGCGCCGGGAAGGCGACCGCGAGCACCACCACGAGCACCGCCGAGGCGAGTCCGCCGGCGACCCAGGCCACCCCGCCGCCGAACCCGGCGGCCATGGTGCCGGCCCGCAGGTCGCCGAGGCGAGGCCCACCGGCCACCACCACCGTGTTGACGCCCTGGAGTCGGCCGCGCATCCGGTCCGGCGCGTACACCAGCAGCATGGACTGGCGGAGTACGGCACTGACCAGGTCGGCGGCGCCGGCAACGGCGAGCAGCAGGACCATCAGCCAGAGCTGCTGGGCCAGCCCGGCGGCGGCGATCGCGACTCCCCAGCCGACCACCGCGACGACCAGGCCGACCCCCTGCCGGCGGAGCCGACCGATCCAGCCGGAGGTCAGCCCGCCGATCATGGAGCCGATCGCGATGGCGCTGTAGAGCAGGCCGACCGAGCCGCCCCCGCCGAACCGCTCGTTGGCGATCTCCGGAAACAGGGCCCTCGGCATGGCCAGGATCATCGCGATCAGGTCCACGCCGAAGGAGAGCAGCAGGACGGGCGTGGTGGCCAGGTACCGGAAACCGTCGATGACGCTGGCCAGGCCGGCGCGGCGGACCTGACCGTCGGCGCTCGGCTCGGGCGGCAGCGCCGGCAGGCGCAGCGCCGCCCAGAGCATCGCCGTGAACAGCACCGCGTCCAGCCCGTACGCGATCGGCAGCACCACCCGGGTGTCCGACGAGGCGGCGAGGATGAGGCCGGCGGCGAGCGGGCCGGCGACCGACGCGGCGGTGAAGGTCGTGTAGTTGAGGGTGCTGGCGGCCGGGACGAGGTCGTCGGGGACCAGCCGGGGCAGCATGGCGCTGCGGGCCGGCGAGGTGATCGCGAACGCCACCGACTGCACCGCCATCAACACCAGCAGCAGCACCGGGCTGCCCACGTTCAGCAGCGCCTGGACCAGCAGCCCGAGGGTGGATGCCCAGAGCAACAATGAGCCGCCGAGCAGCACCGCACGGCGGTCGCGGGCGTCGGCGACCGCGCCACCCCAGAGCCCGAAGATCAGCAGGGGTACGAACGCGGCGATGCCCAGCAGGCCGACCCAGAACGAGTCCCGGGTGAGGGCGTACATCTCCACCGGCACCGCGACGGCGGTGAACTGGAAGCCGAACATCGCCACGGTGTTGCCGAGCCACAGCCGCCGGTACGCCGGGACGCCCAGCGGGCGGACGTCGATCGCCCAGCGGCGCGCTCCGCGCGGCCGGGCCTCCTGCACACCGGTCACGGCGCCAGCCGCTCGACGATCCAGTCGCTTCCGTCGACGCGACGAAAGCGCAGGCGGTCGTGCAACCGACCGGACCGGCCCTGCCAGAACTCCACCGAGTCCGGCCGGACCCGCAGACCACCCCAGTGCGGCGGTGGCGGAATGGCGCTCTCGTCGGCGTACCGCTCGGCCACCTCGCGGTAGCGCTCCTCCAACGTGGCCCGGTCCGGCACCACGGACGACTGCGGGCTGGCCCACGCGCCCACCTGTGACCCGCGCGGCCGACTCGCGAAGTACGACTCGGTCACCGCCCGCTCGACCGGGGCGATCACTCCTGCGACCACCACCTGCCGCTGCATCGGAAACCACGGAAAGACCAGGCTGGCGTACGGGTTGCCGGCCGCCTCGACGCCCTTGCGGGACAGGTGGTTGGTGAAGAAGACGAAGCCCTCCGGGTCGTACCCCTTGAGCAGCACCGTCCGCCCACTCGGTCGGCCGGCGGCGTCGGCCGTGCCCACCACCATGGCGTTGGGTTCGGGCAGCCCGTGAGCCACCGCGTCGGCGAACCACCTGTCGAACTGGGTGTACCAGTCGGCGGCCAGGTCAGCCTCGGTCAGGCCCAGGTCCGCGGCGTACTCGTTACGCATCGCAGCCGGGGCTGGTGTGTCGCCCGTCACGTCCCCACTCCTTCTCGGCGTGCTGACCGGCACCCTCCCGCGCTGGCCAGACCGCTTCGCCCAGTCTCACCGACCGGCGCGGAGAATGCGCGCCCTGAGATGTCGCGTGCAGCACAGTCGCACTGGGTCGCGTATCCGGTTACCCAGCAGGCAAGATGTTCCGAACACATCCCTGAGGGTCGCCTAAGGCGCTCGGCCGACCGGGCCGGATCAGCTGATCGGGCGCACCGACCAGATCCAGGAGAGCGACATGGCCGACTTCAAACCCGGTCTGGAGGGCGTCGTCGCCTTCGAGACCGAGATCGCCGAACCCGACCGCGAGGGTGGCGCGCTGCGCTATCGCGGGGTCGACATCGAGGATCTGATCGGCCAGGTCTCATTCGGCAACGTCTGGGCGCTGCTGGTCGACGGCCGGTTCGGGCCGGGCCTGCCGCCCGCAGAGCCGTTCCCGGTGCCGGTGCACTCCGGTGACATCCGGGTCGACGTGCAGTCGGCGGTCGCCATGCTGGCGCCGTACTGGGGCCTCAGCCAACTGCTGGACATCTCCGACGAGCAGGCCCGCGAGGACCTGGCCCGGGTGTCGGTGACCGCGCTCTCCTTCGTCGCCCAGTCCGCTCGCGGCCTCGGCCTGCCGGCGGTGCCGCAGAAGGAGATCGACAAGGCGCAGACCATCGTCGAGCGGTTCATGAAGCGCTGGCGCGGCGAGCCGGACCCGCGGCACGTCAAGGCCGTCGACGCGTACTTCATCTCGGCCGCCGAGCACGGCCTGAACGCCTCCACCTTCACCGCCCGCATCGTCGCCTCCACCGGCGCCGACGCGGCGGCCTGCATCTCGTCCGGCATCGGCGCCCTCTCCGGCCCGCTGCACGGTGGCGCGCCGTCGCGCGTGCTCACCATGCTGGAGGCGGTGGAGCGCAGCGGCGACGCGGAGGGCTACGTCAAGGGTGTCCTCGACCGTGGCGAGCGGCTGATGGGCTTCGGCCACCGGGTCTACCGGGCCGAGGACCCGCGCGCCCGCGTGCTCCGGCGCACCGCCAAGGAGCTGGGCGCGCCGCGCTTCGAGATCGCCGAGGCGCTGGAGAAGGCCGCCCTGGCCGAATTGCAGGCCCGCCGCCCGGACCGGGTGCTGGCCACCAACGTCGAGTTCTGGTCGGCCGTGGTGCTGGACTTCGCCGAGGTGCCGGCGCACATGTTCACGTCGATGTTCACCTGCGCGCGGATGGGCGGCTGGAGCGCGCACATCCTGGAGCAGAAGCGCCTCCAGCGGCTGGTTCGGCCGTCCGCCCGCTACGTCGGCCCGGAAACCCGCAAGCCGTCCGACGTCGAAGGCTGGGGCGCCGTCCCGCACGGCGTCTGAGGTGTAAGGAAGGGCACCTTCTTAACGCCTCGCGTATAGGAAGGGGCCCTTCCTTTCGGCAGGGCGCGTTGTGGCGCACGCCTCATGGACGGTCGTGGGACCAGCGGCCGGACTGATCGCGACGGGTGCGAGGATGAGGGCCGGCAGTGTCGCCGGGCCCGCCCTCGCCCTTGCGGAAGGATCTTCAGAACCGTGGCTGACGCACCGATCATCCGGATTCCCGACGAGATCAAGCCCGCCGACGGCCGTTTCGGCTGCGGCCCGTCCAAGGTCCGTCCGGCGGCCGTGTCCGCGCTCGCCGAGGTGGCGACCAGCTACCTGGGTACGTCGCACCGGCAGAAGACGGTCCGCGACCAGGTGGCCCGGCTGCGCTCCGGGATCGCCGAGTTCTTCTCCCTGCCCGAGGGCTACGAGGTCGTCATCGGCAACGGCGGCACCACCGCGTTCTGGGAGGTCGCCACCTTCGGCCTGGTCCGCGACCGGGCGCAGTTCGCCAGCTTCGGCGAGTTCGGCGCGAAGTTCGCCAAGTCGGTCAAGGACGCCCCGTTCCTGGGCGAGCCGACGGTCCGCAAGGCCGAAGCGGGCAGCGCCCCGGCCCTGGTCGCCGAGGCCGGCGTGGACGTGTACGCGACGCCGCAGAACGAGACCTCGACCGGCGTGGCCGTGCCGATCAGCCGGGTGGCCGGCGCGGACGAGGGGTCGCTGCTGCTGGTCGACGCCACCTCGGGCGCGGGTGGCCTGGAGGTCAACGTCGGCGAGACCGATGTCTACTACTTCGCGCCGCAGAAGTGCTTCGGCTCCGACGGTGGCCTGTGGCTGGCCCTGATGTCGCCGGCCGCGCTGGACCGGGCCGCCGAGGTCAAGGCGTCCGGGCGCTACATCCCGGCCTTCCTCGACCTGGTGACCGCGATCGACAACTCGCGGCTCGAGCAGACCTACAACACTCCGGCACTGGCCACCATCTTCCTGGCCGCCGAGCAGACCGACTGGATGAACGCGCAGGGCGGCCTGGCGTGGGCGGCGAAGCGCACGGCGGAGAGCGCCGCCACGGTGTACGGCTGGGCCGAGCGGTCCACGGTGGCCACTCCGTTCGTCACCGACCCGGCGCTGCGGTCCAACGTGGTCGCGACCATCGACTTCGCCGACGGGGTGGACGCCACCGCGATCGCCAAGGCGCTGCGCGCGAACGGCATCGTCGACACCGAGCCGTACCGCAAGCTCGGCCGCAACCAGTTGCGGGTGGCGCTGTTCCCGGCCGTCGAGCCGTCCGACGTCGAGGCTCTGACCGCCTCCATCGACTACGTGGTCGAGCGCCTCTGAGCTTCGTCACGGTGGGTGTCCGTTGACGCCTCGACGGACACCCACCGTGATCGTTGCCGCAGCTCAGTCACGACATGCGGGTGTCGCTTCCCCCACCCTGAGACAGATGCGCGTACGGTGGTCCGAGACGCCTGGGTGGCCGACTCGTGGCGTGCGGCCAGCGAAGCGGGACGGAGGCAACGCTATGCGCCCAGTACGCTTCGTCGCCCTCTCCGAGGACGGCCAGGCCCTGGTGCTCGCCGACGAGGTCGGGCGACTGCTCGCCCTGCCGATCGACGAGCGCATCGCCGGTGTGATGCACCCCGAGCCGGGTGCCCCGCCGCTCGCGGTGGCACCGAGCACCGTCGACCCGATTCCCTCACTGTCCCCCCGGGACATCCAGGCCCGCATCCGTTCCGGTGAGTCGGCCGAGGACGTCGCCCGGATCGCCGGAGTGCCGGTCGACCGGGTCCTGCGCTACGCCGGTCCGGTGCTCCAGGAGCGGGCCATGCTCGCCCAGCACGCCCGTCGCACCCGCCTCAAGGGCGCGGAGAAGCCCACCCCGCTCGCCGAGGTGGTCAACGGTCGGCTGAGCCAGCACGGCATCGACACCGAGAAGATCTCCTGGGACGCGTACCGGCGCGACGACGGCACCTGGCGGATCATCGCCACCTGGCCGTCGGGCAAGGCCACCGCGCAGGCCATCTGGGACATGGACAAGGCCCGGCAGGTGGTCACGCCGCACGACGACATGGCGCAATATCTGTGCGCCGAGCGGCCCACGCCGATCCTCGGCCAGGAGCCGGCGCCGGAGCGGAGCGGGCACGGCCTGCCCGGTCCGTCGCGCGGTGAGCCGAGTCGGGGTGGGCACGGGTTGCCGGCGGCGTCCGAGCACCCGCGACCGGGCCGGGATCCGATCCGGGCCGGCCGGGACGCTTTGCTCGCCTCGCTGGACCGTCCACTCGGCAGCTCGTCGGGTCGCGGGCTCGAACCGCGTACTCCGGCGGCTCTGGCCGGGTCCGACGCGCCCCGGCAGCGGCCGGTCGGCGGTGGCGCTGCCGCGCTGCTCGGCGGCGGCCAGGGGTCGGCCTTCGACGACGACTCGGACGCGCCCAAGGAGGTCCCGGCCGTGCCGTCGCTGGCGGTGCTGCGGCCCCGACGCACCGGCACGGCGGCCGCTGCGGCGGCCGGCGGCGAGTCCACCGACGCCAGCGGCAAGCCGCGCAAGCGGCTGCCGAGCTGGGACGACGTGCTCTTCGGCAGCGGTCCGGCCGCCCGAGAGTCCTCCTGACGCTTCGCGCTTGATCGACTCGGGTTCACGGAAGTCGCGCTGTCAGCACCCGTAAAACACCCCGACTTCCACGAACCCGAGTCGATCAAGGCCGTTCACGCGGGCGCGCCGAGTCAGAGCGGCCAGGCGGCGAGCCGGTCGTAGCGCGAGCGTCCCGACCCGGGGTGGCTGCGCATCAGCAGCAGCTCGGTCGCCGGCCACTCCGGTCCCGCGTACTCGTCCAGCGCGGTGCGGTCGGCTTCGACGGCGGCCGGGTCCATCCGGTCCCCGGGCCGGGCCACGGTCAGGTGCGGGCGGAAGGGCTTTTCGTCGTACGCCACCCCAGCGAGCCGCAGCCGGTCCCGGACCAGCCGGGCCAGGCCGTGCAGCGCCTCGACATCGCCCTGGGCGTCCACCCAGAGCACCGTACGCCGACCGTCACCGAACACGCCACCACCGCTGAGACGCAGCCGGGGCGGGGCATCGAGGCCGGCGCGGAACGAGTCGGCGGCGAGCCCGAGCGCACTCTCCACGTCGACCAGCCGGCCGGCCTCGACGTCACCGAGGAACGCCAGGGTGAGGTGCAGGTCCGCCGGGTCGGCGAGCCGCACCCGGGCACCAACGGCCGCCGCCGCGCCGACCCGCAACCGGGCGATCTGCGCGCCGAGATGGTCGACGGCCTCCACGGGCGGGTTGACCGCGACGAACAGCCGCATTCGGGGGCCTGTCAACGGTGGCGTTGCCGGTGGCCAGCTCGGGCGGCCGGCAGGGTCAACCCGGCGGCGTGCAGCAGGCCCTCCACCCGTACCCGCTCGATCTCCTGGTCGACGCCGGTCAGCTCGGCCAGGTGTTCGCTGATCCCCAGGGCGCGGCAGGCCAGCCGGAGCCGGTCGTCGTACGCCTGGACCACCGCGCCGTGCCAGACCATCGGCCGGCCGATGCCGCCGAGTCGCTGACCGCCGAGGCGGCGCAGGTCGGCCGCGAGCTGTTCCAGGGGACGACGGTCGGTGCGGTCGAACTCGCTGAGGTCGATGTCCCGGGTCAGCGCGTCGGCTTCGATGGCCCGGTCGAGGCGGGCGATGGTGCGTCGCTCCCGCCGGCGCTCCCGCCACTCGGCCCAGCCGCAGACCACCCGGTCGAGAATCTCGTCGTAGCAGAAGAGCAGGGCGAACACCGCCGGAATGCTGGCCATGGCGAGGAACGCCAGGGCCAGCATCAGCGCGCGTCCGACTCCCACGTATCGACGCTAAGCCCCGGCGTGCCACCTCGCCAGCGGTTTGGCCGCATCCGCGCTATCCGTCGATCGGGACCACGCTCGGGGCCCCTGCCCGGCGGTCGGCGGGGGCCCGAGCGCGCGGCTCAGCAGTCGGCGGAAGTGACGTAGAAGCGGGGCATGGGCAGCACCCGGAAGCGCAGCCGCGCACCGGAGCGGCGCAGTTGCCAGGTCAGCGCGATCAGCGCGGTGGCCAGCGAGATCAGCCCGCCCATCCAGATGCTCGCGCCGGCGCCGAAGCGCTCGGCCACCCAGCCGATCAGCGGTGCGCCGACCGGGTTGGTGCCCAGGAACACCAGCACCCACAGGGCCATCACCCGTCCCCGGAACGCGGCGTCCACGCCGAGCTGGACGCGCTGGTTGGCGGCCTGGGCGAAGAAGACCATGAAGAAGCCGGTGGGCACCAGCAGCGCGACGACCAGCCAGTACGCCGACGCGAAGCCGACCAGGGTGCCGAAGCTGGCGCAGCCGATCGCGGCGCCGAGCACCAGCCACACCGACGGGCGGCTGCGCCGGCCGGTGCCGCTGAGCGCGCCGCCCAGCGCGCCCACGGCAAGGGCGGTGCTGAACAGGCCGAACGAGGCGGCACCGGTGTTGAACACCGTCTTCGCCAGCGCGGCCAGGGTGAGCTGGAAGTTGAACAGCGACATGCCGATCACCGACATCACCGCCATCGGCAGCAGCAGGTCCGGCCGCCGCCACACGTACCGCAGCCCGTCGACGACCTTCGCGGACGCCCGCTCGTCGCGCGGTAGGAGCGCGTCGCGGTGCAGGTCGGCGGTCCGCATCCGGACGACGTTCACCAGCGGCGCGATGGAGCTGACGGCGGTGAACAGGAAGACCGGGCCGACGTCGAAGGCGGCGATCGCCAGACCGGCGACTGCCGGACCGACGATCCGGGCGGAGTTGAAGACGGCGGCGTTCAGCGACAGCGCGTTGGGCAGCAGCGGCGTGCCGACCAGCTCCGAGACGAACGCCTGGCGGACCGGGGTCTCCACGGCGTTGGCCGTGCCGAGGAGCGCGGCGAACGCGAAGACGTGCCAGAGCTGGACCAGGTCGGTGAGGACCAGCAGGGACATGCCGAGCGCCAGCACGCTCCAGAAGGCGTTCGCGGCGAACAGCAGGACCCGCTTGTCGTACCGGTCGGCGAGGCGGCCGGAGAAGAGCGTGAGCAGCAGCACCGGCGTGAACTGACAGGCGGTGACCACGCCGAGCGCGGTGGCCGAGTTGTCGGAAAGCTCGAGGACGAGCCAGTCCTGGGCGATGAACATCATCCAGACGCCGATCAGTTTGATCAGCTGCCCGGATGCGAAAAGGCGGTAGTTGCGGACCTGTAGGGACTGGAACATCGTGCTCAGCTTGGCCTGCACTCTCGGTGCGCCTCCTCAAGGACGTACGCGTCATCGTCAGGTGACGGCACGGCCCGGTGGCGCGGGCGCGGGCTCAGGCGCGAGCGAGCTGCTGGAGAATCTCGGCGGCCCTGTGCAGGGTCTCCCGTTCGTCCTCGTCGAGCGCGGCCAGCCGGTGGGCCAGCCACTCGTCGCGGGCCCGCTCGAACTGGTCGAGCACGGCCTGCCCTCCTTCGGTCGCCGCGAGGATGACCTGCCGGCCGTCGGTCGGGTGGGGGGTCCGCCGCACGAGGCCACGGTCCTCCAACTTCGCGACGATCTTGGTCATCGTCGGTGGCTGCACCCGTTCGATCTCGGCCAGTTCCCGGGGCGTCATCCCGCCCGCCAGCCGCAGGCTGGTGAGCGCGGAGACCTGGGTGACCGTGAGGTCGCCGACCGGCCGGGCCCGTCGGACCCGCCGGTTGAGTCGGGTGATCGCATCTCGCAACTGGGGAGCCAGTTGCGCCGGTGGCACGCGTTCCGCCGTCACCGTCCGCTCCGTCACATTAGTTAGCTTAACTAATGAGCCTGGCTAACGACATCTGTTATGACCAGGCTCACGGGGATGTTTGTGCAGTTCCGGGCGGGGAGTCACCATCGACTCCCCGCCCGGACGACACCTGTCAGAGCACCAGCGACTCGATGGGCCCGCGCAGGAAGTACAGCACGAAGAGGGCGGCCACCCCGTACAGCAGCGGGTGGATCTCCCGGGCCTTGCCCCGGGCCAGCTTGACCACCACGAAGGTGATCAGACCAGCACCGATCCCGTTCGAGATCGAGTAGGTGAACGGCATCAGCACGATGGTGAGGAACGCGGGAATCGCGATCTCGTAGTCCGACCAGTCGATCGTCCGTACCGCGGTCATCATCAGGAAACCGACCACCACCAGCGCCGTCGAGGCCGCCTCGAACGGCACGATCACCACCAGCGGCGCCAGGAACATCGCCAGCAGGAAGAGGGCGCCGGTGACCAGGTTGGCCACGCCGGTCCGGGCACCTTCCGCGACACCGGCCGCGCTCTCGATGTACGACGTGTTGCTCGACGTGCTGGCCGCACCGCCGGCCGCCGCCGCGATCGAGTCGACCAGCAGGATCTCCTTGGCCCTCGGCGGGGTGCCCTGCTCGTCCAGCAGGCCACCCTCCTGGCCGACCGCCACCATCGTGCCCATGGTGTCGAAGAAGTCCGTGATGAGCAGCGTGAAGATGAACATCAGCACGACGACCCAGCCGGCCCGACCCCACGAGTCGAGCACGTTGAACTTGCCGAGCAGCGACAGGTCCGGCACGTCGACAACCGTCTTGGGCAACTCCGGCACGTTCAGCGCCCAGCCCTTCGGATTGGGCTTGCCGTCGACGAACGACGGGCCGATGTTGCCGATCGCCTCCACGATCACCGCCAGCACGGTGGACGCGAGGATGCCGATCAGGATCGCGCCGCGGACCCGGCGCACCACGAGCACCAGCGTGAGCAGCAGGCCCACCACGAAGACGAGCAGTGGCCAGCTCAACAGCTTGCCGCCGACGCCCAGGCCGACCGGAACTGTGGTGTTGGCGGCGTCCGGGAGCCGCCGGACGAAGCCGGCGTCCACCAGACCGATGATGGTCAGGAAGAGGCCGATGCCGACGCCGATCGCCGTCTTCATCTGCGTGGGCACCGACCGGAACACCGCGGTACGCAGACCGGTCAGCACCAGCAGCGCGATGATCACACCCTCGATCACCACGAGGCCCATCGCGTCGGCCCAGGTCATCTCGGGAGCGATCTCGTACGCCACCAGGGCGTTGACGCCCAGACCGGCGGCGAGCGCCAGCGGGAACCGGCCGACGACACCCATCAGGATGGTCATCAGGCCGGCGACCAGCGCCGTCGCGGCGGCCAGCGCCGGAATCGGGAGAGTCTTGTTGTCACCGTCGACCGCGCCGCCCAGGATCAGCGGGTTGAGCACGACGATGTACGCCATCGTGAAGAAGGTCGCCAGGCCACCTCGTACCTCACGACTCAACGTTGAGCCGCGGGCGGAGATCTCAAAGAACCGGTCGAAGCCGTTACGCGGTTGAGCGGGGTTGGGAGGTGTGTCGTTCTCGGGCGGCGCTACTGCCATGAGGACCTCACAGGTGATCTTCCGGTTGTCGCGCGCATCGTCCCAGATCGCTGGCGGGCAGGGGAAGTGCATCGCGTACGCTTGCCCGATGCCGAACGACCAGCCACCGCGCCCCGCGCCGCTGGACCCGCCGATGGTGCCGTTCGCCGTCGCCGGCCTGATCGCGTGGGCGGTCGTCGGACTGGTGCTGCTGGTGTTCTTCCGGGGCTGGCTGACCGAGCACCATCACGAGAACTGGCTCTGGACCTGCCTGGCCGGTTTCCTGTGGGGCTTCCCCGGGCTCGCCGTCATGCTGCGGCACGACGCCAACCGACGCCGCCGCCGGGCGATCTGAACGCGCCGGCCCGCGCCGGAGCGCCGCTCAGGGGTGCCCGTACGGCTCCGCCGGCTCCCCCGCCTCGACCGAACCCGGCGCACGGCTGACCGACATGGCCTCCACGGCGCTGTCGTCGTACACCGTTGGTAGGTCCTCGACCGCGGTCTCGGCGGCCTCGATCAGCGTCTCGGAGTGCGCGCCGCAACCATGGTCGGCGCTGACCACCCGACCGTCGTCGGGTGCGTAGAAGTTGCCGCACGCGCCGAACGCCGCCCGCATCGCCCCGGCCAACGGGAGGTAGAAGCCACAGGTGCCGCAGCGGGCGGCGGCCGGCGCGGCCGTGGAGATGGCGGCCGTCGGGCCGTGGTCGCCGTCGTACCAGCGCTGCGCCGCGTCGGCCCGACCCTCCCGGGAGAGCACCCGGGCCCGACCGAGACCCAGCTCCCAGGCCGTCTCCTCGACCGCCGGGTCGTCGGAGAGCAGGTAGCCGGGGACCAGCCGCTCATCCTCCGGAGCGGTCGGCAGCAGATCACCCGGGCCGAGGTCACCGGGCTTGAGCCGCTCCTGCCAGGGCAGCCAGCCGGGCGCGAGCAGCGCGTCCGGACCGGGCAGCAGCACCGTCTCGCAGATGGTCACCGTACGGCTGCGCGGGACGCGGGTCACGGTGACCGCCCACCGCCAACCGCGGTAGCCGGCGAGGCGACACTCGAAGTAGTGGGTGACCAGCCGATCGCCCTCGGACACGACCTGCAGGTGGTCGCCGACGTCGTCGGCGTCCACCTCGGTGATGCCGGCACGGGCCACCTCGACGGCGGCGGCGCAGACCTGGTCGAGACGGGCGGCACGGGTGGAGGCGGGCCTGGTCACCAGACCATTGTTCCCCATGCTCCCCGCAGGGGTGACAGGGACTCCCGGGGAACCTTTCGCCGCGACTGATGCGGCACACCTGCGTCGGATGGGCGAGGATGGTGCACATGCCGCCGTACTCCCACTCCGGGCGTTCCCTCCTCGGGCGGACCGTCGGCACCGGCATTCGGGCCATCCGTCTGCTCCTGCGCGGCTCGGTGGGCAGCGGCCGCTGGGTGACCCGCCGGGCCGGTCATGCCCGCGCGCGGGGCGCCGGCGGCGAGGTCGGCATGGTCCGGCTGTTCGACCTGCACGCGCTCTCCTGCGCGGGTGACACCCTGATCGCGATCGGCCTGGCCGGGACGATCTTCTTCAACGTGCCGCTGGGTGAGGCCCGCAGCAAGGTCGCGCTCTACCTGCTGGTGACCATGGTGCCGTTCGCGATGCTCGCGCCCGTGGTGGGGCCGCTGCTGGACCACTTCCGGCACGGCCGGCGGTACGCGCTGGCCGCCACCATGCTCGGCCGGGCGTTCCTGGCCTGGCTGATCTCGGACTACATCCACGGCTTCGGGCTCTATCCGGCCGCGTTCGGTGTGCTGGCGCTGTCGCGCGCCTACGGCGTGGCCCGCTCGGCGGCGGTACCCCGGCTGTTGCCGGAAGGGCTGGGCCTCTCCCAGGTGGGTGCCCGGGCCAGCGTGTACGGCACGGTGGCGGGCGCGCTGGTGGCCCCGATCGGGTTGGCCGCCTTCTGGTTCGGGCCGCAGTGGCCGCTGCGGGTCGCGTCGGTGATCTTCCTGATCGGCATGGTGATCTCGCTGCGGCTGCCCCCGAAGGCGGACTCGGAGCCACCCGAGCGCGTCCCTCGCGCGCTACGCGCCCTGGGCCGCCGCGCGGACCGGCCGCTGGGCCGGGGTCGGCCCGCCGGACGGCTGGTGATCGCCACCCTGATCGGCGCCGCAACCCTGCGGGCCGTGTACGGCTTTCTGCTGCTCTTCCTCGCGTTCGCCATCAAGAAGGGCGATCTGACCACCGGGGTGTTCGGGCGGGACCTGGGCGCGGAGTGGGCGCTGGGGCTGATCGGCGGCGCCCTGGCCGTCGGCAGCTTCCTGGCGACCGCGGTCGGCACCCGGTTGCGTATCCACCGGCCGACCGCCATCCAGTCCAGCAGCATGATCATCGTGGCGGGGGTGGGGGTACTCGCCGTCATCCAGTTCTCGCTGTTGATGGTGGCCCTGCTCTGCCTGGTCACCGCGCTGGTCAGCGGAGTGGCCAAACTCGCCGTGGACGCCTCGATTCAGGAGCGCATCCCGGAGCGGCTGCGGGCCAGCTCCTTCGCCCACTCCGAGACGGTGCTCATGCTCGCCTTCGTCGCCGGTGGCGGGCTCGGGCTGGTGCCGTTCGCCGGCCGGACCGGCATCGCGGTCGCCGCCGGGGTGGGCATCGTGGCCGCCGTCCGGGGAGTGCTGGTCGCCGCTCGGCTACGCACCGAGAAGCTGGCCGGCCGGCCGCTGGGTGACGACGAACTGGCCGAGGACGAGCCCGAGGTTGTCGCGCCCCAGACCGTCGCGCCCGAGACCGTCGCACCGACCTCGCCGGCGCCACCTCAGGCCACGTCGCAGCGGCAGGACGAAGCGGGGCTCGCGCCGCCGGGCTACCACATCTACCGGCCCTCTTCGTCGGTCGGCGGCCCGGGTGGGGGCGCGGACGACGAGACCCGCCGCGAGTCCCCCGGCTCGCTCTCGTGAGCGGTCTGCTGGTGGTGACCGCGGTGCCGGCCGAGGCGGACGCCGTACAGGCCGGGCTGACCGCCACCAACGTGACCGTCGCCCCGGTCGGGGTGGGCCCGGCCGTCGCGGGTGCCGCCACCGCGCGGCTGCTGACCCTGGCCGAGGCGGCCGGTCGGCCGTACCGTGCGGTGGTCAGTGCCGGCGTGGCCGGCGGCTTCACCGGGCGCGCAGCGGTCGGCGACACCGTGCTCGGCACCGCGAGCATCGCGGCCGACCTGGGCGCCGACTCACCGGACGGCTTCATCGGCATCGAGGATCTGGGCATGCCACCCGCGCTGCTCGGGGGCGGCAGCATCGTCCCTGCACACCCGGCGTTACTGGCAACGCTGCGAGCCGCCCTACCCATGGCCACGATCGGCCCGGTGCTCACGGTCAGCACCGTCACCGGCACCGCCGCCGGCACCGAGGAGCTACGCCGGCGGCATCCGGAGGCGGTGGCCGAGGCCATGGAGGGGTACGGGGTAGCCGTCGCCGCCGCCCAGGCCGGAGTGCCCTTCGCCGAGCTGCGCACCATCTCCAACCCGATCGGCCCGCGCGACCGCGACGCCTGGCGGCTGCGCGAGGCCCTCACCGCGCTGACGAAGGCGGCTGCGGCACTGGGCTGACCCCGGGCGCGCCTCGGACGTCGAGCATCAGCGCCGACGGTCTGCTCGCTCGAAGTTCGAATCCGCAGGCGAGGAGAAAATCGACGTTGCCGAACTCGGCGACCGCGTGGGCGGCACGAAGGCCGGCCCGCGCCATCTCCTTGGCCAACAGCTCGACCAGCCGCCGTCCGATACCGAGAAACCGCAGGTCCGGAGCGACGACAACACCCTCGAGCACCACCTCACGCCGGTCGTCCAGTTCGTCGCCGAGGAGGAGGTCGACACTCCGTTCATGAGCCCGCAGCTCGCCGACCGGTCCCGCTCCGGGCAGCTCGGCGACGAACCGCCAAGAGGTGGCCGGCACGTCTTCGCCCGTACGCCGGAGAGTCACCCGTGCGCGGGCCTCCTGCCGCCACCGCCGCCGGTCCCGCCGAGCCCGGTCGAGGTCGTAGGTCAGCTCCGGCACGCGCAGAGGCCACGATCTCTGCGGAAGAGTGTACGAATGCGCCCACCACGCGCCCGGCCAGTCCTTGAGGGTCCGTACCCGGCGGACATCGAGGTGCGCCGGGTACCGACGGTCGGCCTCGTCCCGTGGCTCGTCGACAGGCATGCCCAGCGGCACGCCGCCCGAATCGGCGAACTTGTCGAGCGGCGGTTCGTCGTGCAGCCGGATCGCCAGCTCGCTCCCTGCCGCTCCGACGAGCCGCGCCACCGTGCGAAACGCCGGCTCGCCGCCCCGCCCCGCCTCGATCCGGGCCAGTGTGCTCTTCGGGACCCCGGACCGATCGGCCAACTCCCGTTGGCTCAGATCTGCACGTCGACGAAGATCGCGCAGCACCGCCCCCACGTCGATCGCATCCCCGCTGATCCCCACCCGTCCATGGTTTTCCGCACGGCGAGCGTCGTCAACAGCGCGCCCTACGCCTGTGGATAACCATGTGGACAACGCGCTTGGGCTGTGGGTATCCCTGTGGTGGTCGGCCCCTGTCGAGCTGCCCCAGAAGTGGGGCGCGCCCGATCGCCCGAAGGGCGGTACACCCCGGATCGCCCCCGCCCACCACCACGACCACCCGGATCCACTGACCACCGCGACCACCGAACGCCCCCACCGCCACGGCCACAGCGCGCACAGGCAGGGCACCCGCACGAGCGGCACAGGCACGGCACAGGCACCGCACGAGCACTGGCACCGCACGAGCACGGGCACGGGCGGGCACGCCATAGGCATCAAACATCGCCACGACCCGCCGCCGCTGGCGCGATTGCGCCCCACATCTGGAGCAGCTCGACAGGGACCGACCTAACCACCCGCCACCACAGCCAGCAGTGCCCCTCGCCCTACATCCGGGGCAGCTCGACAGGGACCGACCTAACCACCCGCCACCACCGCCATCAGTGCCCCTCGCCCCACATCCGGGGCAGCTCGACACCGAGCGACGTGACCTCTCGCACCTGGACGGGGGCACCGGAGGGGCAGGAGTCGGCGCCGGTCTGGTTTGTCGCGGATCACCAGGCACGGGGTCGCACCGACCGGCCGCGCGGGCGGGGCTAACGTGAAGGGCGTGGCGCTCTCCCTGGCGATCTCGCCCTGCCCCAACGACACGTTCGTGTTCGACGCCCTGGTGCACGGGCGGGTGCCCGGCGCACCGCCGGTCGAGGTGACCTACGCCGACGTCGACGTCACCAACACGGCGGCCGAGCGGGGCGCGTTCGACCTGGTGAAGGTGAGCTACGCGGCGCTGCCGTGGCTGCTCGACGACTACCACCTGCTGCCCTGCGGTGGCGCGCTCGGTCGCGGGTGCGGGCCGCTGGTGCTCACCCGGGGCGACCGCGCCGACCTGACCGGCGCCACGGTGGCCGTGCCGGGCGACCGGACCACGGCGTACCTGCTGTTCCGGCTCTGGTCAGCCGGACGGCCGCCAGCTCGGATCGAGGTGGTTCCGTTCCACGAGATCATGCCGGGCGTCGCGGCCGGCCGCTACGACGCGGGCCTGGTCATCCACGAGGCCCGCTTCACCTACCACCGGCACGGCCTGACCGCGCTCGTCGACCTCGGCGAGTGGTGGGAGGCCGACACGGGCCTGCCCATTCCCCTCGGCGCGATCCTGGCCCGTCGCGGCGCGGTCGACCCGGAGGCCGCCGCCGGCTGGATCCGCGAGTCCGTCCGGCAGGCCTGGGCGGACCCGACGGTCAGCCGGGAGTACGTCCTCGCGCATGCCCAGGAAATGGAACTCGACGTGGTGGACCGGCACATCGGCCTCTACGTCAACGAGTTCACGGCCGACCTGGGTGAGGCCGGCTTCGCCGCGGTGACGGCGCTCCTCGACCGCGCCGCCACCGCCGGGCTGGTGCCTCAGACCTCCAGCTCGCGCGCGACCGCGTGGACCAGCTGAGCGATCTTCTGCGCGGTCTTCTTGTCCGGGTACCGGCCCCGACGCAGGTCCGGCTGGACCTTCGCCTCCAGCACCTTGATCATGTCTTCGACGAGGCCGTGCAGCTCCTCGGCCGGCCGGCGCCGCAGCTCCGCCATCGACGGCGGCGCGTCCAGCAGTTTCACGCCCATGGCCTGGGCGCCACGGCGGCTGTCCACCACGCTGAAGTCGACCCGCTGACCACCCTTGAGGTCGGTGACGCCCGCCGGCAACGCGCCCTTGGGCAGGAACACGTCACCGCCCTCGTCACTGGTGACGAAGCCGTATCCCTTGGCCGTGTCGTACCACTTCACTCGACCCGTAGGCACCTGAAAACCCCTGCTTCACTTGAGCCGCTACTGCTCCAAGGCTAGCTGGATCATGCCGTCGAGCGCCGCTGGGAATCCGGTGAGATCGTCCAGCACGACGCTCGCCCCCGCCGCACGCAGCTCATCCGGGGAACACGGGCCCGTCGCCACGGCGATTCCGGGCACGCCGGCAACCCCCGCCGCCACCATGTCCGCCACGTGATCGCCCACGTAGTGGGTCGCGCCGTGCTCCCGCAGGGCGGTCGCCTTCTGCTCGGCGAACAGGTCACCGGCGAGCTCGTCCACCACCAGGCCGAGGTGGTCCAGGTGCAGCCGGGCCAACCGGGCGATCTTGGAGGTGACGACGAGCACCCTTCCGCCCCGGGCACGGATCGCGTCGATGGCCTCCCGCGCGCCGGGCATCGGGACCGTCGGGGTGATCGCGTACGCCGGGTACAGCTCGCGGTACAGCAGGACGGCCGATTCGACCTGCTCCGGTGGGAACCAGTGCGCGATCTCGGTGCGCAGCGGCGGGCCGAGGCGGGACACCGCCAGGTCGGCGTCCACCGGAACGCCCGTCCTCGCGGTCAGCGCCCGGTAGGCCGCGGCGATGCCGGGGCGGGAGTCCACCAGGGTCATGTCGAGGTCGAATCCGACGGTCGGTGCAGACATGCCGAGAAACCTACTCGCCGACGCACAGCCGGCCGTACGTCCGAGGGGCGCGACCGGCCCACCCCGGGCTAGCGTGGAAAGACGATGACCACCTCACTCGCCGACCATCTGCGGTCGCTGCCCGACGAGTCCCTGGCCGCACTCCTGCAACTGCGGCCGGACCTCGTCGTGCCCGTGCCGGCCGACATCTCCGCTCTGGCCATCCGCGCCCAGTCCCGGGTCTCGGTGGCCCGCGCGCTGGACGGGCTGGACCAGTTCACCCTGCTGATCCTGGACGCCGGCCGGCTCACCCGGCACCCGGACGAGGGCACGACCGCCATCGACACGATTCTCGCCATGGCGACCGCTGGGCCGCACCCACCGGCGCCGACCGCGGTCCGGGCCGCCGTGGGCCGGCTGAGGGCGCTGTTCCTGCTGTACGGCCCCGAGCACGCCATGTACGTGGCGGCCGCCGTCGACGAGGTCTCCCCGTACCCCGCTGGACTTGGTCGGCCCGCCGCGGACCTGGACGTTCGCGCGGCCGCCCTCTGCGCGGACCCGGCGAAACTGCGCCGGACGCTGCTCGCGGCGCCCCCGTCGGCCCGGGCGATCCTGGACCGGCTGGCGGCCGGGCCGCCGGTCGGTAGCGTGCCCCCGGGCGCGTTGCAGGCACCGGCGATCGGCGCGCAGGACGCCGTCCTCGCCGACCCGATCAACGGCGGCGCGCCCACCGGCTCACCGGTGCGCTGGCTGGTCGACAATCGGCTGCTGGTGACCGTCTCGGCCGGCTCGGGGACGGCTGGCGGCACCGTCGAGCTGCCCCGCGAGGTCGGCCTCCTGCTGCGGCGCGACAGCGGTCCGCTCGGGCCGTTGCAGACCAGCCCGCCGTCGGTGGCTGCCGCTCCCCGCGAGCCCAAGATGGTCGACTCGGCCGGCGCCGGGCAGACCATGGAGGTGGTCCGGCACACCGAAGGACTGCTGGAACAGCTCGCCGCCGAACCCGCCCCGGTGCTGCGGTCGGGTGGCATCGGCGTCCGCGACCTGCGCCGGCTGGCCCGCACCGCCGGCCTGGACGAGCCGACCACCGCGCTGCTGCTCGAGGTGGCGTACGCGGCGGGGCTCGCCGGTGAGATGGAGCTGCCCGGTGCGACCACCGGTCGGTACGGGGCGGACCAGCAGGTGCTGCCGACCGGCGGGTACGAGGTGTGGCGGGCCGGATCACTGGCCCAACGGTGGGAGCACCTGGCCCGCGCCTGGATGACCATGACCCGGCAGGTGGGGTTGGTCGGGCGGCGTGACGACCGGGACCGGCCGATCACCGCGCTCTCGGCGGAGGCCGAGCGGGCCGGTGCGCCGGCGACCCGCCGGGCGGTGCTCGGGGTGCTCGCCGACCTGGAGCCGGCGACCGCGCCCACCCCGGAGGAGTTGCAGGCCCTGCTGGACTGGCGGACGCCACGGCGCAGCCGAGGTCGGGAGGCCGCCCACCGGGAGGTGCTGGCCGAGGCGGCGCAGCTCGGTATGACCGGGCTGGGGGCGCTCACCTCGT
This sequence comes from Micromonospora sp. NPDC049107, assembly GCF_040648595.1. NCBI lineage: Bacteria > Bacillati > Actinomycetota > Actinomycetes > Micromonosporales > Micromonosporaceae > Micromonospora > Micromonospora sp. NPDC049107. The sequence continues at coordinate 373,759 of NZ_JBEZEC010000005.1, forward strand.
ACGGACGGTTGTTGCTGGGCGAGCTGACGTCGACCGACGAATCCGGCGGCGACCCGCTGGGGTTGCACGCGGACACCGAGAGTGGCGATCCGTCCGGTGCGGCGCGGGCGTTGGACGCGCTGCTGCCCGCCCCGGTCGACCACTTCCTGGTGCAGGCCGACCTGACCGTGGTGGTGCCCGGCCCGCCCGAGCCGGCGCTCGCCGCCGAGTTGGAGGCGACGACGGAACTCGAGTCGGCCGGCGGGGCGAGTGTGCACCGGGTCACCACGGCGAGCGTCCGGCGGGCGTTGGACGCCGGTTACACGGCCGACGACCTGCACGAGTTGTTCCGTCGCCGGTCGCGTACCCCGGTGCCGCAGGGGCTCAGCTACCTGGTGGACGACGTGGCCCGTAAGCACGGCGGGCTGCGGGCCGGCTCGGCCGGGGCGTACCTGCGCAGCGACGACGAGGCGCTCCTCACCGAGGTGCTGGCCGACCGGCGGCTGGAGTCGCTGACGCTGCGTCGGTTGGCGCCGACGGTGTTGACCACCCCGTACCAGGTCAGCCGGATGCTCACCGCGCTGCGGGAGGCGGGCTACGCGCCGGTGCAGGAGGACGGCATGGGCAGCACGATGCTGATTCGGCCACGGGTCCGGCGCGCTCCGGCGCGGGTAGGGGTGACCACCAGGACGCTGGACCCGCTGGTTACCCCGAAGCTGCCGATGCCCCGGCTGCTCGGGGTGGTGGAGCACATCCGGCGGGGTGATGCGGCGGCGCGGGCGGCCCGTCGCGCCCCGGCGGTGGTCCGGGGTGGGGCGGCGGGGCTGGGCGGTGGCCCGGTGCCGGCGCACACGCACAGCGAGGCGCTCGCCGTGCTCCAGCAGGCGGTCCGGGACCGGGCGCTGGTCTGGGTCGGGTATGTGGACGCCCACGGGGCGACCGCGTCGCGGCTGGTGAAGCCGGTCTCGATCGGGGCGGGCTACCTGCGCGCCGAGGACGAGCGGACCGAAATGCTGCACACCTTCGCGCTGCACCGGATCACCGCGGCGGTGCTGGCGGACTGATCGGCTCCGTTCTCCCGTGGTCGCTCAGCGGCGGCTGCGTCGTACGGTGCCGACCACCGAGATGAGCAGCAGGAGGGCGAAGCCGGCCCCGGCCGACTCGCCGACCGAGTCGACGAAGCCCTGTTGGAGCACCAGCCACCCGAAGAGGAACCACCCGAAGAGCAGCGCCGCCGCGAAGGCGTACGCGAACACCGTCGCGCGGGACACCTCGTCGGGCGGCGCCTGCTCGTACTGCGCGACCACTTCACGGTCGACCGTCATACCCAGCCTCCCCGCCCGATCCGGCCCTGGACTCCCAGCGTGACACTCCGGTGACCGGTCCGACAGGGGATAAAACCCGGAAAGGAGGGCGTGTCGCTCAGGTGCCGGGGCGGCGACCGATCAGCACCACGCGGGTGCCGACCTTGCCCAGCTCCCACATCCGGACCGCGTCGGCGTGCAGAAGGTTGACGCAGCCGTGCGAGCCGATCGACTTGTCGTGCAGGTAGGTGGTGGTCTCGTGGAAGCCCATGCCCTGGGTGAAGTGCTGCCAGTACGGCAGCCACACCTCGTACGGGTCGGACCACTCCTTCGGGTTACGGAAGTTGACCGTGTACGTGCCGGAAGGGGTGCGGAAGCCGGACATTCCGGTGCGGGTCACGGTCGGCGCCATGACCACCTTGCCGCCCCGCATCGCCCAGACGGTCTGCCGGGTCAGGTCCACGCAGAACGTGGTGCCCGCGCCGGCCTGGCAGCGGGTCGTGTCGGTGGTGGCGAGGCGCTGGGCCACGTCGAGGGTGGTCGGTCCGGCGCGACCCTCAACGGGGCGAATGCCGTACCTCTGCTGGAACTTCTTGATGGCGGCGCAGTCGGCGGCGGACTGCCGCCCGTCGACGGTGACGGCCCCGAACCCGCCGAGGCGGGCGAGGTACGTCTCCACCGCGCGCTGGTGCTGGCCCTGTGGGCAGCCGGCGGCGGTCGGCGCGCCGGTGCTCGGAGTCGACGCCGCGCGGGTCGGCTTCGGCGTGGGTTTTCGAGAGGGTTTCGGGGCGGACGACGGTGTGGTGGGCCGGCCGTGCTGGGCCGGCCCGGACGTGCCGCTCGCCCCCGATGCCTGCTCCGCCGCACCGACCGGAGCGGCTCCCCCGCCACCACTCCCGCCGGACCGCGGATCGAACGTGCACGCGCCGGCACCGACCAGCACGACCACCACCAGGGCAAACAGCCGAGAAGTGTGCCGGACACGCCGCATGGCACCTCCCCTGGACAGTTGTCCCTTTCCTAGACGTTCGTAAGTGCCGTCCTGGTTGCATCCGGTGAGCATCTTTCTTGGGACGTTTCCCGTCGTGCAACACTGGATGGTCGGCCAGCGGCGGGTGTGCGACCGCGGCGGTCCCGACGGCCAACCGAGGAGAGGACGCTGGCGTGAGTGGTGGACCCCTGATCGTGCAGTCGGACAAGACGCTGCTGCTGGAGATCGACCACCCCGACGCGCAGGCCTGCCGGATGGCGATCGCGCCCTTCGCCGAGTTGGAGCGGTCTCCGGAGCACGTGCACACGTACCGGCTGACCCCGCTCGGGTTGTGGAACGCCCGCGCGGCGGGGCACGACGCCGAGGGCGTGGTCGACTCGCTGATCAAGTACTCGCGCTACCCGGTGCCACACGCGCTGCTGGTGGACGTGGCCGAGACGATGGACCGGTACGGCCGGCTCCAACTCGCCAACGATCCCGCGTACGGGCTGGTGCTGCGGGCGCTGGACCGGCTGGTGCTGATCGAGGTGGCGAAGAGCAAGAAGCTCGCCGGCATGCTCGGCGACAAGATCGACGACGACACGATCCGGGTGCACCCGTCCGAGCGGGGCCGGCTCAAGCAGGCGCTGCTCAAGCTGGGCTGGCCGGCGGAGGACCTGGCCGGTTACGTGGACGGCGAGGCGCACCCGATCGAGCTGGCCGAGGCCGGCAAGGACGGGCGCAAGCCGTGGACGCTGCGGTCGTACCAGCGGGAGGCCGTCGAGGCGTTCTGGGCCGGCGGGTCGGGCGTGGTCGTGTTGCCCTGTGGGGCCGGCAAGACCCTGGTCGGCGCGGCGGCGATGGCCGAGGCGAAGGCGACGACGCTGATCCTGGTCACCAACACCGTCGCCGGCCGGCAGTGGAAGCGCGAGCTGATCGCCCGCACGTCGCTGACCGAGGAGGAGATCGGCGAGTACTCGGGCGAGCGCAAGGAGATCCGCCCGGTCACCATCGCCACGTACCAGGTGCTCACCTCCCGAAAGGGGGGCGTGTTCACCCACCTGGACCTGTTCGGCGCCCGCGACTGGGGCCTGGTCGTCTACGACGAGGTGCACCTGCTGCCCGCGCCGATCTTCCGCTTCACGGCGGACCTCCAGGCCCGCCGCCGGCTGGGCCTGACTGCCACTCTGGTACGCGAGGACGGCCGCGAGGGCGACGTGTTCAGCCTGATCGGGCCGAAGCGGTACGACGCGCCGTGGAAGGACATCGAGTCGCAGGGCTGGATCGCCCCGGCCGAGTGCGTCGAGGTCCGGGTGACGCTGACCGACGCGGAGCGGATGTCGTACGCGACGGCGGAGGCCGAGGAGCGCTACCGGATGGCGGCGACCGCGCGCACCAAGCTGCCCGTGGTCAAGGCCCTCGTTGACCGGCACCCGAACGACCAGGTGCTGGTGATCGGCGCGTACATCGACCAGTTGCACCAGATCGGCGAGTACCTGGACGCGCCGATCGTGCAGGGCTCCACCACCAACAAGGAGCGCGAGCGGCTGTTCGACGCGTTCCGCACCGGCGAGCTACGCACGTTGGTGATCTCCAAGGTCGGCAACTTCTCCATCGACCTGCCCGAGGCGGCGGTGGCGATCCAGGTGTCCGGCACGTTCGGGTCACGGCAGGAGGAGGCCCAGCGGTTGGGTCGGGTGCTGCGTCCGAAGGCCGACGGCCGGCAGGCGCACTTCTACACGGTCGTCTCCCGGGACACGATCGACACCGAGTACGCGGCACACCGGCAGCGCTTCCTCGCCGAGCAGGGGTACGCGTACACGATCGTCGACGCCGACGACGTCCTCGGCCCGTCCCTACCGTCCTTCGACTGACCTGCGTTTTTGCTTTGTCGGCTTGATCGACTCGGTTTCCTGGAGGCCGGGGTGTCCCGAGCGCCCGGACACCCCGCCTTCCTGGAACCCGGCCTCGGTCAGCGGGAGAAGCGGTCGACCAGCGCTGCCAGCCGGCGGTCGTGGCCTTCGCGGCGGAGGCGGGCGCTGCGCATGAGCGTGACCAGACCGTGCAGGCCGCTCCAGAACGTCTCGGTGAGAATCTCCAGGTCGGCGTCGCCGGCGAACGGCCGTACCGTCTCGGCCAGTTCGGCGAAACCCCGGGCGAGATCGGTCGGGACGTCCGAGCTGGCGAACGGCAGGTCCACGGCGAGGGTGAACATCGCGTCGTAGAGGGCGGGTCGCTGGTCGGCGAACGCGACGTACGCCGCAGCGACGTCGGCGACCGCCTGCCGTGGGTCGGCCGCGGCCGCACGGGCGGTCACCAGCGCGGTCGCCAGTTCAGCGAAGCCCTCGACGGCGACCGCCGCCATGATGGCGTCCTTGCCCTTGAAGTGGCTGTAGAGGACGGGCTGGCTGTACTCGATCTCGGCGGCCAGCCGCCTGGTCGTCACCGCGTCCCAGCCTTCGGCCAGGGCTAACTCCCGGGCGGCGGCGACGATGGCGCGTTCCCGTTCCGCCCGCTCGCGCTCCCGGCGCGTCTGAGTCGACATGACAGCAATGCTAGCACCGCTAGCGAATCTGTCCGCGCTCTGCTAGCGTCGCTCTTATACCTAGCAGCGCTAGCAATTGGAGCGGATCATGTTGTCACCCCTGGCCTACGGGCTCGCCGTCGTACTCAGTCTCTTCGTCCTCTTCATCGGCGCACGGTTCCTGCTGGTGCCGCGGGCCGCAGCCGCCGGGTACGGCGTACCGGTGCGGCCGGACGGCGATATCGCCTACCTGACGGTCAAAGGGCTCAAGGACGTCACCTTCGGGCTGCTCGGCCTCGCCCTGATCGCCTTCACCACCGCCGACGCGGTCGCGTGGTACATGCTGATCGTCGCGCTCGTCCCCCTGGGCGACACCCTCATCGTGCTGCGCAACGGCGGAACGAAGGCCGTGGCCTTCGGCATCCACTTCGCGACGGCCGTAGTGGTCCTCCTAAACGCCGCCCTCCTCTTCGCCCTGTAACCCCCAGGGCTCGCCCTCAGGCTGGCCCTGTTGATCAAGAGGTTCGCGTCAAATTCCGCCCGATCGGTGACGCGAACCTCTTGATCACCGGGCTGGCCGGGGACCGGCGGGGGCCGGCGGGGGCCGGCGGGGGCCGGCAGGGTCGGGGTGGGGGTGGGGGTGGGGGTGGGGTTAGGGGGTGGGGGGTGGGCAGCGGTCGGGGAGGGTCACCTCGCCGGGGTGGTGGTCGAAGGTGTCGAGCGTGAACCACTCGTCCAGCTCGGGGTCGAAGAGGTTCTGCAGGCCGAACTGGAGCACCTGCCACCACCGGCTCGGGTCGCGCTGGTCGACGTAGATGTCGCCGAGCGCCAGCGGGAACCGGAAGAACTCCCCCGGCACGGTCGAGCCGCCAACCACTCCCACCCGCCAGTGATCCACGTGCCGGTCGTCCGCACCCTGCAGGATCTCCGGCCCGACATAGCGGGACGTCTTCAGCTTGTCGTTGAAGATCTGCCGGTTGAAGAACCCCGGCACCTTGCTGCACGGGCGCGGCGGAAACAGCGGGATGTTCGGCCACTTGTAGGTGAGCGTGTAGAGCGTGTTCTCGTAGATCAGGTTCGTGAACCAGATGGGGTGCTCGGGGCCGCCGGCGACCATCTGACTGTTGCCGTCGCGGCCCTGCCAGCTGAACGGCACGTCGATGCCGAGGTCGCGCACGACGTACCGGCCGGTGCCCCGGAAGTCGGCCGGGAGCAGCGGTGGGCGCGGCTCGCGCGGCACGGGGACCACGTCACCGTCCGCCCGGGCCGCGCGCGGCGGCGCGGCGGCCGGGCCGGGCGCGACCACGCCGAGGGCCAACAGCGCGCCGGCCACCGCCGCAACCACAACCCGAGGTGTACGCCTCGACGCCATCAGCCCTCCGTCAGTGTCGACAGTGGCCGACGCCCCGCCCGCGCCCGCCTCCGGCGAAGCGTAGGGGCAGGGCAAACGTGAGAACGGGCGGAACGGATGGCCTCCACCGGACGGGTGACGCACCCTGCGGCCCTGATCGGGACGCTGGCGAACCAGCTCCGCCGGCTCCGACCCGACGTCAGCGAGAACTGCTCCTCCCGGTGAGCGAGGCGCCCCGGGCCTTGGTCAACTCGTGGTCCAGGAAGGCGGGGTGTCGGGGCGCTCGGGACACCCCGGCTTCCAGGAACCCGAGTCGATCAACGCGCACGCCGGCCCGGGACCAGCAATCGGTCCCGGGCCGGTGTTCACGCGAACCCTGCCTACTTGATCAGCTTCCAGGGGCCGTTCGGGTCGCCCGGCTCCTGGCCGCGCGTCCACCATTTCGCCTCGTAGACGTGGCCCTTGAAGGACACCCGGTCGCCGGCCGTGTACACCTTGGTCAGCGTCCAGGCGGCCGGGCTGTTGTCCGGCGGGGTCGGGGCGATCTCCTCCCAGGACCCGTTGCGGTCACCCGGCTTCTGGTTGCGGGTGTACCACTGGGCCCGCCACTTCCTACCGTCGTACATGGCGAACTCGCCCGAGTTGAAGATCCGCGACGCGGTCCAGATCGCGGTGCCGTCCTCGGTCATGGCGATTTCCTGCCACGCGCCGTTGGCGTCGGCGCCCGGCTTCTGGTTCTTCGTGTACCAGGAGGCCCGGAAGACCCGACCCTGGTAGGTCACCCGGTCGCCGTCGTTGTAGACCGTCGACGAACTCCACTGCGCCGGCAGGTTCACCGTCAGGGTGGCGGTGGCCTCGACCGCGGTCAGGTGGTCGTCACCCGGGTACGACGCGGTCAGCGCGTGCTGGCCGCCGGCCAACCCCACCGGCAGGGTGAACGTCGCCGTGCCGTTGGTCAGCGTGGCCGAGCCGCGCACGGTCGTACCCTCGCGCAACTCCACCGCGCCGGTGACCGGCGTGCTGCCGGCCGCGACCTTGACGGTCACCGTCGCCGCTGTGCCCCAGGCGGTCGGGGTGGTGGTGACGGTCATCGTCGGGACCCGCTTGGCGGTCGTGAACACCGCCGGCTGGGCCACCGCCTCGCCGCCGTCGGCGCTCTTCGCCGACACGATCCAGCCGTACGAGGTGCCCGGCAGGAGCTTGTCCCACGTCGTCGTGGCCACGTCGTTCGAGGTCACCTCGTCGGTGCCGATCGTACCGGCCGGCACGTACGCGGCGAGCGAGTCGGTGGTGAACGACGTCTTGCGGGTGGTGAGGTCCACCGGCAGGGTCAGGTTGTCCTCCGCGCCGTTGTAGCGCGGCTTGGGCTGACTGCCGTCCTGGCGGATGTCGTACTCGGTCGCCCCGAAGTTCTTCAGGAACGGCGAGTACGTGTCGATGTGCATCTCGGCCCGGTCCACGTCGAACTGCAGCAGCCGCAGGAAGCTCGCGCCGAACTGCAACCGGTCGGTGGCCTTGTGGTCCGGCGTGCCGTCGCCGTTCACGTCGATGGTGCCGTCGGCGGCGACCTGGTTCGGCCACAGCTCGGCGGCGGCGACCGTATAGAACTGGTAGTCGGCCAGCAGTTCGACGACGTCGTGGCTGACCGTCACCCCGATCTTCGACTTCAGGTTGGTGCCGACGCCATGCTCGTGCCCGGCGAGTACCAGGAACACGTTCGGGTTGGCCTCGACGACCTGCTTGAACAGCGGCGAGCCGTCCGGGGCGGAGAAGTCCGCGCCGCGACCGTCGGGGTTGGCCGACGGCTTCAGGTAGTCGTGCGAGAGCAGGATCCCGTTGCGGTCCTTGTACCGCTTGAAGATCGAGTCAGCCCACTTGGCCTCGGCCGGCGTGACGCCGTACGACAGGCCGACCGCCACGAAGTCCAGGCCACCGGCGGAGAACAGCAGGTAGTTGTTCTGGTTGTCCTTACCCGGCGTGACCGAGCCGTCGGCGTTCGTCCGCTCGTCCCAGGCGTGGTACTCGGTGCCCTTCGGCCAGGCCTTCGCCGTCCCGTAGTACCGGTCGGCGCTGAAGGTGCGGCTGAACCGGGAGTCGGGGCCGGTCTCGGCGCCCAACTGGTCGTCGTGGTTGCCCGCGATGACCTGGTTGACGACGCCGTTGTCGTCGAGGATCTTCTGGAAGCCCGAGGCGGTCGCGAGTTCCTTCTGCACCTGCTCGTGCAGACCGGGCCGCTTCAGCGAGCCGTCCGGGTTCTTCGCCAGCGGGTCGTAGTAGTCGTTCTCGATGACGTCACCGGTGTGTGCCGCGTACGCGATCTTGCGGCTGTCCGCGTTGTCGGCGATCCACTGCATCTGGTCGCGGTACGCGGCCGACCAGATCGCCTGCTCCTCGGCGGTCTCGACGTCCGAGGGCTCGGCGTTGCCGTCGAAGTCGTCGTACGTGCCGCCGGCCGCGCCCTCGGTGACGTACTGGGTGTCGGTGAAGTGCGCCAACGAGAAGTCGTACGACGCGGGGTCCTCGAAGCGGTCCTTGTCGTTCTGCGCCGTCGCGTCGCGCGGCGACAGGTCGTCGGCGAACGGGTCCTCGCCGGTGACCAGCACGTGCACGACACCGCCGTCGCGGTAGCCCGCCTCGACCGGCGCGGTCAGGACGGTGTCCTGCCCGGCCTTCCCCCGCGAACTGGTGAGCACGACCCACTTTCCGGTGGCCGGGTTCCAGGCCCGCAGCGCCACGATCCGCGCCGGGTCGATGCTGCCCGACCAGCGCAGCGTCGGCTCCTGCTTGGTGGCGCCCAGCGGCAGGTCGTACCGCTGGAAGACCACCCCACGGCTGGACGGGCTGTCGATGGTCGAACCGTCGAGCGGACGCAGCGAGGTGACGTCCACGCTCCGGTCATGCTGGACGTCGAGCGTGGTCGGCACGTCGGCCGCCTCGCCCTGGTAACCCTTGGTCGGCAGGACGACGTCGGCCTTGGTGAAGGTCGCGGTCAGCCCGACACCCTCGGTGCCGGGAATCCGGGCGGACAGCTCCGCCGAGAGCGGGTCGGTGTTCTTGATCGTGGCGTTCAGCTCGGTCGGTACGTCCGGGATGCTCGCGCTGCTGAAGCGCACCTCGCGGGTCGCGGTGTTGCCGAGCGCGTCGGTCGCCGTCATCGCGATGGTGTGTTCGCCGGCCGGCAGGCCGTGACCGATCTGGTCGCCCTGCTTGACGGCCGCGCCGTCGAGCGTGATGACCGGCGTGCCGACCACCCCGCTGGCGTCCTTGACGCTGACGTCGAGCGCCACCGTCGACGTCAGCCGCTGGCCGGCTGCCGGAACGCTGCTCGCGATCTCCGGGGCGGTGTTGTCGGTGGTGAACCGCCGCGTCGAGGTCTTGTCGCCGACGACCGCCTTGATGGTGTGGGCGCCGTCCGCGATCGTCGCGGTGTCCACGTCGGCGCGCTTGCCCAGCGCCGGCAGCGCCGAGCCGTCCTGGGCGGTGACGTCGAACAGCACCATCGTGGTGAGGACGCCGTTGAAGCTGCTGCCGCAGGTGCCATCACCGAGGTACGTGGTCACGGGCGAGCCGGCCGGGTAGGTGGCCGAGCCGATGGTGACCGTGGTCTGCGCGACCGAGCGGGTCAGCTGAGTGGCCTTCGCGCCGCTGGGCAGGAGTTCGAAGTCCCGCAGGGTGAAGTCGTCGTAGTTGTCGCAGCCGGCCGGCTTGGCGCTGCCGTGGTCGCTGCCCGCCACGAGCTCCAGGGCGTTGACGCCCGGCACCAGCCACTCGTTCGGGAAGGCGAGGTCGGCGACCTCCTTCTCCCACATCCCGATCTCCAGCGGGATGCCGTTGACCAGCACCTTGTTGTCGTACCCGTTGTCGCTGCCGTTGCCACCGACGAACATCTTCAGGTGCGCGTCGCCGGCGGCGGCGAGGGTGTCGACGGTGCGCGTCGTCGGCGCGTCCGCGACGGTGAAGTGGAACTCGGCGTCCTTGTTCGCGCCGCAGGTGCCGTCGCCCAGCGCCAGGGACGCGGCGGTCGTCTCCGCCTTCGTCACGGTCGTGCCGCTGGTGGTGACCAGGTACGTGGTGCCGGCCGTCACCGTGCCCGCCGTGCTCAGCGTGAGGCTGGTGGCCTCCCGGGTGAGCTTGAAGTCGTCGTGGTTGGCGCAGGTAGCACCGTTGAGCGTGCCGTTGTAGTCGCCGGTGCGCACCTGTACGACGTTGTCGCCGAGGTGCAGGAACCGGTTCGGGAACGCCAGCTTCACGGCCTCCGCGCCGAGCGCGCCGTAGTCGCCGCCGAGGTCGATGCGGTGGCCGTTGACCAGCGCGTAGTTCTGGTAACGGGCCTCGATCGAGTTGCCGGCCTCGACCGAGAGGCCGAGGGTGGCGGTGCCGGCGGCCAGCATCTCCGCGTTCTCGGCCGGCTTGTCGTCGATCGCGAGCGACTCGACGCTGTCCTTGCCGGCGGACGCGAGCGCGGCGATGACCGGCTGCGTTCCCCGTACGCGGGCACCGTCACCGGGGGTGACCACCGCCGCGCCGGCCGGGGCGTTGTTGACGTCGACCGTGACGCTCGTCTTCGCGCCCGACAGGCTCGTCGCGCTGACGGTGTGCGTACCGTTGGTGAGCTTCGTGGTGTCCAGGTCGGTACGCAGGCCGGACGTGCTGCCCGGTTCGCCGGAGATGACGAAGGTGAGGTCCTGGTTGAGCAGCTTCGCCGAACTGCCGCAGGTGCCGTCGCCGAAGTTGTAGCTGAACAGGTTCTGCTCGCCGTCGGCGACCACGCCGAGGAGGCTGAGGCTGATGCTGCTCAGCGCGTAGTCGTCATAGTTGGGGCAGCGGCCACCCTCACCGTTCGGCAGTTCCTGGTAGCCGACGGCCGTCTTCGTGGTGGTGTCGACCCAGTTCGCACCGGCGTGGACCGAGACGGTGTTCGCGCCCGGCTTCAACCAGTCGCCCGGGAAGTCGAGCGTTCCGACCCGCCCACCAGGGACGTCCGGGAAGTAGACCCGGTCGGCCTCGGCCGTGTGCCCGTTGACGGTCAGGTAGTTGCGGTAGCGGGCCTCGGTGCCGTTGCCGCCCATCTCGAACGCGAAGTGGGCGGTGCCGGCGGTCTTCTCGGCGCTGATCTTGTCGCCGTCGACGGCGAGCATGGTCACCGAGTCGTTCTCGGTGACCGGCTCGACGACGACGGGCACCTTGCCCTCGACGTTCTGCCCGTCGCTCAGGTTGATCAGCGGCGTAGTGGCGCTGGCCGGCACGGCCTCCGCTCCGGCCAACGCCGGATGCAGGGTCGTCGCCGGTCCGGCGATGAGGACGAGCGCCATCGCGGACAGCAGTCCGCGTGTTCGCTTCCGGCGCGCACGTTGGTCGTGCGTCATGGCGGGGTTTCTCCTTTGTTGGGTGCGAAGAACCGCCGACGCCGTGATGCCGGCTGCGGCGGGCAGAGGGGGCCGCCCTGATGGCGGCCGGTCTCAGGACGACGGTCGGACGCGGGTGATCCGTCGACGACGTACCTGGCGTCGCAGCAACGACCCGACGGCCCCGAGCAGCAGCAGCGGACCGACGCTCATGACGAGCCGCCGGGTGGTGCTTTGGGCGTGGCCCGTCCGGCCGGTGGCAGCCGCTGGCGGTGGCGCGTCGCCGAGCAGCCAGTCGTGGGAGTACTCGTCGGTGCCGTACACCTGGCGTTTGCCCTTGGGGCCGGTCGCGACCGTGCGGTACGCGGGGTCGAGGTCGCTCAGCATCCGGATCTCGATGCGGGCGACGCCGAGCGGGCCGGGGCAGGTGTAGTTGACGTCCACACCAGAGTCGCTCGCCTTTCCGACGGCTCCGGCGCACACATGCCCGTCGCTGCTGACGGTCATCTGCTTGAGCAGGTAGTTCGCGAACAGCGGTGAGGAGGCGAGGATTGTCGCGTCCGTGTCCCGGGTGTCGACCGCGCCGTCGAGCAGGACGCGGTCCTGCGGCAACAGGCCGAGGTGGACGCCGAGCACTGTCAACTCGTCGACGCCGCCGGGCTTCCACGTCAGGTGCACCACGTCGGGGCGGGCCGCGTCCGCCGCAACGGTGACGGTCTGCGGATAGCCGTACGGGTGGGCATCAGCGGGGACCGCCAGGGCGAGCAGGGTGAGGGTGAACGCCGCCGAGATCACGACACGGCGGGGCCACCGAGCGGTTGCGGGCATGCCAGCGCTCCGGTCTACAGGTGCTGTGGCACGCCGGTGGGCGCGGCCGTTCAGTGACCCTGCCGGCCGTTGGCGAACTCACCAGGCGAGCTTGATGAGAAACGGGCGCAGCGGGGGTGAACAGTTAGTTGATCAACTGTGCCTTTCGGGGCACGCCACGGGATAGCCGGCCGCTCAGGCGACGCTGAGCTTCCGGGATGGGTTCCCGCTAACGCCTCTAGGCAAGGATTGACCCCCGTCGGGGGGATGCGGTCTCAAGTTGTCGGCTGCTGCCAGCGGGTGGCGGCCCACCTCGGCGAACAGGTGGCAAGCGTCGTTGGCTCACGTCTGGGGTCGACCCGCACCGATGCTCGCGCTGCCTTCTTGCTGCCTCGCTGCCGGACGCCTCGCTTGCAAGCTCTGTGCAGCTCGTCCGCCGTCGGCCGCCGCGTCCGCGACCTCGGGCGGCTGATCGCAGCCGATGCCCGACCGCTGTCCTCGTCCAGGCCGGTTGTTGTCAACGCTGCTGTCAACGGGGTAGGCGGCACGCAAACTTTCGAGGTCAGCGACCCGGTGTCCAGCTACAACCACCTGCATCAAACGGCATAGCGCTACACGTGCTCCGGCTCCGGCCCGACCCTCGGCGGACAACCTCGCACGCAGATGAACGAGACCATAAACGAGAGTGCCGAGCACACCTGACTCCTGGCAGCGACGTGTCAAGGCGGCGTCGCCCCCCTGCAGCCTTCCGAGTCGCGCCCCGCATCGCGGCGATCGCGCGCCTCTCCGTGGCAGCATGCGCGTGGATCACCTCCTTACGTGCCCTTGTGCGCGTAAGACGTGCATGAGTATGGTGTGGACTGTCCGGCGCCCGCCGAACCGCACTCAGAAGCGAGGCAGAACAATGGCCAGTCCACTGACAGCCACCACGGAGCACACCGATCTCAACGTCGCATCCGCTGCGGCAAACTTCGAAGCGACCGCAGTCGGCGGCCGCGTCTTCCCGTGCGTGGTCTTCAAGCAGGGAAGCCGGACCATGGTCTCGACCAGCTTTCCCTACTCCTTCATCGCCCGGAACGTGGTGACGAACTCGGCGCCCAAGGGCGAGAGCCCGCGAGAGAGCCAGAATCGGCCGCTGATGCCGGACCACGCCAAGTCCATCAAGGAGTACGTGGTCGCCAACGCGTCCGACTACATCCTGCCGCCGGTCACTCTCGCGGTGACCGAGCACCCCTCGCTACACGTGGTTGGCGCCCCCGGCGCTGCCATCCGTATGGGCTTCATGGTTGTGGATGACACGGTGCCGTTCACCGTGACCGACGGGCAACACCGCATCGCAGGCTTGGTCGGCTACCCCTCCGGCCGCTCCACGGCGCCCGGCGCACTGGACGCGGTGCCGGGGTTGAGCAAGGACGGCATGGCGGTTCTCATCGTGATCGAAACGGACAGGATCCGGATCCAGCAGGACTTCGCCGACGCCGCTCAAACCAAGCAGATCCCGCCTAGCCTGCTGGCTGTCTACAACACCCGCGAGCCGGTCAACCGAGTGCTCAGCCAAATCACAACGAAAGCCCGACTCTTCAAGGGTCGGATCGACGAGAGCTCAAAGACACTGCCCAAGGCGTCGCAGCACGTCTTCCTACTCAACCAGGTTCGCGGCTTCGTCAAGGAGATGCTGTTCGGAGACTACGCAATGAGCGAGGACTCCCTTACCAAGCAGACCGCGCAGCGCCTCGCCACCGGCGACAAGCAGGAGGAGTTCATCAACGACACCCTAACGATGCTTGAGGTCCTCACCGAGCGCATGGAGCCGTGGTCGACCATCGCCAGGATTCAGCCGGGCACTGGCGTAGCCAATCAGATTCCCGACTTCCGAGCTACCTACATCAACATGACCGCGACCGGCCTCAACATCATCGGCCGGATGGGCTACGAGATCGGCAAGGAACCGTCAGCGGAAGTGCGCCGTGACCGCTACGCTGCGCTCGCAGCCAAGATCGACTGGCGTCGTGACGCTCCCATTTGGAAGGGCACGATCATCTCGGCCGAGAACAAGATTGCCACGCAGCGCGGCCCGGTCAACGCTGCCGCCGCTCGGGTCCGCGAGGCCCTCGGCTTCTGATCCTTACATCCCGATGGGCTATGGATGTCAAGCTCCGCCGCAGTCTCGCTGGGCGGAGCTTGACCACTTCGTCCCGAAGAAACCACTAGCCGGCTGTGAGCTGCACTAGCAGCAGGGTGAGCTGTCCGAGTAGTCCGCAGAGGTCCACCGAGGTCCAGCGTCGCTCGCGCCCGTCGTCACCCAGTTGGTCACCCAGCCCAAGTGTCAGACGTTGAAGCGGAACTTGAAGACTCTGGCCACCGGGCTGCCTGAGGCGGTCACACGGAGGAGTCCACCTAGAGGGTGGCGCACGGGCAATATCATCGATTCCCTCCCTCCTTAGGTCCAGCAAGAGGAAAGAAGGATCCGCAATGGCAAATCGTGGCACGGGAGAGCACTGGCTATACGACCTGATTGACGAGCTGGAGATAAATGAAGGGAATCTAAAAGCTCGACTTCAGTCCAAGGCTTTCAGGGAGAGACTGTTTGACTCGCTGGGAAAAGGTGACAAATTCGATCCCTCTCAGGTGCCACTCACGGGAGCGTTGGTTGCGGGAATCGGTCTAGATCTGGCCTCTTGGGCCACCTGCACGGATTTCAAATGTCGGAATAAGACTTCGGATCGCGAATTTCCCCAAGTGCTTCACTACTTCGATTGGGTAGTCATGGAAGGGCCCTCTCGCTCTCGATACAGAGACTGGGTGTTGGACACCAAGCGTCGGGGAAACCCGCATCCGTTAATCGAGTCAATTGAAGACGACATTAAGGTGATGCTTCATCTCCGAAAAACAGGGCTGGCTAACTACATTCGCTTCACAAAGAAAGTCGACTGCTACTGCCCTGAACACATGAAACAGAAGGCAGATGAACTGGGCCTAGGCTTCCTGGCCGAGGATGACTATCTAACGGGTATCGCGAAGGAATTTAGCAGAGCGGGCCGGGTGAGCGTTATCCAGACTGGACCGCGTAGGTGGCGCGGAAAAGTTTGGTCCTCACAGTTTTCTGAGGCGCTGACCTTGCCATACGACCGAAAAACTAGGCCAAAGAAAGTAGACGTGGCTCGGGATGTCTTGGGGCCTCACATGCACGAGACATTGCATAACGCGGTCACTGCAAAGGAACTAGGCGCGCCGCTCTCCTCTCTTGGCGATGACGAGTTTTTCGTACCTTCCGCCTCTGCGGGGGCGAATGCCTTCACGGTTGATGACGTTGCGCTGAGGGTCAGGATCCCCGTACTACTCGGGCTCAACACGGAGCAGTTTATCAAACTTCGGGAAGAGGAGTACGACCACTTCATCAGCTTCCGTAAACTTCTGCGCCAGGCAATTGAGGAGACTGTGTCGCAGGCTCAGGCTGAGTCACCAGAGACCGCAGCTGATAAGGTGTGGCGGAATTCGATCCAGCCGCAAGTGGTAGATCTGGAACGAAAAATTTCTGCCAGTAATCGATCTTTGGTCCGGAAGCTGGTTACAGGGGTCAGTTTCGGTGCAACCTCGGCGGGAGTCGGTTCTCTGCTAGGGGCTGTCAGTGCAAGCCTTGGGACCCCTCTCGGTGCAGCCCTTGGCGCGGCTGCCGGGACAGTGGCGCTTCTACCCACTGCGCTACCGCTCGTCACGAAACACTTCGAGGAGCGACAGCAGTTCGAGACCGATGGGGCCTATTTTGTGTGGAAGGCCCAAAAAGCCGGGGGTCATTCCTAGAGCTGATCGAGCGGCAATATCTCAGCCATCCCGTCTGCCGTCGACCCGCCCACATCGGGAGCGGGCCGCCGCCCAGCCCGCCACGTCAAGACGGCCCTGACGCACGGTCGGACGCTGGCGGGTCGGGCGGTGGTCTGCTCGGCTTGCCCGTGTCGACGGTGGGCGGGATGGCTCCCACCGCCATCACCCACGGACAGCAAGCCGCCGACGGACCCCCGCCATCCTGGAGCCGGAGCGCCCCTGCCGGAGGCGTAGTAACCGCAACCCCGCCATCCGCCCGGCAGCCGCCGAGAGACCGGTGTGCGGCCCCCCTACGCCGCGCGGTGCTCGCCGCGCGGCACGGCCGACTGCCGGCCCACCAGCTCACCGGAAACGGCCTGTCGTCATCCGGCGGCCCATCGGGCTACCCGCCCTCCGCGCCAGCCGCCGGGCGTGTTGCGTGGCCCAAGGCGGAGCGACGGACGCGAGCCCTGGCGGCGGCGCGTCCGGCCCGTCAAAGGCCGCCTTAACACATGTACAGAAACTCTGAACCACGTCGCCGAGGCGCTTCGCCGTTAGGGCGAATGACGGGTTGTGGTCAGCCCTGAGCGGACTCAGCAACGAAGACTCCCCGACCTGGGCGGCCCACCAACACGCCTTGCTCCCGCAGGACCGCCACCGCCCGGTGGATCGTCGACACCGACACGTCGTAGTGGTCGGACAACTGCTGAGTAGACGGAATCTTTGACCCGAGCTGGAACTCGCCCACCTCGACCCGCCTCAGCAGATCGTTGATCAACTCGTCCATGGTCGGCGGAATCGGCACGCGAAGGCCCCTTGCAGTCGGTTGGCCCTCCCAGTATCGAGCAACAGGTGAAAGAACGGCAATAACTGACGCAGGAGAAGCAGGTGAGCAGCGCCAGCCAGATTCGACAGGTAAGAGAGCGTTGACAGAGGTGACAGGTATCGGTAGCGTCACTGTCGGTGATGCGGTGCTGCTGCGGTCGGTTGGCGCCTCTCGTACCGGTCTCGCATCGCCGCCGAGACCCCACCCTCCGCGCTCCCCCGGCGCGGCCCTGCTGCCGTACCGCCGATCGAGGCTGCGGTCGCAGGGTGGGGCGGTCTCCGCCGCCCGCAACCGGCGGAGGCCGCCCCTCCACTTCGACGCGACCCGACGAAGGGCGGTCCCCTGTGCGCGACCTGATCCGCCGGCTGCTGAACCGACGCGAAGAACGACCACCGACGGCAGCAAGCCAAGACCGATGACCGAGCGCTGGGTGATCCACCTGCCGGTGACCGCGCCCGACCTGTTCCGGGCCCGGATTTTCGCCCGTACCGCCGCCCGCGTGCTGGCCCGGCTCAGCGCCCACGTCGAGCCGGGCGGGGTGACCGTGTCGGCCGAGGACCAGCAGTGCGTACGCCACTGGGTCTTCTGCGACCAGCGACTACCCGCCGGCGGCCGATGCACCCTGCCGCCCGACCACACCGCGCCCTGCTCCCGGCGGGCCCTCTTCCGGAGATGACCAAGAGGTTTGCGTCACCGATCAGCTTTCCGGTGACGCAAACCTCTTGATCAACGCACTCAAGCTGCCCGACGGGGACGCGTCAGGCGGCGCGGAACGCCACCCAGGCGTCGCTCATCCGGTCGGCCTGGCCGGCGGTGAACATGTCCATGCAGGAGTCCTGCGTGTAGTCCATGAAGTTGTGGATCGGGTCCAGGCCGGGCGCGGTGCAGGTGTCCGCGCCGATCGGGCAGTCGAACTGCGGGGCGGCCTCGCGGGGGGTGTCCGCCACGAAGTCGCCGGACGCCGAGCAGCCGTGCGCGAAGGTGTGCTCCAGCATCAGCCAGTGCCCGACCTCGTGCGTCAGCGTGTCACCGAGGGCGTACTTGCCGGCCGTGCCGCCCGGCATCGACTCGTCGAGCATCACCACGCCGTCGATGTAGTCGCGGCCGTTGTTGTAGCCCTTCGGGAAGTACGCCCAGCCGAGGAGCCCGCCGCCGATGTTGGCCGCGTACACGTTCAGGGTCTCCGAGTCGCCGGTGTAGAGCGCCTTCTTCATGTCGCGCTCGTTCTTGCCCGGCTCGACCGTGTACCAGGCGCTGTTCACCGTCCACGTCGTGTCGACGAGCGAGAACCGGAACGGCGTGTCCGAGGCGTCCGCCGACGTGCGCCCGGCGTACGAGTCGTTGAGGACCGTCATCTGCGCCGCGATGAGGGTCTTCCAGCGGGCCGTCTCGGCGGCGGTGAACGGGTGGTCGGAGACCATGTGGAAGACCGTCGGCACGGTCACGCTGCCGTTGGGCAGCCGCGGCGCGTCCTTGATCACGCCGTAGGCGTTGGCCTCGTTCTTCGAGTACAGCTCCGGCTCTTTGGCCGTTGCGCCGGAGGTGACCCGGGCGGCGCTCGGCTCGCTGGCGCAGGCGGTGACACCCGGGGACGCGGTCACGGGGGCGGCGGTGGCCAGCGCCCCGGACGCGCCGCCGGACGCCAGGAACGTGGCGGCGGTGGCGGTGAGGACCGCCAGCCGGAAGGGGGATCTGCTCTGCATCGGTGCACCTTTCGGTGAGGGAGCGGTGCGGGTTCGACGATGCCGTCGCATCGGTATGAGAACACGTCGACGACATCGACAAAAGCCCCTCTGAGCAGGGAATATGCCGATGTAACGGAACCTGATCCGCCAGCGCTGATTGGGTCGCTCCGCGCGGTTGCGGGCATGCCCGCGCCACCCCTCGCTGACCGTCCACACAGTGCAGGCCTCGACCACTAGGCTGCTGATCCGGCACGCAGTGGCGATGCCAGGACGGGGGCGGCGATGAACGCCGAAGATCGCATCGAACGGGCCCGGAAGCTCTACGAACAGGCCGTGTACAGCGGCGATGGCCACGTACTGGCCGACGCCGAACGGGACCTGGACGCGGTGGAGGCCGACGCCGCGCTGGCCCGCGGGCGGATCCTGCACGCCCGGTATCTCGACGAACGATCCCGGGGCGACACGCCCCCCGTCGAGGACCCGGCGGAACTGCCGTTGTTCGAGCGTGCGAACGAGCTGTACCAGGCCCTCGCCGACACCCGCGGCCAGGCCGAGGCGCTGTTCTGGATCGGCTGCCTGCACCAGATCATCCGGCGCGACAACGAGACCGCCGTCCCGCACCTGGAAAGGTCCCGCCAACTGGCGGCGCAGGTCGGCGACCGGTCGACCGAGGCCGAGGCCCTGCGACACCTGGGCATCGCGGCGCACATGGCCGGCCGGCTGGATGAAGCGCGCGAGCGGCTGGAGGAGTCGTCACGGCTGCGCCGAGATATCGGAGCGCTGTCCGGTGTGGCCGCCAACATGGTCGGGCTGGCCTACGTCGCCGCCGCCCAGGACCGCCACGCGGACGCGCTCGCGACCCTCGACGAGGCGGACGCCATCGCGCAGGCGCACGGCGCCCATGCCGTCGTGCGGCAGATCGAAGAAGCGAGAACGCAGATCTAGGCAGGTCAGAGGATCCGGGTGACCTGCTCGGCGGCGACGACCGCGTCCCGTCGGGCCGGGTCGAGATTGGCGCTGATGACCACCGACGCGCCGGCCGAGAGCGGCGCGAGCAACCACTTCAGCGGCTGCTCGTGCTCGGCCGCATCCACCAGCAGCCGGTCACCGGCGCGCAGGTCGAGCATCCCGGCGACCTCCCGGGCGAGCGCACCCCACTGCCCGTAGGTCGTGCCGTCCGCGCTCGCCTGGTCCGACGGGCGGATGGCGGTGTGGTCGGGCGTGACGTCCGGGTGGCGAAGCACCTCGGCGGACCAGTCCAACCAGCCCAGCGGCACGTCGGCGAGCCGGCCCGGCCCGGTGCCGACCAGGTAGCGGTGCGGCGCGTCCGGCACGTCCTCCAACCAGTCGTCCTGGCGCTCCGGCGTCACGAAGACCGCGTCGAACGGCCGGTCGCCGCCGGGCTCCAGCACCGGCAGGCCCGCCGTGGCACGCGGCCGGAACGACACCGCCAGCCCGCACGCCCACGCCCCCAACAACACCGCGGCGGTACGCCAGTGCGCAGGCAGTAACACCGCTACGCGGCTGCCGGGGCCGAGCCCGCAGCCGTCCCGCAGCAGGCTCGCGCTGCGCGCGGACCAGGCGCCGACCTGCTGGGCGGTGAGGTCGACGCGCTCGCCGGTCGCCTCGTCGCGGTAGCTGAGCAGCGGGCTCTCGATGGCGGTGGGCGGGACCGTCAGGTCGGCCGTGGCGTGTGGCTGCATCCGCGTGCTCCCGGTGGTGACGACGTCCGCACCACCCTACGCAACGACTTTGGTCGCCGTCGCCATCGGCCGATGGCCGTAGCGGCTGGCCGGCTGGCTCGCGCACGGTGACCGGCGACCCCCGACCGAGCCGCCGAGGAGCATCCGTGCCGACCGAACCCGACCGTGCCGACCGTCCGCCGCTGCGCCGCCGGCTTGTGCCGGTGGTGGCATTGCTGCTGCTCGCGCCCTGGGCGGCCGAGTGCTCGTGGGGTGGCTTCGCCATCGACGACTTCCTCCCGGTGATCATCGCCCTGGGCCCGATGTACGGCGGAGCGGCGATCCTGATCCGGGAGGCCGCCCGACGCCTAGGCGCGGGATGGCCGGCGATCGTGCTGCTCGCCGCCGCGTTCGGCGTCCTGCAGGCCGGTCTGGTGGACCAGTCGCTGTTCAACCCCGGCTACCTCGACGACACCCAGTACGCCGACACCCGCGCCGCCGCCGAGGCGTCGCTGGTGCCGGGGCTCGGGTTCAGCCTCCGGCAGGCGTACGACTACGTCGGTAACCACATCCTGCTGACCATCTGCGCGCCGATCGTGTTCGTCGAGTCGTTCCTCGGCGCGAAGAGGCGGCGTCGGCCGTGGCTCGGGCGACCCGGGCTCGCCGTGGTAGGAGTGGTCTACCTGCTCGGCAGCCTGCTGGTCTTCACCTCGCCCGAGGGCCGCAAGAACTTCCTGGCCAGCCCGCTGCAACTGAGCTTCGCCACGGCGGTCGTCCTCACCCTGGTCGCGGCGGCCCTGCTGCCCCGCTGGCGTCGTACCCGTCCGCGTCGCGCCCGGCGGGTGCCGCACCCGCTCTGGGTCGGCCTACTGGTCGTCGTCGCCCACCTCTTCACCGACCCGACGCCCGGCTGGCCGGGGGTGGCCGTCGCGCTGGCACTCACCGCCGCCGTGGGAGCAGTCGTCGCGTACTGGTCGGCCGGCGCGCGCTGGGGGCAGCGGCACGTACTCGCCGCCGCCTCGGCGAACGTGGTCAGCGCCGCCGCCTTCGCGTACCTGGTGCCGCCCTACTCCCCGGCGAGCCCGGCGGCGGCCCTGGCCGGCGACGTGGCGGTCACCGTCGTCACCCTGGCCCTGGTCGGCGGCGCGTGGTGGCGGCTGCGCCCTGCCACGTCCGGCCCGGCGTCCACCATCGTGGACGCCGGGCCACCCGCCGCTATTCCGAGATCATGACGACGTCGGTCGGGCGGTCGACCTTCACCTCGACGCCGTAGTCGAACAACGCGAGCGTCGAGGTGACCGTCCCCCGGTCCAGCCGGCCCTTCGCCGTCGACTCCCAGGTGACGGTGAGCGCCACCGTCGCGATCCGGCCGTCGCGATCCAGCGTGACGTCACCGGTCGTGCCGGTCGACCCGTCCCGGGCCGCCGTCGTGTACGTGAAGTGCAGGCTGCCGTCCGGGTTCTCGGTGACCGTCGCGTTCGCGCTCTTCAGCGCGGCGAACAGGGCAGCCGGGTCGGGTGCGACGGCGCCCAGCACGGCGTTCCCGTCGCCCTGCAGCGCGAGGCGGTCGTATTTACCGGGGTGCTGCCCGTAGCGGCCGTACGTCTCGCCCGGTCCCTTGTCGGGCGGCAGCTCGCCCTGCGGCCGTTCCGCGCCCTCGTACCGGGTGCCGTCGATCAGCAGCTCGGTCTGGATCGAGTCGTCGTGCGGAACCCGGACGTACCCCGTGGCGGTCCTCGGGTCGAACGCACCCTCGTAGGTCAGCCCGCCCGGCCCCGAGTTGTCCAGGCGCATCCGGTAGCTGATGTTCTCGCTGGCGGTGGCCGCCGAGACCAGGCGCAGCGCCGGCGAGACCTGCTCCGGACGCGCGGCCCGGGCGGTGACGCCGGGACGCTCGGGTGGGGCGTTCGTCGTCACCGTGACGGCGGTGCCGACACCCAACGCCAGCAGCGCGCAGGTCGTACCCGCCAGGGCGGTGGCCCGACGGCGGCGACCCCGCCGACCGCGCTCGAGCAGCGCCGGCACGTCCGGGGCGGAATCCGGTTCGCCGTCCACGAGGTCGTGTAGTCCGCGTACCAGTCGGTCGTCGATGTCGTTCATGACTGTCACCTGCTCACCGAGTCGAAGGATCTGTTCAGGAGGTGTCGCAACGCGCCCAACGCCCGGGCGTTCTGGCTCTTGACGGTGCCCAGCGAGCAACCCAGGATCTGAGCGACCTCGCGCTCGCTCAGGTCCTCGTAGTGGCGCAGCACCACGACCGCGCGTTGCTTCGCCGGCAGCGCCAGCAGCGCCCGGCGCAGGACGTCGGCGTCGGGGTCGCTGCCGCCACCCGGGGCGGCCCGGTCGGGAACGTCCGCGACGAGGCTCTCGCGGCGGCGGCGCCGCCAGATCGAGGTGTGGTTGTTGACCAGCGCCCGGCGAAGGTAGGCGTGCGGGTCGTCGAGTCGGGACAGCCGCCGCCACCGCTCGTAGACCCGGACCAGGCTGTCCTGGAGCAACTCCTCGGCCCGCCAGCGGTCGCCGCAGAGCAGCATGGCCAGCCGGATATGTCGCTCCCACGCCACCTCGACGAACGCGACGTAGGACCGGTCCGTCGCGGACAGAGGATTCTGTTGGTCGGTCACGCCCCTACCACGCAGCGGGCCCGCAGAAGGTTGTCGCGGCGGCCACCCTTCGCAGGCCGGACGGTGCTCAGAACTGGTCGCGGGCCCGGGCGCCGGCCTGGATGAGCCGGTCCAGAACCGCGCGAGCACCGGCGAGCTGGTCGATGGACGTGGTGATCCGATCGCGCTCCACCGCGAGAGCGTCGAGGAGCTCGGGGCAGGTGGGAGCCAGCACGGTGGCGTCATCCGGGATGCAGGGAAGGATCTCGGCGATCGCTGCGGTGTTCAAGCCGGCGGACAACAACAGTTGGATGTGCCGCACCGCCCGCAGCGCCTGGGAGTCGTAGTGGCGGTAACCGCTGGCGAGACGGGCCGGCTGCAGGAGGCCCTGCTCCTCGTAGTACCGCAGGGCGCGGGGGGTGGTGCCCGCCTCCCGCGCCAGTTCGCTGATCCGCACCCCGACAGCAGATCAGGGCTTGACCTTCACGTCAACGTCAAGGTTTAGCGTCGTCGCCGTGACACACCCCAACCTGGACAATCAATCCGGCACCGTCGCCGTGCTGGGGCTCGGCCCGATGGGCCGGGCGCTGGCCGCCGCGTCGCTCGCCGCCGGCCACCCCACCGTGCTCTGGAACCGCTCACCCGCCAAGGCGAGCGCGCTGGTGGCCCAGGGGGCGGTGCTCGCTCCGACGGTGGCCGACGCGGCACAACGGGCATCGGTCGTCATCGCCTGCGTCATGAACTACCGAGCGGTCCGCGCCATCCTGTCGGGGCTCGAACGCCCGCCGAGCGGACCATTCGTCAACCTCAGCAGCGGGCACGCCGCCGAGGCACGGGACATGGCGGACTGGGCCGCGCAGCGGGGCGTCAGCTACCTCGACGGCGCCATCCTGACGCCCGCGCCGACCATCGGCACACCGGCCGCGACGATTCTCTACAGCGGTCCGCGAACCCTCTTCGACGAGAGCCTTCCCCGGTTGGAGAGCTTCGGTGGATCCAGCGCCTACCTCGGGGCGGACGTCGGCACGGCGGCGGCGTACGAGATGGCGCTGCTCGACCTGTTCGCCATGTCCGTCGGCGGGCTCGCGCACGCCTTCGCCCTGGCCAGCACCGAAGGTATCGCCCCGACCGCGTTCGCTCGCTTCGCCAGAGGAATCGGTGGCCTGTTGCCCGACATGGCCGACCGGTTCGCCGACCAACTCACGTCCGGGGCCTTCGCCGCCGACATCTCCACCATCGCGTCGGCCGGCTCGGCGATCGGCCACGTCCGGGACGCCGCGGCCGCACGCGGTGTCGACCCCACGCCGCTACAGGCCGTGCAATCGATCATCGAACGGGCCATCGCGGCGGGCCACGGAGGCGACAGCTACGCCCGGCTGGCCCAGTCGCTCGTACCAGCCGATCCGGCGGAGGCGGCACGATGATCACGGTCAGCGGCGACTAAACGCCGTCGCAGCGGCTGACGTCGCTTCAGCGCTTCGCCCGCTGTTCACGTCGCGGCAAGCTGACGCTCCCCGGCGAGTGCCAGCCTCCGAGCGGGTACGAACCGACGGAGGAAGTCCTTGACACTCAGAAGAACACTCACCGCGCTGACCGCGGCCGGTGTGGCTGCCGCCAGCCTGACCGGGGCCACCCCCGCCACGGCCGGCGTACACCACCACCCGGGACCGGCACTCGCCTTTGACCGGGTTGCCACGTACCCGGTCTTCCAGAACCGCCCGGCTGGCGAGGACCCCGCGACCGCGACGGTCGCCGAGATCTCGACGGTCAGCGAGGACGGCCGCACCCTGATCTACACCGATGCGCTGGCCCGGCGCATCGGCTTCCTGGACATCTCCCGGTCGGACCGGCCACAGGGCCTCGGCACGCTCTCGCTGGCGCAGCTCGGCGACGCCGAGGACGAGCCCACCTCGGTGACCGTGGTCGGCCGGTACGTGCTGGTGGTGGTGAACACCAGCAGCAGCTACACCGAGCCGTCCGGCCGACTCGACGTGATCGAGCTGGCAACTCGCCAGCGGGTGACGAGCTTCGACCTCGGCGGTCAGCCCGACTCGATCGCGGTCAGCAAGGACAAGCGGTACGCCGCGATCGCAATCGAGAACGAGCGCGACGAGGAGGCCACCCCGCCGGGCGGCGAGGAGGGCGACCTTCCCCAGGCGCCCGCCGGCTTCGTGCAGGTCGTCGACCTGACCGGGAAGTCCCCGGCCGGGTGGCGGCTGCGACCGGTCGCGCTCACCGGTGCCGACGGCAGCGCGCTGCCCCCGCTTGTCCACGCCGGGCTGGCCGCGCCGACCGACCCGGAGCCGGAGTACGTCTCGATCAACGGCCGGAACGAGCTGGCCGTGACGCTTCAGGAGAACAACGGCGTCGCCCTGATCGACCTGCCCACCGGCCGGATCACCAAGGTGTTCAGCGCGGGCACCGCCACGATCAGCGGGGTCGACACCACGAAGGACGGTGTCATCGACCTGACCGGCAGCATCACCGACGTTCCGCGCGAGCCGGACGCGGTGGCCTGGGTCGACGACCGTTACCTGGCCACGGCCAACGAGGGTGACTGGCACGGCGGCACGCGTGGCTGGTCGGTCTTCGACAGCCGGACCGGGCGGGTCGCCTGGGACGCCGGCAACACCTTCGAGCGGCTCGCCGTCACGTACGGGCTGCACAACGAGGACCGGGCCGGCAAAAAGGGCACCGAGCCGGAGGGCGTGGCCGTCGCCGAGTACGACGGCGTGCGGTACGCCTTCGTCGGCTCGGAGCGCAGCAACTTCGTCGCCGTGTACGAACTGGGCGACCCCACCCGGCCGGTGTTCCGGCAGATCCTGCCGACCACCAACGGACCGGAGGGCCTGCTGCCCATCCCGTCGCGCGGCCTGCTCGCCGTCTCCAGCGAGACGGACGACGCGTCGGTCAACGTCCGGGCATCGGTGTCTCTCTTCCGGATCGGCAGGGGCACCACGGCCTTCCCGAGCATCGTCTCCGCGTCGGAGGAGTCAGGCGCTCCGATCGGGTGGGGCGCACTCGGCGCGTTGAGCGCGGTGCCGGGTAAGCGGGACCAGCTCTACAGCGTCACCGACGCTGCGTACAGCCAGACCCGGATCCTCACCATCGACGCGAAGCGCACGCCCGCCGTGATCACCGGTGCGCTGCCGGTGCGGGACGCGGCCGGCACGCCGGTCGGATACGACGCGGAGGGCATCTTCGCCCGCCCGCAGGGCGGCTTCTGGCTCGCCGTCGAGGGTGCCAAGGGCACGGAGAACAGGCTGGTCCGGCTCGACGCTGCCGGGGTGACCCGGCAGAGCGTCGCGCTGCCCGCCGAGGTCGCTGCCGGCCTGGGCAAGCAGGGCCTGGAGGGCGTCACGGCGACGACCGACCGGCAGGGCCGGGAGATCGTCTGGGTGGCCGTGCAGCGGGAGCTGAGCACCGACCCGGCCGGCATCGTGCGTCTCGGCCGGTACGACGTCACGGCGGGCACCTGGAGCTGGTTCGGCTACCAGTTGGAGAGCACCACCGTGCCGGGCGACTGGATGGGGCTCTCCGAGATCACCGTGGTCGGCGACCGGTTGGCGGTCATCGAGCGGGACAAGCTCAACGGCCCGGCCGCCACGGTGAAGCGGATCTACACCGTGCCGCTGCCGGTCGCGGCGGCGACCGGCCCGTTGACCGTGCTCCCGAAGAAACTCGCCGTCGACGTGCTGCCCGCGCTCCGGGCCACCAACGGTTGGACCCAGGAGAAGCTGGAGGGTCTGACCGTGTCCGGCAACGGCGAGGTGTACGCGATCACCGACAACGACGGGGTCAAGGACGCCACCGGCGAGACGGTGCTCCTGCGCCTCGGCGCGAGCCGGAAGGTCTTCGGCCAAAAGTGACCGCCGACCGCCCGGCGCCCCTCGATCAGGCGGGCGCCGGGCGGCGCGGTGTTGTCACGAGCACGCGGCGAACGGCCGGTCGAAGCCCTCGTTATCGTTGACCACATCCCGACGGCCCTGTTCATCCGCACTCTCTTCGGGATGGGCCCGTGGCAGAAGCGAGATGCTCCATGATCCGTCCCGACGTGTCGAAACTCCGCGCAGATGCGCGGCGGCGAGCCGCAAACCGTCCCCCAGGTCCCGCGTTGACCAAGGTCGAAGATCTCCGTGGACCGAACGGGATCGTTCTGCGCCACTACCGGCCCTCCGAGCGGGCGCGGCCGCTGGTTGTCTTTGCCCACGGTGGCGCCTTCGTCCTGGGTGACCTGGACACCCATGACCGAACCTGTCGCCGCATCGCGGACGCGTGCGACGTCGAGGTGTTGGCCGTCGACTACCGGCGTGCGCCGGAGCATCCCTACCCTGCGGCCATCGAGGACGTGGTGTCGGTGCTCCGTTGGGCGCGCCCGGCAGCGGTTGCCGGGGACAGTGCCGGCGGCTACCTGGCGACCATGGCCTGCCTGCGGCTGCGCGACGCGGGCGATCCCCTGCCCGCCCTTCAGGTCCTGATCTGCCCGAACACCGACCTGACGCTTTCACAGGCCAGCATCGTGGAAATGGGCGACGGTCACGCGCTTGATGCCGACTTCCTCGCCTGGGCCATTACGCAGTGGACGCCCGACCCTGTGGATCGCGCGCCCGCCAGCCCCTTGCTGGCAGCAGACCTGCACGGCATGCCCGATGCGCTCATCGTGACCGCCGAGCACGACGCGCTGCGAGATGAAGGCGATGCCTACGCCCACCGGTTGGCGCAGGCCGGGGCACGGGTGGTGCACTGGCAGGAGGCCGGCCTGGAGCACGGCTTCATCCAGAACACGGACCCGGCATCGGCAGAGGCGGCCGCCCAGGGCCGGTTGTTCGACGAACTCGCCGCGCTGATCCGCGGACAGCCCGACCCGCCGCACGGGAACTGAACTGCCGATGTTGACCTGCCACGAGCGGACGTCCTGAAGGCCTGGTCTCAGTCGGGCAGTTCCGGGCCGCCGTGGAGCAGCGCGGCCAGCAGGTCGCCGTACTCCTCGACCCTCTCCAGGACCTCGGCGGCGGTGAACTGGCGGACGGCCGGCTTCCGGCCGCGCGCGCCGGCCTCGACCTCATCCCAGGTCAGCGGCGTCGAGACCGACGGCACCGACTGCGCCCGCAGGGAGTACGGCGCGACGGTGGTCTTCGCCGCGTTGTTCTGGCTCCAGTCGATGAAGACCTTGCCCGGACGCAGGTTCTTCGCCATCTTCGACACGATCAGCTTCGGGTGCGCCTTCTCCAGCTCCTGCGCGATCCGACGCGCGTAGGCGGAGACGTCGTCGGCGGACTGGGTGCCGGCGATCGGGCAGCAGAGCTGCATGCCCTTCTTGCCGGACGTCTTCGGGTACGAGTCGATGCCGTCGTCGGCGAGCCGGTCGCGCATCAGCACCGCCACCGGGCAGCACTCGGCGAGCCCGGCCGGCGGTCCCGGGTCCAGGTCGACCACCATCATGTCCGGGTGCTCGCCGACCTTCCACTGCGGCGTGTGCAGTTCCAGCGCGGCGAGGTTGGCCAGCCAGACCAGGGTGGGCAGGTCGTCGGCGACGACGTAGTCGATGGTCTCCCGACCCTTCGTCGACCCGGGCGCGGGCAGCGTCTCGACGCGTACCCAGTCGGGGGTCGCGGCCGGTTTGTTCTTCTCGAAGAAGGACTTGTCGTCCACCCCGTTCGGAAAGCGGATGCGGGTGACCGGCCGGTCGGCCAGGTGCGGCAGCAGCACCGGCGAGATCCGGGTGTAGTAGTCGATCACCTCGCCCTTGGTGAAGCCGACCGCCGGATAGAGGACCTTGTCCAGGTTGGACAGCTCCAACGCGCGGCCCTCGACGTCCACCCGCAGCTTCTCAGCCGGCATCGTCGACCTCCTCCGGCGGCTTGTCCGGACGCAACCGCAGCACCCGGGGGAAGCGCAGCCGGCCGTCGGGGGTGCGCTGGCCGTACTTCACCTCCACCACCACCCGGGGTGCTACCCAGATGGCCCCCCGGGCATCCTCGCGCGGCACGCCCGCCGCGAACGGTGACGCGCCGGTACGCAGCGGCTCCAGCTCGGCGAGGAGCTGCCGTTCGATGGCCGCGCCGATCCCGCCGCCGACCCGACCACGGTAGGTCAGCCGGCCGTCCGGGCCGGGCACCCCGACCAGCAGCCCGCCGATGCGCCGCGCGCCCGGCCGCCAGCCCCCGACGACGAAGTCGCCGGTCACCTCCAGTTTGACCTTCACCCAGTCCGGCGAGCGAACCCCGGGGCGGTAGACGGCGCCGACCCGCTTGGCCATCACGCCCTCCAGACCGTGCTCCCCGGCGGCCTCGTAGGTGGCCGGGCCGTCGGCGAACACCGGCGGC
This sequence comes from Micromonospora sp. NPDC049107, assembly GCF_040648595.1. Lineage (NCBI taxonomy): Bacteria > Bacillati > Actinomycetota > Actinomycetes > Micromonosporales > Micromonosporaceae > Micromonospora > Micromonospora sp. NPDC049107. The sequence goes on from NZ_JBEZEC010000005.1 coordinate 402,962, forward strand.
ACCGCCCACCGCGCGCCGCCGAGCGCGAGCGCGTCCAGGGCCTCCCGGCGACGCTCGTACGACCAGCCGGTCAGATCGTCGCCGTTCAGGCGCAGCAGATCGAAGATCATGTACGTCACCGGCATCACCGCCGCCAGCCGGGCAGCCTTGGCGTGGTCCCGGACGTGCATCCGCTCGGCCAACGCGGTGAACGACGGCTGCCCACCCTCGCCCAGCAGCACCACCTCGCCGTCGAGCAGCGCGTCGTCGACCTGCGAGGACAGGGTGGCCAGTTCGGGGTACGCGGCGGTGATCTCCACGCCGGAGCGGGCATACAGGTGTTGGGCACCGCCGGAGATGTTGGCGAGCGCCCGGACCCCGTCCCACTTGAACTCGTACGCCCAGCCGTCACCCGCCGGGAGCGGCCCGGTCATCGCGAGCATCGGCTTGAGCGGCGCGCCGGGCACGACCCGACTGTAGTAGCAGGCCGAACACCTCGCGTGGAGTTCCTGCGGATGCGAGCATGGTCGATATCGGGGAAGGGAGCGCAGGATGCGTGCCATCTGGAAGGGAGCCGTGTCGTTCGGGCTCGTCTCGATCGGGGTGAAGCTCTACTCGGCGACCGAGGAGAAGGACATTCGGTTCCACCAGGTGCACCGCGAGGACGGCGGTCGCATCCGCTACAAGCGCACCTGCTCGGTCTGCGGCGAGGAGGTCACCTACGACGACATCGCCAAGGGCTACGACATCGGCGGCGGCGAGATGGTGATCCTCACCGACGAGGACTTCGCCGACCTGCCGCTGACCAGCTCCCGGGCGATCGACGTGCTGGAGTTCGTCCCCGCCGAGCAGGTCGACCCGATCCTCTACAACAAGGCCTACTACCTGGAGCCGGAGGGCACGGCCACCAAGCCGTACGTGCTGCTGCGGGACGCGCTTCTCGACTCGGAGCGGGTGGCCATCGTCAAGGTCGCGCTGCGCCAGCGGGAGCAGTTGGCGACCCTGCGGGTCCGCGAAGGTGTGCTGCTGCTCAACACGATGCTCTGGCCGGACGAGATCCGTACCCCCGAGTTCGGATTCCTCGACGAGGACCTCAAGGTGCGTCCGCCGGAGCTGGCGATGGCCAGCTCCCTGATCGACTCGATGACCGGGGAGTTCGAGCCGGACGTCTTCACCGACGACTACCGGGCCGCGTTGCAGGAGGTCATCGACGCCAAGGTGGAGGGTCGGGAGGTCGTCCAGCCGGAGGAGGTCGAGGAGGCGCCGGCCGCGGCGGTGGACCTGATGGCCGCGCTGAAGGCCTCGGTGGACCGGGCCCGGGCGGCGCGCGGCGAGCAGCCCGCGCGGGGTGGCGGCGGCGAGCCGACGCCCATCTCGTCGGCCCGGTCGGCGCAGAAGGCGGCCGAGAAGAAGGCCGCCAAGGCGCCCGCGAAGAAGACCACGACGAAGAAGACCGCCGAGAAGAAGGCGGCCGAGCCGGCGAAGAAGACCGCCGCCAAGAAGACCACAGCGAAGAAGGCCGAGCCCGCGAAGAAGACCGCCGCGCGCAAGACCGCACCCCGCAAGAGCGCCTGAGGTACGCGGCACCGACGGTGTCCGCCGGACCGGGTACGCTCCGCCGGCCGTCGGCCACCGGAGGAGCCCCCATGCCGCACACCCCTGACCTGGACCGGTTGTTGACGCCCGGGGCGCGTTTCACCGACGAACACGGCGCGTACCTCGTCGAGGCCCATCCGCTGGGCGACGTCGTACTGCCGACCGGCCGGGTCGTCGGGTGCGATCCGCTGGTCGTACCGGAGGCCGAGCCGTACACGGTGACCGTCGCGCCGGGCCGGTATCCCGGCCGCGCCTGGGTGGCCGTGGTGCTGCGGGAGGACGCCGAGGTGGACCGGCGGGTGGCCGCGCTGGAACTGGTGATCCGCGCCGAGCCGACGACCCGCTGGGAGCAGGCCGTGGTGGGCGACCAGGACGTCGCCGCGCTCGGCGCCGACGACTACTTCGGGTACGGCGTGGACGCCGGTGCCGGCACGCTCGCCGACCCGACCGCGCTCGCCGCCCTGGAGAGCTGGGACGAGGAGCGGATCGAGGATGTCTTCATCCCCGCCGGGCTGCCCTCGTCGCCGGTTCCGGGGCTGATCACGGCGGTGCTGGACGAGGCCACCGGCGCGAACATCGTCACGGTCGCCACGGGCTGGGGCGACGGCTGCTACGGCACCTGGATCGGGCGGACCGCCGACGGGAGGGTCACCTCGTTCGTGACCGACTTCATGGTGGTCCCGGAGTAACGTCCCGCAGACGGCGTTTCTGGGCAATCCGAGTCGTCCGGGGCGGGCACAGCGGGCCGCCGGGCGGGTACCGTGTGCGTCGGCTTTCCCCCCGGCACCGGGTGCCGGCCACACCTTCGCAGCAGGGAGTCGACGACGTGAGCGAGCGCACGCAGGAGAACCGGTCGGAGGGCCAGAGCCCGGCGACGAAGGCGGGGCGGCGGCTGGCCGCCCAGTTGGCGGCGCAGAAGGCGGCCGAGGCGAAGCGCCGCCGCCAGGCCTGGGCCGGCGGGATCGTCGGTGTCGCCGTGATGGCGCTGCTCATCGGCGGTTTCGTCTGGATCGACAAGAACCGGGACGACAAGCCCAGCAACGCCTCCGGCGCCAACCCGTCCGCCTCCGCCGCGGCGCCGGACGCCCCCACCGCGCCGCCCGCGCCGCCCGCGCCGCAGCTTCCCGAGGGCGCGGACCCGGCGTTGGGCAGCAAGCCGACGGTGAAGGCGGGCACGGGCGAGCTGAAGAAGCTCACGGTCACCCCGATGATCAAGGGCACCGGCCCGGCGGTCAAGAAGGGGCAGAACATCACCACCAACTACGTGGGCGTCTTCTACAAGGACGGCAAGGAGTTCGACTCGTCCTGGAACGCCGGCCAGCCGGCCACCTTCCCGATCGGCGTGGGCCAGGTCATCCCCGGCTGGGACCAGGGTCTGGTGGGTGTGACCGTGGGCAGCCGGGTGCAGCTCGACATCCCGGGCGAGCTGGCGTACGGCAACGACGAGGCCAAAGCAGGCGGTCGGCCGACCGGTCCGCTGCGCTTCGTGGTGGACGTGCTCGCCGCCCAGTGACCCGTCCGGATCGCCCCGGTTGTCACCCCGGCGCGATGGCTTTGTTCACATGGGGCTTCCTGCCCGTCACCCTCCGGCAGTAGGTTCGGCGTCACCCCGGGCGGCCGCAGTCCGGGGTGACGACGCGGACGCGGGACGGTGGAGGTACCTGTGACGGCGCTGGAGGATCTCGGGCGTACCACCCGGGTGATGTGGACGTACTTCGAGCCGGTGCATGCGGTCACCTACTTCCACCCTCGGGCCCGCGCCGCGTACGAGGCGGTCGGGCTGCGCGGCTACTGGCGGGGCTACTTCGCCGGCCGGGCCGCGCCGCTGGGCGCCGCCGAGGCCCCTCCGGTCGTCGCCGCCTTCTTCAGCTTCGCACCGCCGATGGTGAGCCGGGCCCTGCCGGCGGTGTGGCGGCTGGCCACCCCGCCGGAGGCGCTGCGCGCCCGGCTGACCGGCGCGGTGCAGGCCCTCGCGGAGCTGACCTACGAGCTGCCCGAGGGGCACCTGGCCGAGGCCGCCGACCTGCTGGAGCGGGCCGCCTCGGCGGCGCAGACCGCCGGTCGGGTGCTCGGGGCGGCCAACGCGGCGCTGCCGGTCGGGGAGTACCCCCTCGCCCGGCTCTGGCAGGCCGCCACCACGCTGCGGGAGCTGCGCGGCGACGGACACACCGCCGCCCTGGTGGCTGCCGGCCTGGACCCGGTGGAGGTGCTGGCCTGGCGCGTCGCGGTGGACATGTCGGCCCAGAGCCTGCTCGGCCGGGGCTGGTCCGAGGAGCAGTGGCGGGCCGCCCGCGAGCGGCTGACGCGGCGCGGCTGGCTGGCCGGGGACGGCACCCCCACCGACGCCGGCCATGCCGAATTCCAGGCGATCGAGGACGCCACCGACCGGTCCGCCGGGCATCCGTGGCAGACGCTCGGCGCGGGCGACACCGACCGCCTTCGGGAGCTGCTGGAACCCTTGGCCCGGTCCTGCCACACGGTGATCCCGCCCGACAGCCCGATCGGGCTGCCCGCGCTGGCCGGCTGACCGTGGGTCCCGCCGTCGGGCAGGATGGGTCCGTGGTGGATGCGGTGGTCTTCGACCTGGACGGCGTGATCGTGGATTCCGAACCGGTGTGGGAGGAGGTCCGGCGGGCGTACGTGGCGGCACACGGTGGCGCCTGGCAGCCCGACACCCAGCGCCGGCTGATGGGCATGAGCACCGGCGAGTGGGCCCACTACCTCAGCGGTGAGCTGGGGGTGCGGCGCACCGCCGCGCAGGTGGCCGACGAGGTGGTGCGGGAGATGGCGCAGCGCTACCGCGAGCACGTGCCGTTGATCGACGGCGCGGTCGACGTGGTACGCCGGTTGGCCGCGCGGTGGCCGCTCGGGTTGGCCAGCTCGTCGCCGACCCGGCTGATCGCCGCGGCACTGGAGGCCACCGGCCTGACCGACGCGTTCGGCGCGACCCTGTCCACCGAGGAGACCGAGCGGGGCAAACCGGCGCCGGACGTGTACCTGAGCGTCGCGCAGCGCCTGGGCGTCGACCCGGCCCGCTGCGCGGCCGTGGAGGACTCGTCCAACGGCGTACGGTCGGCCGTGGCGGCGGGGATGCGGGTGGTGGCGGTGCCGCACGGGTCGTACCCCCTCGATCCGGACGCCGCCGCGCTCGCGGCCGTGACGCTCGGGTCGATCGGCGAGTTGACCCCGCAGCTGATCGACGGTTTGGCATGACGGGGTCGGTGCGGGGTACCGCAGCAGACGGCACGCCGGCGGCGTGCCACGCCGGCCAGCGAGGGGATCACTGATGAAGGCCATCGTTTACGAGCGCACCGGCGACCCGTCGGTGCTGGAACTGGTGGACCGGCCGGTGCCCGAGCCGGGGCCGGGCGAGGTGCTGGTCCGGATGGCGGTCTCGGGGGTGAACCCGACGGACTGGAAGTCGCGCCGGGCGTTCGCGCCGGACGGGTGGCAGATCCCGGGGCAGGACGGCGCGGGTGTCGTCGAGGCGGTCGGTGCGGGAGTCGGCGGTGAGCTGATCGGCGAGCGGGTCTGGATCTGGGAGGCGGCCTGGCAGCGGCCGTGGGGCACCAGCGCGGAGTACACGCTGGTGCCGGTCCGGCAGGCGGTGCCGCTGGGCGACGCCTCGTTCGAGCTGGGGGCGAGCCTGGGCATTCCGTTCCTCACCGCGCACCGCTGTCTGACGGCCGGCGAGTTCATGCCGGACGCGCTGCGCGCCGGCGCGCTGGCCGACCACACCGTGCTGGTGCAGGGCGGGGCGGGCGCGGTGGGCAACGCGGCGATCCAGCTCGCGCGCTGGGCCGACGCCACGGTGATCGCCACGGTGAGCAGTGCCGAGAAGGCGCAGCTCGCGGCGTCGGCCGGTGCCTCGTACGTGATCAACTATCGCGAGCAGGACGTGGTCGAGGAGGTCGGCAAGATCGCCCCCGACGGGGTTCACACGATCGTGGAGGTCGCGCCCGCCCAGAACGCGGCGATGGACGCGCAACTGATCCGCAACGGCGGGGCGGTCTGCGTGTACGCCGACAACGGCGGCACCGAGATGACGCTCCCGATCCGCCCGCTGTACGTGGTGAACGCCCGGTGGCAGTTCGTGCTGGTCTACACGGAGCCGAAGGCGGCCAAGGCGCAGGGTGTCGTCGACGTGGCGGCGGCCGCCAACCAGGGCGGTATCCGGGTGGGCGCGGATGCCGGTCTGCCGCTGCACCGCTATCCGCTCGCCGACACGGCCGCGGCACACCAGGCGGTGGAGGACTCGGCGGTCGGCAAGGTGCTGATCACCACCAGCGACGCCTGAACGGGTCGTCGGGGACCGGATTTCCCCGTCATCGGGACAGAGGCGAACAATTTTCGCAACAATGACGGTGCGGGGTCACCCGCGTGGAGCGGGCGGCCCCGGCGCGGTGCGAACGCCGGGGCCGCCCTCTGGGGAGGAATGTCAGGAGTACTCCTCTGCCCATAGGCGACGGTGCCCGGTCAAACGTTACGGTGCTGTCAGCTCCCGGACAGTCAGGTCACCTTCGGCGTACCGCGAACGGACGACTTTCTTGTCGAACTTGCCCACGCTGGTCTTCGGCACCGTGTCGATGAACGCCCACCGCTCGGGCAGCTGCCAGCGGGCCACCGAGCCGGCCAGGAAGTCCCGCAGCTCCTCGGCGGTCACCGAGGCGCCCGCACGGACCACCACGGTCGCCAGCGGCCGCTCGTCCCACCGCTCGTCCGGGACACCCACCACGCACGCCTCCAGCACGGCAGGATGGGCCATCAGCGCGTTCTCCAGCTCGACCGACGAGATCCACTCGCCGCCGGACTTGATCACGTCCTTCGCGCGGTCGGTCAGCGTGATGTACCCGTCCGGGGAGAGCGTGCCGACGTCGCCGGTCCGTAGCCAACCGTCGCGGAACTTCTCCGGATCAGGGGCGTCGTCACCGACGTACCGTGCGGTCACCCACGGCCCACGGACCTCCAGCTCGCCCACGGCCGTGCCGTCGGCGGGCAGCGGCTCGCCCGACGGGCCGACGATCCGCGCCTGCACGCCCGCGGGCACTCGGCCCTGCGTGTAGCGGTAGCGCCACGCCTCGTCCCCGGCCACCCCGGCGGGCGGCCGCGAGACCGACCCCAGCGGTGACATCTCGGTCATCCCCCAGGCGTGGATGACGTCGATCCCGTGCCGCTCGTCGAACGCGTGCATCAGCGCCGGTGGGCAGGCCGAACCGCCGACGATCACCTCGGTGAGCGACGAGCTGTCCACGTCGTGGTCGTCCAGGTAGGCCAGCAGGTCGGTCCAGATGGTGGGCACCGCGCCGGCCAGGGTGGGCCGCTCGGCGGCGATCATCTCGGCGATCGGCGCGGCCTGGAGGAACCGGTCCGGCATGATCAGTGACGCGCCGGAGAGGAACGCCGCGTACGGCAGACCCCACGACATGGCGTGGAACATCGGGACGATGGCCAGCTCCCGGTCGGTCGGTCCGAGACCGAAGCCTTCCGGCATGCAGACCTGCAACGAGTGCAGGTAGATGGACCGGTGCGAGTAGGCGACGCCCTTCGGGTTGCCGGTGGTGCCGGACGTGTAGCAGAGCGCCGCGGCGTCGCGCTCGTCCACCTCGGGCCAGTCGTACACGTCCGGACGGTCGGCGAGCAGCGCGTCCCAGTGGTGCACGGTGATCCGGTCGCCGGCCGCCGCCACCAGCGGGGCCGGGTCGCCACCGCCGACCACCACGACGTGCCGCACCGTGGTCAGCTCGCCGATCACCCGGGCCAGCAGCGGAATGAGCGTGCTGTCGACCAGCACCACCCGGTCCTGCGCGTGGTTGGCGATGTAGACGACCTGGTCGGGAAAGAGCCGGATGTTGAGCGTGTGCAGCACCGCGCCCATGCTGGGCACCGCGAAGTAGGCCACCAGGTGCTCGTTGTTGTTCCACATGAAGGTGGCGACCCGCTCGTCGCCGGTCACCCCGCACTCGTCGCGCAACGCGTGGGCCAGGCGGGCCGCCGTGCGGCCCACCTCGGCGTACGTCATCCGACGGGGTTCGGCGCCCGTCCAGGTGACCACCTCGGCCGTGCCGTGCACCCCCGCGCCGTGGTCGAGGATGCGGGAGACCTGCAGGGGAGCGTCCATCATCGTGCTACGCATGGGTAACAAGCTAGTGTCGGCGGTCACACGTTGGGAACCCCCGTAAATTGTCGCGGGTGAGCATCTCTTGGGCCGACTCGTACGTGGGGCAGTTACGCGCGCTCGCCGGGGACCGGACGCTGATGTTCGTCGGCGCCCGCGCCGTCGTCAGCGACAACGCGGGCCGCATCCTGCTGATCCAACGCTCCGACAACGGCCAGTGGGCCATGCCCGCCGGGGCCATGGAGCTGGGCGAATCCATCGCCGACTGCGCGGTACGCGAGGTCCGCGAGGAGACCGGCCTGCGGGCGCTACGGGTCTGCGCGTTCGCGCTCTACACCGGCCCGGACCGGACCAGCACCAACATGTACGGGCACACCTACCAGGTCTTCACCACGGCGTTCAAGGTGGAGGAGTGGGACGGGCAACTGACCCGGGTCACCGACGAGACCACCGACGCGGGCTTCTTCGCCCGTGACCGCTTCCCGTCCCCACTCTCCGCGTCGGTCCTGGAGACCCTGGCCGACCTGGACGTCTTCGAGCAGACGAACCGACTGATCCTCAAGTAGGTCCTACTGCGGGTGGCGCATCCCGGCGAAGAACCCCTCCTGGATCCAGTTCGGGTACGAGACCGGCAGCTTGGTGGCCTCGTCCAGCTCGGCGAGATCCTGCTCGCTCAGCGTGAGGTCGGTGGCGGCGATGTTGTCCACCAACTGCTCGTGCTTGCGGGCACCGACGATCACGCTGGTGACCGCCGGCCGGGACAGCAGCCAGGCGATGGCCACCCGGGCCGGGCTGACGTCGTGCCGCTGGGCGACGGCCTTGAGCACGTCGACAACCGCGAAGCCGTGCTCGGGGTCGAACGGCGTGAAACTGGTGTAGCCTGGCTGGGCGCTGCGCGCGCCGCTGTCGGCGACGGCACCATCCCGGCCCACCTTGCCGGAGAGGAAACCACCGGCGAGCGGGCTCCACACGGTCAGCCCGACATTCGCGTCGAGCGCCATCGGCACCACGTCCCGCTCCACGTCCCGACCCAGCAGCGAGTAGTACTCCTGCACCGAGACGAAGCCAGCCAGCTTCTCCCGCGCGGAGATACCCAACGCCTTCGAGATCTGCCAGGCGGCGAAGTTGGCGCAGCCGATGTAGCGGACCTTGCCCTGCCGGACCGCGTCGTCGAGCGCGCGCAGCATTTCCTCCATTGGAGTGACCTGGTCGAAGTTGTGGATCTGGTACAGGTCGATGTGATCGGTGCCCAGCCGGCGCAGGCTGTCCTCCAGGTTCTGCATGATGTGCAGCCGGGAGGTGCCGACGTCGTTCGGACCGGGCCCGGTACGCGAGTGCACCTTGGTGGCCAGCACGACGTCCCGGCGCCGCTTGCCGAGCGCCTGGCCGAGCAGTTCCTCGCTCTCACCGTCGCTGTAGCCGTCGGCCGTGTCGACGAAGTTGACGCCCGCGTCCAGAGCCGTGTCGACCATTCGCTGCGCCTCGGGCAGCGCCAGCGCGCCGAGGGTTCCCCACAGCGGGTGCCCGCTTCCACCGAAGGTCATCGCGCCGAGCGAGATCTCCGAGACGTACACCCCGGTGGTGCCCAGCAGTCGGTACTTCACCTGTGTTGCTCCTCGTGGTGGGTGCGGAGGCCGAGGTCAGGCGCTCCGTGGTCACTATGTCGGACAGTGTGTCCGGCAGCGAGCGTACGTCGCCGGGCCGGCCCTCGGCCACCTAGGATTTCGGCATGCCGTCGATCACCCGCCGCCGCCCGCGCAACCCCGATGGGCGGGCCGCCGTCGAGGCGCGGGTGCTGGCAGCCACCGAGCGGCTCCTGAGGGAGGGGGTGCGCTTCACCGACCTCGGTGTGCAGCGGATCGCCGCCGAGGCGGGAGTGGCCCGGTCGACCTTCTACATCCACTTCCGCGACAAGACCGAGCTACTCATGCGCCTCGCCGGCACGATGCGGGACACTTCCTTCGACCGGACCGGCCAGTGGGACCCGGCCGGTAGCGATGATCCGTTGAAGAGCCTGACCGAGGTCTTCACCGACGTAATCCGAATCTACCGGACATATGCCCCGGTGCTAGCGGCGGTCAGCGAGGTGGCCGCCTACGACGAGGTGGTGCGGGAGTACTGGTCGGGCGGACTGGAGCAGTTCGTCGCGCGCACCGCGAACGCCCTGCGGGCCGAGCAGCAGGCCGGACGTACCCCCGCCGACCTGGACGTGTCCGCGGCCAGCCGGCTGATCGTGATCGGCGGCGACCGCTTCCTCGCCGACCACGTCAGCACGACCACCGCGGACCCCGAGACGGACGCGGCGGCCGCGCGGGAACTGGCGGCGACCTGGTGGTACGGCGCCTACCGCCGCCCCGCCTGACCCTTCGGTGATGTTCCAGAAGTAGCTCTGACCCGAATGCGTCGGGGCGCGGACCTGCCAATGAGCGTGATGCCTGTGAGTCATCTTGATGACTCACAGGCATCACGCTCATTGGCAGGTTGCCGGCCGCCGCGGAGAGCTCCGGACCTCTCCGCCCCGAACCACCCGGCCGGCCGCCGAGGAGCGGTCCGGGCGACCGCGCGGTCAGATCATCGTCTGGGACTTGGCCTCCATGTCGGCGGCGGCCTCTTCCTTGGACTCGCGGGTCAGCGGCTTACCGCCCGGTGCCGGCGCCTCGCCGCCGAGCGGGTCGGCCCCGCCCTTGGCACCCTGCGGGCCGGCACCCCGCAACTCGCTGTTGGGCATCGCCAGGGTCACCAGCACCGCCACGATGGCGACGAGTCCGGCGGTCAGGAAGACCAGGTGCAGCGACTCCACGAACGACGCCTGGATAGCGGCCCGCACGGCACCGGGCAGCGCCATGATCGTCGCGGGGTCGTTGATCGAGATGTTCGTGCCGCCGCTCGCCGCCACCGCGGCCCGCTGTTCCGGTGGGAGCTGGGCGATCGCAGCGGGCAGCCGGTCGGCAAGCTGCGAGTTGAGCCGCGACGAGAGCACCGTGCCAAGGATCGCCACCCCGAACGAACCACCCAGCGACCGGAAGAACGTCGCCGACGAGGTACCGGCGCCCAGGTCACGGACGGAGACCGCGTTCTGCACCGCGAGGACGAGCGACTGCATGCACAGACCGAGGCCGACGCCGATCACCACCATGAAACCGAACGCCACCCAGAGCGACGTACCCACCTGCAACCGGGTGAACAGCAGCATGCCGACCAGCAGGGTCGCCGCCCCGGCCACCGGGAACCACTTGTAGCGGCCGATCCGGCTCATCGCCCGACCGGTGACGATCGAGGTGACGATGATGCCCGCCATCATCGGCAGCATCAGCAGACCGCTGCGGGTCGGCGAGGCGCCCTTGACGATCTGGAGGTACAGCGGGATGAAGATGATCGACCCGAACATCACCAGACCGAGCACGAAGCCGGCCGAGTTGGCCAGCGCGAACGTGGCGCTGCGGAACAGCCGCAGCGGCAGGATCGGCTCGGCGACCCGCGCCTCCTGAAGCACGAAGAGCGCGGCCAGCACCGCACCGGCGACGAAGAGACCGATGATCAGCCCGGAACCCCAGGGGTACTCGTTGCCGCCCCAACTCAGCGCGAGCAGGAGGCTGCTCACCCCGGCCACCAGCAGGCCGGCACCGAGCCAGTCGATCGCGTGGTCCCGCCGCTCGAACGGGATCAGCCGCATCACGTGGTAGCAGACCACGATGGCCAGGATCGCGAGCGGCACGTTGATGTAGAAGATCCACCGCCAGTCGGTCTCGGCGAAATACCCACCGACCAACGGTCCCGCCACCGACGCGATGCCGAACACCGCGCCGAAGAGCCCCTGGTAACGGCCCCTCTCCCGAGGTGAGACCACGTCCGAGATGATCGTGAACGCCAGCGTCAGCAGACCACCGGCACCGAGCCCCTGGATGCCGCGCGTGATGATCAGCTGGGTCATGTTCTGCGACAGCCCGGCCAGCAGCGACCCGAGCAGGAATGTGCCGATCGAGAAGAGGAAGACCGGGCGACGCCCGTACAGGTCGGCCATCTTGCCGTACAGGGGCGTCGACGCGGTCGAGGCGAGCAGGTACGCCGTGACCACCCACGAGTAGTGGTTGATCCCGCCCAGCTCACCGACGATCGTCGGCAGGGCCGTACCGACAATCGTCTGGTCGAGGGCGGCCAGCAACATGCCGGTCATCAGACCCAGCATGAGCAGCCGGATCTGCTGGCGATTCAGCACCGGGGCAGCGGAGGCGTCGGCAGTCATACGCCCCTCTTTCCCGCACACCCCAGAACATGCGCGCAACCGCCGACCTATGCCGCGGTGATCAAGAGGTTTGCGTCACGACACGCCGGTCGGGATGACGCAAACCTCTTGATCACCGGGGAAATGGGGGGTTAGGCGGCGGCGAAGGATTTGGTGATTTGGGTGCAGAAGGCGGGGAGGTCGTCGGGGTTTCTGCTGCTCACCAGGTTGCCGTCTGCTACGCACTCCTCGTCCACCCAGGTTGCGCCGGCGTTGGTCAGGTCGGTGCGCAGGCTGGGCCACGAGGTGATCTTCCGGCCGCGCACCACGTCCGCCTCGATCAGCGTCCACGGGCCGTGGCAGATCACCCCGACCGGCTTGCCGGCCTCGAAGAACGCCTTCACGAACCGCACCGCGTCCGGATCCGACCGCAGGAAGTCCGGGTTCGCCACCCCTCCGGGCAGCACGAGCGCGTCGTACCCGGCGGCGTCCGCCTGGTCCGCGGTGACGTCGACGTCGTACGTCTTGGACTGGTCGAGGTGGTTGAAGGACTGGATGGAACCGGGCTTGAGCGAGACCAGCTCCACGGTCGCGCCGGCGTTCTCGACCGCCTCGCGCGGCTGGACGTACTCGACCTCCTCGACACCGTCGGCGGCCAGGAAGGCGATCCTCTTACCCTGCAATGTCGCTGCCATCTCGGTACATCTCCTCTCCGGGGTTCCTCAGTTCCCTTCCCGCGCCCTACCGCCCGAAACACCCCACGAGGGGCGTCACATCGGCCCAGGTTTGGCCCGGGGGCCGCTGGGGACCCGGGGAGGCATGGCAGGAGCAGCAGCGGAACAGCGCAGGCTCGCCACCGTCGTGGAGAGCTGGCTCGGGCGTCCGGTCCTGATCGTCGGTGACGCCATGCTGGACGAGTGGCGGTTCGCCGAGTCCGACCGGCTCTGCCGGGAGGCGCCCGCCCCGGTCCTGACCCTGCGTCGACGGATCTCCGCTGCCGGTGGGGCGGCGAACACCGCCGTCAACGTCGCCACCCTCGGCGGTCGGGCCGTGCTGGTGGCACCGGTCGGCGCGGACGTCGCCGGGGACGAACTGCACGACTGTCTGGACCGGGCCGGCGTCTGGGACCGTACCGTCAACCAACCTGGCCGACCCACCCCCGTGAAGCGGCGGATGCTGGCCGGCAACCAGATCCTGCTCCGGGAGGATTCGGGTGACCCCGACGACGCGCTCGACCCGGACGGCGTGACCCGGCTGCTCACGGCGCTGGACTGCGCCACCGAGGAACTGCGCGCCGCCGCCGACGGCGAGGCGCCGACCCTGGTGGTCTGCGACTACGGCCTGGGGGCGCTGCCCGCGCCGGTCCGCGCGTGGCTGGTCGAGAACCGCGAGCGGTACGCCACGGTCGCGCTGGACGCCCACGACCTCGCCGACTGGCGGGGGCTCGCGCCGACCGTGGTCACCCCGAGCTTCGCCGAGGCGACCCGGTTGCTGGCCCGCGCCGGTGGCGCGACCCGTACGACGGCCGGCACCGACCTGCACCTGGAGCACCCCGACATCGATCCGGCCGACGGGCCGTCCGAGTTGAGCGTGGGGGCCGCCCCGGGCGGGGCCCGCGTCGACGACCGTCCCGGCCCGGTCGGCGAACCCACGCCGGGCGAGAGTCGGGTGGCCCTCACCGGCGACGGTCTGAGCGTCACCGGAACGGGCGTCACCGTGAACACCGAGGCCGGAGCGGGTGTGGACCGGGCCGTGCTGGCCGAGTCGCGCCTGGCGGAGTTGCACGCCCACACGGGGGCGGACGTGGTCGCGGTGACCCTGGACACCGACGGCGCGGTGGTCGGCGGCGCGGACGGCGAGCGGCGGCGCAGCCACAGCACCCCGGTCCCGGCGAGCCACGCCGTGGGAGCGGGAGACGCCTACCTGGCGGCGATGACCCTGGCCCTGGCCGCCGCCGCGCCGCTGCCCACCGCCGCGCAACTCGCCCAGCTCGCGGCCACGATCACGGTCTCCGACACCGGCACCTGTGTGTGCCTGCGCGACGACCTGCTCGCCGCGCTCGACATGCCGCCGGAGGCCAGCGGGCACCCGGCGGTGGTCGGCACCGACGAGTTGGACGCGATCGTCGCCGAACACCGCGAGGCGGGACGGTCGGTGGTGTTCACCAACGGCTGCTTCGACGTGCTGCACCCCGGGCACGTGCGCTACCTGGAGCAGGCCCGCGCGCTGGGCGACCTGCTCATCGTGGCGGTCAACTCGGACGGCAGCGTACGCCGGCTCAAGGGTCCGGACCGGCCGGTCAACCCGGTCGAGGACCGTGGCGCCCTGCTGGCCGCGCTGTCCTGCGTGGACCACGTGGTGGTGTTCGAGGAGGACTCGCCCGCCGCGCTGATCGAGGCGGTCCGGCCGGACGTCTACGTCAAGGGCGGGGACTACCCGCCCGAGCTGGTGCCGGAAGCGCCGCTGGTACGGCGGCTCGGCGGTCAGGTGCGGACCCTCGGATACGTGGCGGACCGGTCCACCTCGGCGATCATCGAACGGATCCGGTCCTACGGTCAGGACCCGTCGTCGTACGCCTCCGATCCGTCGTTGAGCACCCGTACCCAGTCGTCGTGAACCGGCCCCTCGCCCTCGGCACGCCGGCGGAGTTCCGCGTCGACCGGCTCGTCGACGTGCTGATCCCGACCCGTAACCGGCCCACCGAGCTGGCCGTCACCCTGGCCGGGCTCGCCGCGCAGGAGGGGGTGCCCGGCTTCGGCGTGGTGGTCAGTGACCAGTCCGACGGCGACCCGGCGTACGCCCACCCGGCGGCGGCCACCATGGTTCGGGCGCTGCGGCACGCGGGCCACCCGGTGCTGCTGACCCGCCGGCTGCCGCGCCGGGGACTGGCCGAGCACCGCGCGTACCTGCTCGATGCGTCGGCCGCCCGGTACGTGCTCAACCTCGACGACGACGTCTGGCTGGAGCCGGGGGCGCTGCGCCGGCTGGTCACCGCGATCGAGGAGCTGGGCTGCGGGTTCGTGGGCAACGGCGTGCACGGTCTGTCGTACGTCGACGACGTCCGTCCGGACACGCACGGGCACTACGAGGAGTGGGCCGGACCGCCCGCGCCGGAGCGGATCCGCCCGGGCACCGTCGAGTGGGAACGCGCCCGGATCCACTCGGCGGCCAATCTGCTGCACGTCACCGCCACGGTGGGGCTGCCGCCGGGCGCGTGGCGGGCGTACAAGGTGTCCTGGATCGGCGGCTGTGTGCTCTACGACCGGGCCAAGCTCCTCGACTCCGGTGGGTTCGACTTCTGGCGTCGGGTGCAGGAGCGGCACCAGGGTGAGGATGTGGCCGCCCAGCTCGCGGTGCTGACCCGGCACGGCGGGGCGGGCATCCTGCCCAGCGGCGCCTACCACCTGGAGACCCCCACCACGGTCACCGAACGGGACGTGGAGGCGTGGGAGGTCGTCCTCGCCGACGAGGGCTTAACTATGGGTTGAGCAGTTCGCGGGCCGCCTCGCGCACTTCGGCCACGGGGACGTCGGTGACGAACGAGTCGCGGTGCGGGCACTCCCCGTCGCCCGGTCGGTGCGGATAGATGCCGGGCGTGCAGTCCACCCCGCAGACCGGGCAGTGCACCATCCACGAGGTGATCGGCCGGTGCCGGCCGCGCAGCGGCGTCGCCGTGTTGATCAGGTTGCCGACCCAGAAGATGCCCACCGTGGGCGTACCCACCGCGCCGGCCAGGTGCAGCGGGCCGGTGTCGTTCGAGACGACCAGAGCGCAACCGGCGTAGCAGCCGGCCAGCCCGCCGAGGCTGAGCGTGCCCACCTGCGGCCGCACCGGGGCCACGGCCGCCGCGACCACCCGGTCCACGACGTCCCGCTCCGCCGGCGTACCGGTCACCAGCACCTCGTAGCCGTCGTCGTGCAGCGCGTCCGCCACCTCGGCGAACCGCTCGGCCGGCCAGCGCCGTCGCGTGTCGCTGGCACCGGGATGCAACGCCACCCGGGGTCGCTCCGGCGGGCCGAGCACCCGCTCCGCCTCCGCCCGGTCCGCGTCGGTGACCGCCAGCGTCGGCACGATCGTGGTGGCCGGAGCGCCCACCAGCGCCACCGTCTCCAGGTAGCGGATCACCTCGTGCTGGTAGTACACGTAGCGGAGCCACCGGTCCAGCGGCGGCGCGTCCTCGGCGCGCAGCCCGACGGTCACCCGGGCGCCGAGCCGACTGATCAACGGGTTGGAGTTCGCGCCGCCACCGTGGAGCTGCACCGCCAGGTCGAAGCTCTCGTCCCGGGCCGCCGCCACGAAGTCGTCCACCGTCGAGGTCGACTCGTCGGCCACCGGCTCGCGGATGCCCGGCCCCGGCGGCACCACCAGCACCCGGTCCACCGGGCCGGGCCGGTCGCGCCAGAGCTTCGCGTGCCACGGCGCTCCGAGCAACACGATCTCCGCCGAGGGGTACGCGGCACGCAGCGCCTCCAACGCCGGCAGGACGAAGATGAAGTCGCCGAGGGCGTTGGCGCGCAGCACCGCGATCCGCCGCACGTCGTCGACTCGCCCGGCCGTCGGGCCGAGCAGGGACGGGGTGACCACCTGGCCCGCTACGGCCGGTCGATCTCGCCGACCGCGTCCGGGTGGTGCAGCTCCCGGTCCGCGGCGGGGTCGGCCGGAACCGGCGTACCCCCGGACAGGCCGCCGGAGCGCGGCCCGGTGCGGCCGACGGTGATGGTGCGCGGCGCGGGCCGCGCCGCCCGGGGCAGGTGGACCCGCAGCAGCCCGTGGTCCATCACCGCGTCGATGCCCTCCGGGTCGACCCGCGACGGCAGGTCGACGCGGTACTCGAAACCCCGGGTCTCGAAGCCACCGGGGATGCCCTGGTCGGCGTTGACCTCCGCCTCGGAGCGGCCCCGCACGCACAACTCGCGGTCGTCCAGCTCGACGGCGACCTCCTCCGGCGCGACGCCGGGCAACCGCACGACGACCTGCCAACCGTCCGCGGTCTCGGTCAGCTCGACGTCGGACGCCCCGGCCCGGCCGCCGACCAACCGGCTCAGCTCGGCGCGCAGCGACTGCAACTCGCCCATCGGGTCCCAGCCCTGCTGCCGGCTGCGCCACCCCCGACCGAAACCACCGGCCTGCTGCTCGGTCATCGCGCGTCTCCGATCCGCTGGGTGGTGGGTCGCAGTGAGCTGGGCGCGTTCAGATCGGCGTCGGGGTCGACGCCCACACCGAGCCGGTCGACAAGTTCGCCACCGAGCCAGGCGCTGATGCCGAGGATCGCCACCGCGACCACCTCGATGGCGATCAGCGCGCCGCCGGCGGCCCGCGAGTCCGCGTTGAGCCGGACCGCCCAGACGGCGGCGAAGAGCAGGATCACCGCGACGTTCGCGCCCGCATGCAGCAGACCGACCCGCTTCGCGCGGGTGCCCGTCGGGATCGCCAGCAGGTCGAACGAACCGGCCGCCGCGGCCAGCAGGCCGCCGATCAGACCGACGGTGATGTTCCAGTACGCGACCTCGCCGAGGAAATCGGGGCCGCCAACGGTGTCAATGATGTCGAAGAGCACCGCCGTGACCAGCAACGCGACCGGGAACATGACAAGCATTGGATGGACTGGGTGACCCAGCACCTTGAGTCGACTCTCCATGTCCCGGCCTCCACTGGTCGGCGCTCCTGCGGACGGTACGTGCGGCGGGCGTGTCGAGTGAGGCCGTACCCCCGGCTACCAGGGGCAAACCTCGATGGCCACGCGGGCCTAGGCTGGCGACGGTGGCGCGCCCGCCACCCTGGTCAACGGCTCAGGGAGGATCACGTGACGGTGGAGATCACCACGCACGAGGAACTACGCGAGCTGCTCGGGACGCCGCACCCCCGGGCCGCCAACAAGGACCGCCCCCGCCTGCACGAGCGCGACCGGCAGTGGCTCGCCGCCGCGCCGTTCTGCCTGGTGGCGACGGCCGGCGCGGACGGCACCTGTGACGTCTCCCCGAAGGGCGACCCGGCCGGGTTCGCGCTGGTGCTCGACGACACGACCATCGCGCTGCCGGAGCGGCCGGGCAACAAGCGGGCGGACGGCTACCGCAACATCCTGGACAACCCGCACGTCGGGCTGCTGTTCCTGATCCCGGGCCGCACCGACACGCTGCGCATCAACGGGCGGGCCCGCCTGGTGCGCGACGCTCCCTGGTTCGACGACATGGTCGTCAAGGGACACCGGCCGGTGCTCGCCGTGGTGGTGGAGATCGAGCAGATCTTCTACCACTGCGCGAAGGCGTTCCTGCGGTCCGCGCTGTGGCAGCCGGAGACCTGGCAGCCCGACGTGCTGCCGTCCCGCGCCCGCCTGATCAAGGAGGTCGAGGCGCCCGTCGAGAGCCTGGAGGAGTTGGAGAGGCACTACGGCCCGGAGTACGCCAAGAAGATCTACGTCTGAATCGGCGGCGACGAGCGGACACGCGTCACGAGTTGAGGTTCATCGTCCTGCAGGGGGTCCAGTCACCGACCGGATGGTCCGGCCGACGGCCGACCAGCCCACACGGCAGTGGCGCGAGCGGTACACCCAGCCGTGGGGCGATGGTGTTGTAAGCCAGCCTGCCCATCACGTCGTAGCCACCCGGTGTGGGGTGCACCCCACACTCGTCCAGATAGCCTTCGGGGATGGGCTGGTAGTCGATCCACGTCGGTACGCGGTCGCCGAACTCGTCGATGACCTTGATGCTGCGGTAGATCGCGTCGTTGACGACGGCCTCGCTCGCGGGGAGCCAGGCCGGGCTCGGGCCCGGTGGGGTCGTGCAGCCGGTCGTGCCATGGCCGGCGCTGTACTGCACCCACGCCGGGTACATGACGACGTCCGGGTCCATGTCCAGTGCGATGTCGAAGAGTGTCCGGTAGGTGCGCTCGAAAGCGGTGATCTGTGTCGCCGTGGCGGTCGACAGATTGTTGTTGGTCCCGCAGTTCAGCAGGATCAGGTCGGGCTGGTGCGTGCTGACGAGGTCCGCCATCCGTGTCGTCCAGTAGCCGCAGGTCGTACCCCCCACCGCCGCGACGGCGAAGGTGTGCGGGACGCAGTTCTCGGTGAGCAGTCGCCCCAACTCCGCACGGTAGGCAGGGCTCACCGAGCCGGCCATCGTCGCGCCCTCGGTGATCGAGTCGCCAACGGTCAGGATCTTCATCGTCGGCCGCGCTGGCGTGGGACAGGCGACCGCTGCGGCGTGAGCGGTCACGGGTGCTCCCCCGGGCGCGGACAGAAGGGCCGCCACGAGGGCGAGTGCGATGACGCCCAACAGCACCGGGCGGCGGTTCATCGACGCTCACCCGACGCCGAACCCACCGCGCGTTGCTCCCCGTTCGCCGGGCAGGCGGGCAGGTCCGAGGTTCGGCGAAGAAGAGGTCTGGCGGCGCGACTGTCGTTCATGGCGCTGACCGTACGCTCAGCAACCCCCGACAGAGGTGGAGCCCCCAGGGGGCCGGCACAGGTGACCGTCGGCCGATAATCTTCCATGATGGACGCGGACGACTGGCTGGCCGACACGCGCACCTCGTACGACACGGTAGCGGTCAGCTACGCCGACCTCGTCCGCGACTTTCTGGCCAGCGCACCCTACGAGCGGGCCGCGCTGGCGCTGTTCGCCGAACTCGTCCGCGCCGCGGGCGGCGGTCCGGTCGCGGACGTGGGGTGCGGCACCGGTCGCATCACCGCCCACCTGCACGAGCTGGGTCTCGACGTGTTCGGCATCGACCTGTCCCCCGGCATGCTGGCGGTGGCCCGCCGCGACAACCCCGACCTGCGGTTCGAGATGGGCTCGATGACCGACCTCGACCTGGCCGACGGCTCGGTGGCCGGTCTGCTCGCCTGGTACTCGCTCATCCACGTTCCGGACGAACGGCTCGGTCAGGTCCTCGCGCACTTTCGCCGGGTGGTTCGGCCGGGCGGCCCACTGCTGGTCGGCTTCCACGTGGGTGACGAGACGACGCTCAAGACCGAGGGGTACGGCGGCCACCCGATGCGGGTCCACGTGCACCGTCGCCGGCCGGCCCGGATGACGGCCTGGCTGCGCGACAACGGCTTCGCGGTCGAGGCGGAGATGACGGTCACCTCGCCGGAGAGCAAGCTCGGCGGGATCATCTTCGGCCGACGGAAGCCCTGAGCCAGCAGTTGTCGGCCCTCCAGGTCCCCTGCTAGCGTCAAACTGCGAACAGCGTTAGCGGTAACATGGCGGGAGGATGGCGATGACGGACGACACGCGGCCGGTCTGGGTGCTCGGTGGCGGTGGAGTCGCCGGCATCGCCTGGGAGGTGGGCGTCCTCGCCGGCCTCGCCGACGAGGGACTGACCGTGGGCCCGGACGCGGTGCTTCTCGGCACCAGCGCCGGCGCGGTGGTGGGCGCCCAGATCGCCAGCGGCACACCCCTGCCCGAGCTGTACGAGCGCCAGCGTCAGGGCGTACCCCACGAGACCGGGCCCGCGCTGGGCCTGCTCAGCCTCCTGCGGCTCGCCCGGGCACAGCTGTTCGCCCGCAGCCCCGAGCAGGCCGCCCGTCGCCTCGGCAAGCTCGCGCTCGCGGCACCCATCGACGACCCGTCGCGGCAGCGCCGGATCGCCGAGGCCCGCCTCCCCGACCACAACTGGAAGGACGCCGACCTGCGCGTCACCGCCGTCGACGTCGAGTCCGGCGTCCTGCGCCTCTTCACGCGGCACGACGGCGTACCCCTCGTGGACGCGGTCGCCGCGAGCTGCGCCATGCCGCAGTCCGCCGCTCCGGTCGCCATCGACGGTCACCGGTACATGGACGGCGGCATGCGATCCAGCCTCAACCTGGACCTCGCACCCGGGAACGGCCCGGTGATCGCCCTCGCGCCCAGCACCGCCGCCATCGGGCCGTGGGCCCGGATCGAGAAGCAGCGCGCCGCCCTGGGTAAGGGCCGCCCGGTCGAGCTGCTGCTGCGCGACACGGCCTCCAAGCGGGCGCAGGGCGCGAGCGTGACGGACCGGTCCGTGGTACCCGGGCTCGTGGCCGCCGGACGGGACCAGGGCCGGCACGAGGCAGCCCGAGTGGCCGCCGCACTCGGAGCCACCGGCCCTTCATAGGTTGATCATCGTCGACGCGTTGGCGTGGCAGGCTCACCGGCAGCGCGTGATCGTCGCCCCCAATCGAATTAGCGGCCGTGGATAGAATCGAGCCGTGGCCCGGGAATTCGACACCCAGCTCATCGAGTCGGTCGCGGTTCGCCGTGCCCGCATGCGGGAGCTGCTGCTGTGGGGCAGGCAGCGCCGCGTCCGCGCCACGGGTGACGGCTTCCGTTGGCTGCGGGCCGGTCTCGTGCTCGCGGCGGTGGCCTGCGCCGTGTGTGTGGGCTGGTCCTTCCTGCAGAACGTCGTCGCCGAGCAACAGCGGGCACGCAACCCGGCAGCGGTTCAGCCGACAGGCCAGCGATGACCGGTCCGCAGACCCTCGCGTCCGCCGGCCACCTCAGTCGGGTGACCCTGGCCGGGCCACACCGCCGCATCGACCTCGTGTTGCCCGCCGACGAACCACTCGGCCTGCTGCTGCCCGAGGTCGTCGCCCTCGTGGGCCACCCACCGACGGACGATTCGCGCGGCTACCAGATCAGCACCCTCGACGGTACGGTGCTCGATCCCGCCGGCAGTCTGCGGCAGGCCGCCGTTCCCGACGGCGCCCTGCTCCGGGTCGATCCCATCTCGGAGGCACCACCGGCGGCGATCGTCCACGACGTCTCCGACGAGGTCGGCGACGATCTCACGCGTCGACGCGGCCGGTGGGGTGACGTCCCTCGGACGTGGACCGCCACCACCGCCTGCCTGGTGGCCGCCACCACGGCCGCCCTGTTCTCCGGCCCACGACTCGGTCCCGCCCTGGTCAGCGTCGTCGGTGGCGCGGTCGCCCTGGCCGGCCTCCTCCTCGGAGTGGCGGGCCGACGGGCCGTCGGGGTGGCGGTGCTGCTGAGCGGCGCCGCGATCGTGACGACCACCGTGCCCGGTTGGACCGACACCGGCGCCGGACAGCTGGCGCTGTGGGCCGTGGTGATCGGCTGCACCGTCCTGACCGTGGGCGCGGCGACGGGCAACGGCCGCGCCGGCCTCCTCGGTGGCGGGACAGCACTCCTCCTGGTCGCGGGCTGGGGCACCCCGCTGCTGTTCGGCGTCTCCGACGAGCGGACCGCGGCGGTGATGGCGATCGCGTCGGTGGGCGTGCTGGGATTGCTACCCCGGTTCGCGCTGATCACCTCGGGCCTCACCCGCCTCGACGACCGACGCAGCAACGACGAGCCGGTGAACCGCGTATCCGTACAGGCCGCCGTCGACTCCGCGCACAGAGGACTGGCTGTCGCGGCGATCGCGGCGGCGACCTCGGCGACGCTCGCCGGGCTCGTCCTGGCGGCCACGCCGGGTCCGTGGCCACTGACGCTGGCAGTCCTCGTGGCCGCCGCCCTGCTGCTGCGGATGCGCGCCTTCCCGCTGGCGGCCGAAGTGGTGGCGCTGGTGACCGGCACGCTGACCGTCGTGGGTGGCCTGCTGCTGAGCTGGATACACCAGCGACCCGAGACGTGGTGGGCCACCGCCGTGGCGGCCCTCGGTGTCTGCGCGGTGTCCCTGGCGATCCTGGCGTACCGGCCGCCGCCACACATCCTGGCGCGGGGCCGACAGGTCGCTGACCGCGTCGAAGCCCTCACCGTGATGGCGCTGGTGCCCGTCGCCGTAGGGGTGTTCGGGCTCTACTCACGCCTACTCGACACCTTCTGAGAGAGGGGGTGGCATGAGCGCTCCTCCGGTGCCGCGAACCGCACCGCCGGCCGGTCCCTCGGTGGCCGAACCGAACAATCCGCCGATCGCACGCCGTCCCCCCTCCGGCGACTCCGCGCTACGGCGTACCTGGCGCAGCGCCAGCCAGATGTTCGCCAGCGGCCGGCAGAACCGGGAACTCACCGACCTGGCGGCCGAGGTGCAGTCGCCCGTACACACCGGCCGGCGCATCGCGGTGGCCTCCGTGCAGGGTGGCGCCGGGAAGTCCACGGTCGCCGCGCTGCTGGCGTCGGTGTTCGCGGCCCGTCGTGCCGATCCGGTCCTCGCCGCGGACGCCGACCCGTACGAGGGCTCACTGACCTGGCGGCTCGGCGTGCCGAGCGAGCCGTCGCTGCACCAGCTGGCACCCGGCCTGCTCGCGGCACGAGGCGGCGACCTACGCGAGCTGGCACCACTCCTACCCCGCACCGGGACGGGCCTCTGGGTGCTGCCGGGCGGCACCACCAACGCGAACCTGTGCACCGCGGTCACCCGCGCGCTGTCGCGCCTCTTCGCCGTCACCGTCACCGACTGCCCACCCGGCCTGGAGGCCCGTACCCCGGCGGGGGTGATGGCCGACGCGCACGCCGTGGTGCTCGTCGCGGCGGCCACACCCGACGGGGTACGGGGCACCTACCAGGCCCTCCGTCGGATCGTCGACGACGGGTACGGGGCGTGGCTGGACCGGGTCGTCGTCGTGCTGAGCGCGGGCAACCCGCACGGCCGCTCGACGCTGGACCAGCGCGCGGCACGGGAGCTGATCGGGCAGACCGGCGTACCGGTGGTGGCGCTGCCCTACGACCGTCACCTGGCCGCCGGCGCGCTCATCACGCCGTCACGGATCGGCGAGGCGACACTCGTGGAGGTGACCCGCGCGGCCGCGTTGGCCCTGACCCGCGCCCGGCAGACCTGACCGGAGGACCGCATGTCGACGCGCATGGTGCACCGCCCGGCCCGGATGGCCCGCCCGATGTCAACGATGGACCCGCTGGTGCTGGACCCGCCACCGCAACTGCCCGACGGCCGGTCCGCGATGGGGCTACAGGCGCTGCTGCCGATGGCCGGCGCGGGCGTGGCCATGAGCATGATGATGTTCCTGCGTGGCTCGGGGTTCGCGGCCCTCGGCGCGGTGGTGATGGTGGCGGCGCTGGGCGCCGCCGGAGCGATGTACCTCACCCAGCTGGGCAAGGCCGGCCGACAGCGCCGCGCGCAGCGCGAGCGCTACCAGGACTATCTGGAGGAGCTGCGGGACCAGCTGCGCGAGAGCGAGCAGCGGATGCGTACGGAGGCCAGCCTCCTCGACCCGCCCGTGAACCGGCTGCTCGACGTGATCCGCAGCCCCGCCCGGCTCTGGGAGCGCCGACGCGCCGACATCGACTTCCTGCACGTACGACTGGGTGTGGGCGCGCTGCCGGTGCGACCCATCGAGCTGCGCGAGCAGAGCACGCCCACCAACCCGCTCGATCCGTTCATGCGTCACGAGGCGCGTTCACTGATCCGCCGCTTCGCGCTGACACCCGGGCTGCCCCTGCGGGCGAACCTCGACTGCGCCGGGGACGTCAGCGTGATAGCGCCGAACCACGCGGAGGCAGTGGCCGTCGCCAGGGCGATCCTCGTGCAGGTCGCCACGTTCCACGCACCGGACGACGTGACGCTCGCGATCATCACCACTCCGGAACGGGCCCGGGACTGGCGGTGGGCGCGGTGGCTGCCCCACCTGCTCGACCGGACCTCGATCGGCCCGTCCGGCCCGACCCCGCTGCTGGTCACGACGGCGCAGACGCTCGTGGAACTGCTCCGCGACGACCTGGAGGAGCGGGCCACCAGCGCGCTCAAGGCGTTCCGCCACGGTGGCGGGCGAGCCGAGGCGAAGGCCCGACCGCGCCTGCTGGTCATCGACGACGCGCACGGGGAGCTGGCTCGCGTGCTGGCCAGCCCCGACCCGACGGTCGGACTGGACAGCCTCGGCGTCACGGTGGTCCACCTGCTCGCCGACCGGCTGCACGAGCCCGGCGACGTCTCCCGCCGGATCACCATCGACGGCGACTCGGTCACCCTGGAGGACCTCACCGCGTCCCCCGCCATGACCGTACGAGGCACCCTCGACGCGGCGCCGGGTCCGCTCGTGGAGGGACTGGCCCGCAGCGTCGCACCGCTGCGACTGTCCGCCGACTCCTACGACGACGGCACCGGCACCCCACCGGCCGACTTCCAGGATCTGTTGGGCCTGTCCGACCTCACCGACCTCGACCTGACCAGCCTCTGGCGGCCACGTGGAGAGCGAGACTTTCTCCGTGTCCCGATCGGGGTCGATCCCGCCGGGCGTCCGGTGCTGCTCGACCTGAAGGAGCCCGCGCAGCTCGGCATGGGGCCGCACGGGCTGTGCGTCGGGGCGACCGGCTCGGGCAAGAGCGAGCTGCTCCGTACGCTCGTGCTCGCCCTGGCGGCGAGTCATCCGCCGGAGCGGATGGCGATGGTCCTCGTGGACTACAAGGGCGGGGCCACCTTCGCGCCGTTCAGCGACCTACCGCACCTGGCCGGGCTGATCACCAACCTGGCGGCCGACGCGGCGCTGGTGGAGCGGATGTACACGAGCCTCGACGGCGAGGTGCAGCGCCGCCAACAGGTGCTCGCCGACGCCGGCAAGGTCACCGACATCACCGAGTACCAGATGCTCCGCGCCCAGGGTGAGCGCAGCGACCTACCCCCACTGCCCCACCTCCTCGTGCTCATCGACGAGTTCGGTGAACTGCTCGCCGCCAAGGCGGAGTTCATCGACCTGTTCCTGCGCATCGGTCGGATCGGGCGGTCCATCGGCGTGCACCTGCTGCTGTCCAGCCAGCGCGTCGAGCAGGGCAAGATGCGCGGCCTGGAGAACTATCTCGCCTACCGGATCGGCCTGCGTACGCTCACCGAGATCGAGTCGCGCACCGTCCTCGACACGGTCGACGCGTTCCACCTGCCGCCGCTGCCCGGGAACGGGTACCTGAAGGTCGACGTGTCGATCTACCAGCGGTTCAAGGCCGCCTACGTGTCCGGCCCGCTCGACGAGGGTGCGGACGCCGAGCTCGCCCCGATCGTCGGACCGCTGGCGAAACCGATGCCGATGTTCGGAACCGCCCGCGCCGACGTCGACGAGAGCGCGCCGGCCGAGCCGACGGCCACCCGGCGCACCACCGGACCGACCCTGCTGTCCACGGTGGTACGGCAGATGGCGGCGAGCGGGCAGCGCGTCCCGGCGATCTGGCTACCGCCCCTGCCGTCGCTGCTCACCCTCGACGAGATGGCCGGCGGAGTGAGCACCACACCCGATGGCGTACGCCTGGGGATGAGCCCGCCGCCCGGCGGTGGATTGCCGGTTCCGCTGGGCCGACTCGACGACCCGGCCCGCCAGTGGCAGGGCCCCTGGGTGCTGAACCTCGCGGGGAGCGGCGGCAACCTGCTCATCCTGGGCGGGCCCGGCAGCGGCAAGACAACGGCGCTGCGCACCCTCGCGCTCAGCCTGTCCACCACCCGCCGTCCCACCGACGTCGGGATCTACGGCATCGACCTGCTGGGAAACGGCCTGTCGGGGCTCGCCGAGCTGCCCCACGTCGGCGGCGTCGCGGGACGCGAGGACCGTGAGCGTGTTCGCCGTGTCGTCGACGAGGTGCACGCGATGCTCACCCGGCGGCAGCGCATCTTCACCCGCCACCAGTTCGACACGGTCGAGGACCTGCGGAACGCCGACGAAGCCGTACGCACCGAGGTCGGCTGCGTCGACGTGGTGTTGCTGATCGACGGGTACGGACAGCTCAACGCCGAGTTCGAAGGTCTCGAAGGCAAGGTGCACGGCCTGCTCGCCCGGGGCGGTCGCTACGGCATCCACGTGGTCGGCACGGCCCGGCGATGGAACGAGGTCCGCGCCGCCCAGCAGGTCGCCTTCGCCAACCGCGTCGAGCTGCGGCTCACCGAGCCCGCCGAATCCAGCATCGACGGCAGGCAGGCCCGAGCCGTACCACCGGACCAGCCTGGTCGGGCGCTGACCAGCGAGAAGTTGTTCGCCCAGGTGGCGCTTCCCCGCCTGGACGGGGTCGCCGACCCGGCGGTCGCCGGTCTGGTCGCGGCGGCCCGATCGGTACGGGCGGCCTGGACGGGCGCGCTGCCGCCGCCGGTGCGGGTCCTGCCCGCCGTGCTGCCCGTGGCCGACCTGGCCGGCGCGCCCTCCGGTCACGGGGTGGTTCCCTTCGGCCGCTACGAGCACGACTTCTCCACCGCCGCCCTCGACCTCTTCGGCCGCGACCAGCACCTCCTCGTGCTCGGGGACCCTCGGACGGGCAAGACGAACCTGCTGCGGCTGGTCGCCGAGGAGTTGATGGGGCAGTACGACTCCGAGGAACTCGTCTTCGCCGTGTTCGACCCGCGTCGTGCCCTCGCCGACGTGGTGCCCGACTCCTACTGCGGCGGGTACGCCCCGAACCCGGCGCTCGCCCAGCAACTCTCCAGGGCGGTCTCCGACGAGCTGGCGAAACGGCAGTCGCCGGAGGCGGCGCGTACCCGGATCGTGCTGCTCATCGACGACTACGACATCCTGGCCGCGTCGGCCACCCAGCCGCTCGGCGCGCTGGTGCCGCACGTGGCGGCCGGCCGCGACACCGGGCTGCACGTCGTGATGGCCCGCCGGGTGGCCGGTGCCTCACGCGGCCTGTTCGAGCCGTTCCCGCTGGCCGTACGGGAGGCCGGCTGCCTCAGCCTGCTCATGTCGGGCGACCGGACGGAGGGCCAACTGTTCTCCGGCGTGCGGCCCATGGTCCTGCCGACCGGCCGCGCGCAACTGATCCGCCCCGGCGACGGTCCCCGCATGGTGCAGACCGCGTTCACCGGTGAGACGAAGGAGCACTGATGACGTTCGACACGGTGGCGCTGTGCCGCGCCGAGCCCGATGCGGCCGCGATGCTCGGGGCCCTGCTCGCGGCCGGCTCCGAGCTGAAGATGGACACCGTCGAGGCGGTCGGGCTGGTGCAACTGTTCGATCCCCTCGACGGGCGGCTCCTGCTGAGCGTCGAGGCCGCGCGCCTCGTGCGCGTACCCGGGGAGGCGCGGCGGCTCCTCGGCCTCGCGCCCGCCGACGACGTACCCGAGCCGGTGTGGTGGGTGGAGAGCCGGGCGCCGGGCGCGGACCCGCAGGCCGCGGACGTCGCCCGTCGCTTCACCGCCGCGCTGGTCGAGATCACCGGAGGGCGGACATGGGAGAGCCGATGAACGGCGCGACCGACACGATCACCGACCGGGCCGTCGTCCTGCACCAGGACCGGGCGGTGGTCGGCCTGGCACCGTGGCTCGCGCAGGCGGCCGTCGACGCGGTACGCGACGGTCTGCTGCTCCAGGTCGTCACGCCGGTGGACGGCGTCATCACGTACCCGTTCGAGACGATGCTCGCCCAGGCGCAGGGCCAGTGGGTGGTGCGGGCGGGCGAGGAGTACCGGGACGGCCTCACCGGTCTGCCGCTGCGCTGGGACGGTCACCGCTTCGCCAGACCCGACGCCGCGCAGACCGCTGGAACACTGCCCACGAACACACCGTGGACGGGTGGCCTGGAGATCCAGATCGTCACCATGCACCCCGCCACCGAGGCCCTGCGGCTGGGCGCCAGCGCCGAGGCCGCCGTGCGCGCCCTCACCGGCGCCGAGCCGACCGGTTGGGGCGTCGCGGAACCGGTCACCGAACCGTGGTCACGCCACGAACTCACCGCATTCTGTCGAACGCGCGCGCCGGCACCCACCAGCCTGACCATCGTCGGCGGCGACGACGAGACGACGACGCTCGGGGTCCTGACGGTCGAACGGGTCGACGTCGGCGTCCGCGAACAACTCCGGCTGGCCGGCCCGCCCCTGTCGGTCGTCGATGCGGCGACGCTCGAAGGACTCGCCGAGAAGTTGGCGGGTAGCGCCCGCAGCCTGATCGTGTCCGTGCATCCGGGCCGGTCCGGCGGGCTGCGGTCGAGCCGACCGAGCATGCCGGCGCTGCCGTGGGGCATCCTCGTCGGCCACCACGAAAACCCCGTCGAGTCCGAGCACGAGGTTGTCGTGGGTCGGCCCTTCGGGCGGGGTGCCCGACGGGCGTGGTGGTACCGGCTGGACGGCGGTCCGGGCGCGCCGTACGAGACGCTCGGCGCGGTGCTGCGTCGCTACGGCCTGAACGCCGGTTATGGCGGCTGACCCGCCGATCGCCTGACCACACCGGTCAGCGGCGCACCCGGTAGCGCAGGTGGAGCACCCGGTTGCCCTGAATCACCACGTCCGGATCCTCCAGCAGGTGCTGCGCGTCGACCGACCCGAAGTAACGTTTCCCGGAGCCGAGCACCACGGGTACGACGTCCATGCGTACCTCGTCGATCAGGCCTGCGGCAAGCACCTGGCCACCGACGTCGCCAGCGGCGACCTCGACCACGCGGTCACCCGCAAGCTCCCGCGCTCGGGCCACGGCCGCCTCGACGCCGCCGACGAAGTGGAACGGCGTCGCGGGGTCCCAGCTCTCGGGCGGCGGCCGGTGCGTCACGACGACCACGTGGTCGATCCCGCTCGGCGGCTTCCCGTCCCAGCCGTCCGTCAGATCGAAGACGTGGCGGCCGACGACCGTCACCCCGATCTGGTCCCAGTACGGCCGGGTGTAGTCGTAGGACGTCTGCGAGACCTTCACCATGCCGCTCTCGTCCAGCGGGACGTCACCGTTCGCCAGCCAGTCGAAGAGCGGTCCCGGCTGGTCGCTGTCGTCCGCGACGAAGCCGTCCACCGACACCGAGCCGTACATGACCACCTTGCCCACGGGCTCTCCTCTGCTCTGAGACGCCCCAAGGTAGCGTGCCGTGAGCTGCCGCTCTTGTAGAAAATCAATCGACCGGCAGCGGCCAACCGTCCAACACGTGGCCGGGGTGCTCGCGCAAGAACCGCCGCCGGACTTCGACGTACCGGGTCGGTGTGAGCCCGGTGAACGCTCGGAACTCGTGGCCGAAGTGGGCCTGGTCGAAGTAGCCCGCGCCGCTGGCGAGCTCGGCCCAGTCAACCGGCCCGGCAGGGTCGATCGTGAGCACGGTGGCGGCGAAGCGGTAGGTGCGGGCCAGCCGCTTCGGGGTAACGCCGACGTGATCCTTGAACCGCTGAACCAGGTGCGTGCTGCTGACGCCGGCCGAGACCCTCAGGTCGTCGATGGCCACTGCCCCGCTGGTCGCGGCGATGACGCTGCTCGTATGACGAACCAACCCCAGGCCGCTGGTCCCGCGCAGCCGTCGCATGAGCTCGTCCTCGAGCAGCGTCAGCATCTGGTGGGGCCCGTCCGCCGTAGCCAGCCGGTCGCGCAGCTCGGCAATGGCGGGCCGGCCCCACACCTGTTCCAACGTCACCGGCCGGTCACACAGCTCGACCGCGGGCATCGGTAGGAACGGCGCCAGTCCCCACGGCTTGACGTGCACGCCGACGGACCGGGTCCGAAGTGGGTACCCGAACTCCACGACGCGGGTGGGAGTGGTGACGACACAGCCGTCGGCGTACTCGACCGTCTCGATGTCGGTACCGGCACGAATGCGAAACGGCGCCCCGAGGTTGACGATGAGCAGCGCCGCCGGCATCGGCGGCAACATCAGCCGGGCGTACGGCGACGAACCCTCCAGGTAATAGAGGTCGTCGATCAGCGCGTCCAGCGGCGGTCGCGGCGCCCTGGACACGTACTCCACCTCGACAGTATCGCCGACGCCCCGCCGACATATCGCGTCAACACGTCGGTTCAGGGCGAGGCAACCCTAGACGCCTGTGCGCACGTAGTCCTCGATCGTGATGTCGCCGTGCTCATCCCCGCCGAGCTCGCGATAGCCCGCGATCTCCTCGAAGTCCTCGTCGTCGCTGAATTTAACGACAAGTCCGGCACCGGCGGTGTCGGCGAGAAACTTCCAGAGCGCCTGCGTGAGCTGGGGATCTTCGGAGGTCAAGTGGTTACCGATGGAGTATCCGATGACCGTCCCACTCGGCTCTCTCAGCCGCTTACCAAGCCCGATCATCAACTGGCGCGACGGACACACCAGGTAGCTTGAAACACTCACGCCCTTTCCCCCATGACAACTAGATCGGCTCGTGTTGGCGGTCGATGAACGCGCTCACACTCTCCGCCTCGGCGCGGGTCTTCTCGTGGAGGCCCGGATCGTTCGCCAGACGATCGAAGTAGCCCTTCTCCGCCGAGCCGTCGAGATCGAGAATCGCCGGAATGGTGACGATCGTCAGACGCCACTGCAGTCGAGGTGTGGCTTCCTTGAGGAGACTGACCACCCGGGCTCGTTCCGAATCGTCCAACTGGTCGGGCCCCACGTTGCGGAACCAGCGGACCAGGCTCTCTGTCGCTCCCTGCAGGATGAAGAAGGCCCATGATCGACCAATGCTGTCGATGACCTCGTCCGGTGGCGTCGTCCACGTGACGCCGAAGACGTCCTCCGAGTCCAGGTACGCGTCAGCCCAGGCGCGCACCTTCTCGGGCGTGACGTCGGCGAGAGTCGGCATCGACTGCTTCAGCCGGGTGTACAGAATGAACCAGTAGTCGTCGAAGAACGCCTTGGGAAGTCCCCAATCGGTGTCGTCGCCGTAACGGTCCCGGACGTCCACCAGATAGGCGAGGCACGTCTCCAACGCCCGCAGGGCTTCGGCCCGCTGTGGTGGGCTGGGCGGCAGCTCGCGCGTCGCCTTTCCACGCTCGACGGGATCCGCCAGTCGCCATGGGACTGGCACGGCGGCCAGCATTTCGGGGGTAACCCAGGGATCGGTCACAGGAAATCAACTCCGTAGGGCCTGAGGAAGTCACGTGCCGCTTCGAGATTCGGCAGGTGCTCGCCGAACCAGGCGCCCGGCTTGCGCATCGGATGCGCCGGGTCGGCTGCGGCCCGCTCCACCGCCTCCTGCAGCGAGGTCAACTGCTGCGGGGTCAAGGTACGCCCGCCGATGCTGATCGGTACGTTCTGATCGGCGAGCCGTTCAATCGCCATCTGTGGAGGATCGTTGCCAGCGCGGCTGAAAAGTCCCGTCCAGCCCTCATCGGTGCCGACCCGAACGCTCACCTCACGTCCCGGGGCACCGTTACGCCAGTCGAGCATGCGATCCAACTGAGCAGGATCGGATCGGAACTTGTTGGCCACGGTTTGTGCGGTGGCCTTGACCTCCGTCACGTGAACGTTGCCGTCGGCGGTCTGGTAGACGAGATCGCTTTCGGGGATGCGCCCGGTGTCGACGACCGTGCCGTTGCCCAGGTTGACCCGTTCACCGGCGACGACGTTCAGACCGATCTTGCTGCCGGGCGCCAGATCGCCGCTCTGCAGCACCTCGTTTGCGGCACGCAGCTCCGTCGCGGCCCCCTCGAAGGCAGACCGGTCCCCGCTGAGGTTGTTCAGCACGTCGCGGAAGATGTCTCCCTGTCGGTCGACGCCTCCCGCCAGCCGCCCGGAGTCCTGGAGGTCCATGAAGTCCCGCGCCGCCTGGTTGGCCATGCCGTCCGGCAGATCGGTACGGGAGAGCAGATCCTGGACTTGAGCCCGCGCTGCGGGATCGAGCCGGCCAGCCTGGTCGAGGAACCGCTGCTGCTCATCCGGCGTCAGATCCCGCCCACGATCGGCGTTTCCTCCGCCCGGCGGGTTCCCGTCGGGGGTGTTGCCACCAGGCCCGTTACCGTCCGGAAGGTTGCCACCAGGCCCGTTGCCGTCCGGGAGGTTGCCACCAGGCCCGTTGCCGTCCGGGAGGTTGCCGCCAGGCCCGTTACCGTCCGGGATGTTGCCGCCCGGAGTATTGCCCTCGGGGAGGTTCCCGCCCGGCGTATTGCCGTCAGGGATGTGCCCACCGGGGGCGTTGCCGTCCGGGATATGCCCACCGGGCGTCAGGTCACCGGGGACGTGACCGCCCGGCGTGTTCCCGCCAGGCAGATGGCCGCCCGGCCCGTTGCCGCCGTCCATGTGCATCGCGTCGCCACCGCGAACGTTGGGCATCTCGACGTCGAAGCCACGCCCGATCGGCACGTCGCCGGCGATCGCCGGAACCAACCCGAGCTGCGGGATCTTGATGTCGAACTTCCTGGCGAAGTTGATCGCCACCTCGCCGACGGTGGGCAGCTTGTCGAGCCAGTTACCGGTACGGACCAACGCGGCGCCGATCCGCGCGGCGGTGGCGCTGCCTCGAATGGTGTTGACCGCCGCGCCCGCGCCGCGCAGCCCGGAGGCGGCACCCTTGGTACCCACGATCGCTGAGACGATATTGAAGGTGGCCATGCCGGCGGCCTTCGACTTGTCCTCGCCCCAGGTGTCGTACGCGATGATGGTCTTGCCCGCGTTGAGCAGGAGGTTGCCCGCCTCGCGCTGCTCCATGAACGGCATGCCGACCGTCTGGTCGATCACGATCGTCACCGGGTTGACGTAGATCGAGACCGCCCACACGAACTTGCCGAGCCCCAGCCACGACTGACCGGCGGTGCCCCAGCTCCACTCACCCGTGGTGGGATCCCGGCCGATCAGCCCGCCCAGGTCTTGAAGCATGGTGACGAAACTGATGCCGATGCCGACGAAGTACGCCCCCACGTCGCCGAAGAAGCCGCGGTCGTGCTCCTCGTTGCTACCCCAGGGCAGGGCGCCGTCCTCACCGGCGGCGGCGTT
Organism: Micromonospora sp. NPDC049107; assembly: GCF_040648595.1. Taxonomy (NCBI): domain Bacteria; kingdom Bacillati; phylum Actinomycetota; class Actinomycetes; order Micromonosporales; family Micromonosporaceae; genus Micromonospora; species Micromonospora sp. NPDC049107. Next base: position 436,313 of record NZ_JBEZEC010000005.1, read on the forward strand.
CAGCGTGTCGGCGGTGAAGCCGTACTCGCCGTTGTCGGCCTGACCGTCGGCGTTGTCGGCCCGATACTGGAGGCCGCCGTACAGCGCGTTGATGGTGTTGGCGCACTTGCGCTGCGCCTCGAAGAACGCGGCCACCTGCGTGTTCACGGCGGTGATCAGGCCGTTGTGCTTGTCGACCTTGCCCTGGTCCTCGCGCCAGTCCTCGTCGTCCTTGATCGAGCCGACGAACTCCTCCGCCTGGCCCTTCAGCGCGGCGAGTTGAGCCTTGATCTCCTTGACCTCGGTGGCGTACGTGGCCAGCGCGGCCCCGACCGCCTGGATGTCCTCGCCCACCGAGGCCGACACCGTACGCACCGGGCCGGTGGCGGCGAAGAGCTGCGCCGCCTCTGGCGCCGTGTACACCGCCGCCAGCCCCTGCCAGGTGCTGTCGACCGCCTGGCCGGTGTTGGCGAAGTCGACGCCAGCGGTCCGAACCGTCTGCGCGTGGGTGGCCAGCGCATCCATGTTGCCGGGGATCTGCGGAATCTCCCCCGGATTGATCATCGGGGCACCGCCCCACCGCCCGGCCCCGGCATCGTGGCCGACGGGTCGGGTGCCGCCGCGGCACTGCGCTGCGCGTTCGCGGCCATCTCCAGATCACCTTCGACGTAGGCGTTCGTCGCCTGCGCCGCTGCCTGCATGCACGCCCCCGTGCGAGTGAACACGAACTCGAGATCCGTCCGAATCGACTCCACGAAGCCCTGAAGCGCCTGGCCCACGATCTCCGAACTGGACTCAGTGGCGGATCCCTCCAACGCCGAGTTCAAGCTCGTCATCTGCCCCTCGAAGGGCATGGCCGCGGCATGTGTACGAGTCAGGACGTCGCGCACTCCACCGGGGGAGATATCCCACGCGCTCACGCTCGTGCTCCCTCGTCAACAACTCGTCGGATAACGGCTCAACCGATCGACTGCACCGCAGAGCGGGCCCGGGACAGCGTCGTGTTCGCCGTCTCGTCGTTCTTCGTCATGGTGGTCTTGACCAGGTCGATGATCGTGCGGACCTCGCCCGCTCCCCGGTTCCACCGGTCCTCGACCGTCCGGTACTCCTCGGACACCCCATCGGCCTGGAAGTCGGCCATCGCGGCCGCGACGTCGGAGCTGCGCTGCGAGATCAGTGACTCGAGCCGCCCGATGATGCCGGCGAGGTCACCCTGCACCTGCTGCGACGTGCCGGTATCGAAACTGCGTCGGTCTGTCATGACTGTCACTCCCCGTGTCAGCGGCTGCTGGAGAACCTGGCGGCGTCGAAGTTCGCGGTGCCCTCGGACGACCTCGCATTGTCGGACATCTCGGTGTCACCCTGACCGAACGAGGAGTCCATTCCACTCTGGCCGCCCAGAATCGCACCCAGGGAGGAGTTCAGTTCGGCGGTGATCGAATCGGCGTTCGCCTTGAACGAATCGAATGCCACCCGCCCGGCCCCGTTGAAGTTGCCCTGCAACGGCTCGGCCGCGGTGATCAGTTGCTTGATCAGAGAACCGAGATCATCGGAGGAACCCTGCGTCTGCTTGGTCAGACTGCCGAGCGTCTGAGCCCCCATGTCGAACTTCATGCCACCACTCCCCGCTCCTCGACCGAACGTCCGCCATCAATGTTACGAGATCCACGCCAATTCATCCTCAGTGGATTTTCGGGTGGGATGGCGTTTGCCGGGAAATGCGCAGTGGCAACTTGTCGGGGCATCCTTGCGCCGGCCGCCGTCTCAGGCCGCACCCGTGAGGCGACACCGATCCGGCGGGCCAGCGCCCGCGCGCCCGCCGCGTCGCCCGACCCGAGCGCGGCGCCGATGAGGGACTCCTCGTCTGACATGTACCGCCACGCCCCCTCAAGCCGATCTCCGTTGAAGATCACCGCCGGAAGCACCTGCAACCAGCCGGCGTGCCGGCCGCTGCCGACTCTTCCGTCGCCAGCAGTCCGAGCGCGGCCGGTTTGCGGGCGGCTTTGACGTGTACGGCGGGCTGTTCGATAACGACCTGGAAGCGGGCGTCAACCGGTTGAACGGAGCGGTCGCAGGGTGCGGGCTGGCGCGTCCGGCGGCGGTGTCCTGGACCTTGAGAAACGGCGGAAGCCCAGGTCGATGACCTGGGCTTCCGTGCCGAGCCGCCTGACGGAATCGAACCGTCGACCTACGCATTACGAGTGCGTCGCTCTAGCCGACTGAGCTAAGGCGGCAACGATCAGCAAGTGTACGGCACCCCGTACCCCTGGGCCGAGCGGGATACCCCGACGCTCCCGCCGCCGCCAAACGGACAAGCACCGCCATCCGGCCAATTACCAGACAGCAGCGCACGCAGACCGGTACTACGCTGCGGCGGGTGACTGACGAACGCGACGATCACCAGGCACCGGCGGACGCGCAACCCGACGGAGAGCCGGCTCCTCGCCGCCCACGCTCCACCGACCCGCTGGAACTGGGCTTCACCCCTCGCAAGCCGGTGCCGTGGCTGGCGCCGTTCCTGTTGATCAGCACCGGCATCCGGACGTTGCTGGCGATCCTCTTCGGCGCGTACCTCGACAAGCGCGAGTTGCAGAACGCCTTCGGCGACGACATCTTCCGCCAGGCCGGGCCGGACGGTGGGCTCTGGCTCGACTACGTGGCCGACCTCGGCGACGGCTTCCACGCCACCTACTCCGTCGCGTACCTGCTGGCGCAGCCGGAGCTGACCGTGGACGGGCACCGGCTGCCCCGGGCGCGGACCCTGGTGATGGGCGGCGACCAGGTCTACCCGTCGGCGGCCTACGCCGAGTACGAGAACCGATGCAAGGGTCCCTACCAGGCGGCGCTGCCGGCGACGCCGCCCGACCGTCCCACCCTGTTCGCGGTGCCGGGAAACCACGATTGGTACGACGGCCTGACCGCCTTCCTGCGGCTGTTCGTCCGCTCCCGGGACCGTAACTTCGCCGGCTGGCGCACCGGGCAGTCACGGTCGTACTTCGCGGTGGAGTTGCCGGCCGGCTGGTGGCTGCTCGGCGTGGACGACCAGTCCGGCTCGTACCTCGACGATCCGCAGTTGGCCTACTTCGACGAGGTGGCCCGGCGGCTCACCCCGGAGTCAAAGGTGATCATCGCGACGCCGTCGCCGACGTGGGTCAAGGCCGCCGACGACCCGACGGCGTACGACTCGGTCGACTACTTCGTACGGACAATCATCGACCCGACCGGTGCCCGGGTGCGGCTGCTGCTCTCCGGCGACCTGCACCACTACGCCCGCTATGCCGGGCACGACCGGCAGTTGATCACCTGCGGCGGTGGTGGGGCTTATCTGTACCCCACGCACAAGCTGCCCGAGCGCCTCGAGGTACCACCGCGCGACACGCTGGCCCGGCGGGCCAGCCGCACCCAGCCGTACGACCTGGTGGCCCGCTACCCAGACGCGGCCCGCTCGCGCCGCTACGGCTGGGGCATCTTCGGCCGACTACCGTTCCGCAACCCGGGCTTCGCGACCCTGCTGGGCACCCTGCACACCCTGCTGATGCTTGCCATGGCGGGCGCGACGGCCAACTGGGGCGACAGCAGCGACCAACGGCTGTTCAGCGTTCCGCTGGTGCTGATGGTGCTGGTGACGGTGATCGCGGCGATCCTGTTCGCCAAGCCGCCCAGCGCCAGCGGCAAGCGGCACGCCCGGCACTGGCTCCTCGGCGTCGGCCACGGTGTGGCCCATGTGGCGCTGGCCGCCGGCGGCACCTGGGTCTGGTTGGCGCTGCCGTTCTACGACTGGCCATGGCCGCTGCCGGCGGTCGCCGCCGTGGTGGTGTACGGCCCGGTCATCGGGCTGGTGGCGAGTCAGCTGGTCGCAGCGTATCTGCTGGTGGCAGGCGCCTTCGGGGTGAACGTCAACGAACTGTTCGCCGGCCAGGGCATCGAGGACTCCAAGTCGTTCCTGCGGCTGCGCATCGACCCGGACGGCACGCTGACCGTCTACGCCATCGGCGTCGACCGGGTGTCCCGAGACTGGCAGGTCAACCCCGACCAGTCCCCCACCGCAAGCTGGCTGACCCCCAAAACCCCCCTAACCCCCCACCTAACCGAACCCCCCGTAGTCCTCACCTGACCGGACCACTAGTTGATCAAGAGGTTTGCGTCATCCGGAGCCCGAATTTTGACGCGAACCTCTTGATCAACGCGGGCTGGCGGGGTGGGGGTGAGGGGTGAGGGGTGGGGGTGGGGTTTTAGGGGGTGTAGTGCTGGTCGTGGGCTTGGCGGGGGGCGCAGACGGAGGCGCGGGAGCAGGAGCAGCGGGAGCCGTCCGCGTCGAGGCGTACGGTCACCGCGTCGCGGGGCACGCTGTGGCCGACCACTCGACCACTGCCCTCGGGCGTCGTCACCCGACTGCCGACGGCGGGCGCGGTCTCCTGGAAGCGCTGGTACAGCGGATGTTCGTACTTGAGGCAACACATCAGTCGACCGCAGGCTCCCGAGATCCGCAGCGGGTTGAGCGGCAGGTCCTGGTCCTTGGCCATCCGGATGGTCACCGGCTCGAAGTCGGTGAGGAACGTCGCGCAGCACAGGTCACGACCGCATGAGCCGATGCCGCCCTGGACCCGAGCCGAGTCGCGCGCCGAGAGCTGGCGCAGCTCGACCCGGCAGTGCAGGGTGGCGCCGAGGTCGCGGACCAGTGACCGGAAGTCCACCCGGTGCGGCGCGGTGAAGTAGACCGTGCTGCGCTCGCCGCCGCCGTCGGCGGAGCCGAGCACATGGTCGACGGCCACCACCTTCATCGGCAGGCCGTGCGCGCGGATCAGCCGTTTGGCCGCCACCTTCGCCTCGGCCTTACGACGGCGCAGCGCCTCGTCACGGCGCAGGTCGTCGTCGCCGGCCAACCCCACCAGCCGGGGGAAGCCGTCGGTCTCCTCGCTCACCCACTGGGCGGCCCAGACGCACTCGGCGACCTCGGGTCCGTCGTCGGTCGGCACGAGCACCCGGTCGCCAACCTGGGGGCGCAGCTCGCCCGGGTCCAGGTAGTAGAGCCGCCCGTACCGGTTGAAGCTGACCGCGCAGAGCATGCCCATCCCCCCACCCTACGACGGATCACCGCGGAGAACGCGGCGGGCGATACCTCCATCTCCATCCATGACCGTCGACTCGACCGATTGCCGGGCCACCCGTCGTGCCGATGATCCTCGCCCGGACGGTTGAATCCGTGCCCGGGAAGGGGACAAACGCTGCCGGACAGCGTTGAGTGGAGGCAGACCTGCGGGGGGTGCAGGGGGAAGACCACGGCGTCGCCGTGCGCGCCGGCTCTGCTCTGGCGCCCGCGAGCGACGCCGTGGCCTGCCCGCGAACCACCACCACCGGCCCGAAGCAACGGCGTGGCCCGCGCGGGAACCACCACCACCGGCCCCGAGCGACGCCGTGGCCTGCCCGCGAACCACCACCACCGGCCCGAAGCAACGGCGTGGCCCGCGCGGGAACCACCACCACCGGCCCCGGAGCAACGCCGTGGCCGATAGCCGCGGACCGACACATCTGGGCCTGAGCAACGCCACGAGCCGACCCGCAAACCAACGACCACGACCAGGCCTGGGAGCGGGCGGGGGTACTGCTACCAGCCGACCCTGGTGTGCTGGTCGTAGCGGGCGCGCTCCTGAGTCGGCGACCGCCAGGTGGACTCGGCCAGGCTCGGCGCCCACTGGCGCAGGAGTGTCTCGGCGCCGTCGTACGCGACGCAGAGCACCGCCAGCACCCGCGCGGCGATCTCGGCGGCGTCGGCGACGCCCGGCCCGACCGGCGTCAGGCGGTTCGGGGGGCCGGCGGCGGTGGCGGCGACCACGGCCACCGCCTCGGCCGAGCGCAGCAGGTCGGCCAGCGTGCGGGCGAGGGCGAGACGGCTGCCCTCCACCCAGTCGGCGAGCGCGTCCGCGTACCCGGCGGTGGATTCCATCCGCCCGACCAGGCTCTCCGGCCCTTCGTCCAGGTGGCGCAGCAGCGCGGCACGCTCCTGCCCGTACGCCGAGGCGGCCGGCCCGGACCAGAGCACGGGGTCGGTGAGCGCGGCGCCGACGTCGTCGTACCCCCGGACGAGCCGGCGCACGGCGTGCCCGGCGCTGACGAGCGGCGCCGGGTGCAGGTCGAGGAAGCCTCGGACGGCGTCGCCGGGCAGCACCTGCATCCGGCGGAGCAGGGGCCACACCCGGTGCCCTTCGGGAACACCGGCCGCGAGCAACGCGTCCACCCGGCGCAGCAGGTTGAGGCCGGGTTCGGCGAGCCGGTCCAGTGGGTCCATCACGGCTCTCCGGTGATCCGGCGGCGGGCGGCGCGGTCGACCTCGGCGTACCGGTCGGCGGCCTCGCGGACGGCCGCGGCGGCGGCGGCGAGGCGGCCGGCGGCGGCTCGGGCCTCGCGGGCCCGGTCGTCGGTGGCGGCGGCCCACTGTCGATGCAGCGCGCGACCGATCTCGCCGGGGCGGCCCGGGGCGTCCGCGCCGAACGCGGCCTGGGCCGGATCACTGGCGGTGACGGTGTGGGACAGGGTGGTGAGCGTGGCGCTCGCCTCGTCGAGCCGGGCGGAGAGCGCGCGCAGCGTGTCCATGTCAGGCCCCCGCGAGCGGTCGGTAGGCGGCGAACGTCTCGTTGTGCAGCTTCTCCCGGGCCCACTCGGCCGCGTCCGCCGCCGCGGTGACCGCGGCCTGCACCGAGCCGGCCACGTCGCGCGGGCTGCGGGCGTGCAGTGGCCCCAGGAACCGGACGTCGGTGATGCGGCCGGCGGCGGTGACCACCACCTCGACCAACCCGTCCGGCGAACGGACGGTGACCTCGACCGTCGACACGGCCTGGTCGAACTCGGCCTGCAACGACTCGATACGGCGGTAGCGCCGCACCGCCTCCTCGATCCAGGCCTCGTCGATCTCCCCCCGCGGCATCGGCGACTCCTCCCGGATGGATCATCACTTAGCGTGCCGCCACCGTCACCACGGCACACCGGACCGTACCGCACAGCAATCGCACGTGTCGATGGCTGTGGACAACCGGCGGGAGCTGCTGGTCAACCCTTCCAGAGGGCGAGCATCATCGCCTCGACGGCGATGCGCGGCTTGACGTTCGCGTCGATCGCCGCACGGCAGGCGAGCACGGCCTCCAGCCGGCGCAGCGACCCCTCGGCGTCCCACTTCTGGGCCCCGGCGCCGGCGAGCGCGGCGGTGTCGGTGTGCACCGGGTCGACCGGTGCGCGCAGCGCCATGGTGAGCGCGTCACGGTAGAAGCCGGCCAGGTCGACGAGCGCCCGGTCCAGCGCGTCGCGCTGGGCGCGGGTGGCCCGTGACTTCTGCCGCTTCTCCAGTTCCTTGAGCTGCCCGGCGGCACCCCGGATCGCGCCGGCCGCGCCCCGGCCGGTGCCGCCCGCGCCGAGCGCCGTCTGCAGTGCCGCCCGTTCGGCCACGTCGGCCTCGGCGACCGACGCCTCGGCCTCCGCCTCGGCAGCCTCGATCAGCGCGGACGCCGCGTCGAACGCCGCGCCCACGCCGGTCAGCCGGCGCGGCACGGCGAGCACCGCCGCACGCCGCTTGCGGGCCTCCGGGTCGCGGGCCAGCCGGCGGGCCCGACCCACGTGCCCCTGCGCGGCCGCCGCCGCCCACTGCGCCACGTCGGGCGCGATGCCGTCCCGGCGGACCAGCACCTCGGCCACCGCGGTGGCCGGCGGCTGACGCAGGGGTACGACCCGACAGCGCGACCGGATGGTCACCGAGATGTCGTCCGGGTGGGTGGACGGGGCGCAGAGCAGGAAGACCGTCCGCGGTGGCGGCTCCTCGATGGCCTTGAGCAGGGCGTTACCGGCTGCCTCGGTGAGCCGGTCGGCATCCTCGATCACCACCACCTGCCAGCGCCCGCCGGACGGGGTGCTGGCCGCGCGGAGCACCAGCGCGCGCATCTCACCGACGCCGATGGAGAGCCCTTCCGGCACCACCAGCCGGACGTCGGCGTTGGTCCCGCCCATCGTGGTGTGGCAGCCGGGGCACTCGCCGCAACCGGTGCCGTACGCACACTGCAGGGCCGCGGCGAAGGCGCGCGCGGCGACCGAGCGACCGGACCCGGGTGGCCCGGTGAAGATCCAGGCGTGGGTCATCCCGGTGCCCGGGTCGGGGGTGCCGGCACCCGCGTCGGCCTCGCCCGCCGCGACGAGCGCGGGCGTCCGGTCGGTCGCGGCGGCGCGCAGCACGGCCGCCGCCGCTGCGGCGGCGCGGCGCAGCTCGGTCACCGCCTCGTCCTGACCGACCAGGTCGGCGAAGACGTCCGGCATCAGGTCTTGTGCTCCATCGTCACCAGCTCCGCGTCGGATAACTCAGGCTGCACCGAGGTGTCCGGGCCCTGCGCGGGTCGCGGGTGCACGATGCCGCCGGGCTTGCCGAGCATCTCCTCGACGCGCCGGACCACCAGCCGGGTGATCTCGCCGACCGGCCGGGACGCGTCGAGCACCAGGTAGCGCTTCGGGTCGGCGGCGGCGAGGTCGAGGAAGGCGTAGCGGACGCGCTCGTGAAAGGCGATCGACTCGGCCTCGAGCCGGTCGGCCGCACCGCTGCGCGAGGCGACCCGGGACAGGCCGGTGCGCGGCTCGACGTCGAGCAGCACCACGAGGTCGGGCTTGAGGCCGCCGGTGGCCCAGGAGGAGAGCCAGGAGACCTCATCGACCGGGAGCGTGCGCCCGGCACCCTGGTACGCGAGCGACGAGTCGACGTACCGGTCGCTGATCACCACGTCACCGCGGATGAGCGCGGGCCGGACCACGGAGGCCACGTGGTGCGCCCGGTCGGCGGCGTAGAGCAGCGCCTCGGCGCGCGGGGACGGCGCCTCGTCGCCGGAGGTCTCCAGCACCAGCGACCGGATCCGCCGGCCGACGCCGGTCGCCCCCGGTTCGCGGGTCACCAGCACGTCGCGCCCGTCGGTGCGCAGCCGCTCGGCGAGCGCGGCGAGTTGGGTGGACTTGCCGGCACCCTCGCCGCCCTCGAACACCACGAACAGCCCGGCCGAGACGAACGGCTCCGCCGGCGTCAGCGGACGGCCCCGGATCGAGCCCCAGAGGTCGGCGAGGACCGGGACGCCCTTCTTGTCGTCCATCTGGCCGAAGGCGCTGATGCCGGCGAAGATGCCGGCGGCGCCGGCCGCGAGCAGCAGCAGTCGGGTGGACGAGACGGAGATGCCGAGGTCGGCGATCTCCAGCTTGCGCGAGCCACCGACGCCGACCAACACGCTGCTCAGCCCGATGGCCAGGATCAGCACCAGTCGGGTGCCGATCTGCACCACCGCGAACACCCGGCCGCGCACCTCGTCGGCCACCTCACCGCCCAGCAGCGTGGTGCCGGCCAGGAAGGCCATGCCCGCGCCCGCGCCGACCAGCACCGCGCCGACGATCGCCATGGACAGGTGGATGGCGAAGGCGAGGGTCATCACGGCGGCGCTGGCCAGCACGATGCTCATGCCGAACCAGCGACGCCGGGACATCTCCTTGACGACCATCGGGCCGAGCCCGATGCCGAGCGCCAGACCGACGAAGATCGCGCCGAAGAGCAGCGAGAACGCGGCATCGCCGGCACCCAGTGAGTTGGCGAAGAACTTGGCCGTGCCGACCACGATGCCGCCGCCGGCGAACGCGCCGAAGATGCCCAGCACCAGGCCGCGGACGAGCGGGGTCTGGCCGATGAATTTCCAGCCCTCGGAGAACTGCCGGAACATGCTCTGCTCGGAACGCCCCGCCTCGCCGCGCTGCGCCTCGCTGATCTCCTTGATCCCGAACGCCACCACCAACGCGGTGGCGAGCCGGGAGAAGGCGTTGAACCAGAGTGCGAGTTGAGCCGGTTCGGCCCAGGAGGGTAGATCGCCGCCCACAGCGCCTCTGACACCACGGTCCAGCACTGCGAGGCCGATGGCCGCGGCCACCGGGGTGAGGCCGTACGTGGTGATCAACGTGAGCTGGTTGGCCGCCTCCAGGCGGGCCCGTGGGATCAGGTTGGGGACCGCGGCCTCCTTGGCCGGGATCCAGAGCAGGGTGAGCGACTCGATCAGGAAGGTGGCGATCAGCGCCCAGCCGACCACCAGGCCGCCGGCGGCCCCGCTGAGGGCGTAGAGCGGAATGGAGGCGAAGAGCACGAAGCGCAGCAGGTCGCAGATGACCATCGTCCAACGCCTGTCGAACCGGTCGGCGAAGACGCCGGCCACCGGGCCGAGCACCAGCGCGGGCAGTAGTCGGATCGCGGTGACCCCGCCGAACGCGGCGCCCTGGGCGGTGCTGCCCTGCACCTGCGAGGCGGCGAAGAGGGCGGTGGCGAGCAAGCCGAGCCAGTCACCGAAGGAGGCCGCGCCGAGCACGATCCAGAGCCGGCGGAACGGCCTGATTCGCAGTACCGAGCGGATCGCGGCATAGCCGGACGCGTCGACCTGACCACCGCTGGACTGGTTGGCGGCGCTGCCCGACTGGTCACCCGCGCGCGACACGCCGGGCGACTCGCCGCTGTTCTGGCTTTCGATGGCCGTACCTCCACGTGCCGGCCCATCGCTGGGCACCCCCGGTGGAACACTCTAGACCCGGTGGGGGCCGCCCCACCGGCGACATTCTCCTGCTCGCTGAGCCTAGGCCGCCGACGGCATCGACCGCAGCCCGGGACGTATGCGAGGGTGTTTCGCATTCATCGTCGGACAGTTAGCGTGCACACGTGGCCATCGAAAGCGACAAACTGCGCGAGCGCCTGGACCGGGCGACCGCCCATCTCGACCCCCCGTACGCCGTGGTGGATCTCACCGCCTACGACGCGAACGCGGCGGCCCTTGCCGACCGCGCCGCCGGCAAGCCGATCCGGCTGGCCAGCAAGTCGGTGCGCAGCCGGGACCTGATCGGCCGGGCGCTCAGCCGGCCCGGTTGGCAGGGGGTCATGGCGTTCACCCTCCCCGAGGCGATCTGGCTGGTCCGGGCCGGTCTGAGCGACGACGTGCTGGTGGCGTACCCGAGCGCCGACCGGGCGGCCCTCACCGAGCTGGCCGCCGACCCGACACTCGCCGCCGCGATCACCCTCATGATCGACGGCACCGGCCAGCTCGACTTCGTCGACGCCGTCCGCGCCCCGGGGCAACGCGCCGAGCTGCGGCTCTGCCTCGACCTGGACGCCTCCTGGCGACCACTGCGTGGCGTGCACGTCGGCGTCCGCCGCTCGCCGGTGCACAGCGCCCGGGCGGCCGGCGCGCTCGCCGCCACCGTCGCCGGCCGCGCCGGCTTCCGGCTGGTCGGGCTCATGTCGTACGAGGCGCAGATCGCCGGCCTGGGCGACGCGCCGCCGGGGCGGACGCTGCTGGCGGGCGCGATCAGGCTGGCCCAGCGCGGCTCCTACCGCGAGTTGCTGGCCCGCCGTGGCGCCGCGGTGGCGGCGGTACGCGAACACGCCGACCTGGAGTTCGTCAACGGCGGCGGCACCGGCAGCGTGGCCGCGACCAGCGCCGATCCCGCGGTCACCGAGGTCACCGCGGGATCGGGCCTGTACGGGCCGACGCTGTTCGACGCGTACCGCGCCTGGCGGCCCACCCCGGCGGCGTTCTTCGCCTGCGCGGTGGTCCGCCGACCGACGCCGGAGTTGGCGACCGTGCTCGGCGGCGGTTGGATCGCCTCCGGCCAGGCGGCCGACAGCCGGCTGCCCCGACCGTGGCTGCCGGCCGGCCTGAAGCTCGTCGGCACCGAGGGCGCCGGCGAGGTGCAAACCCCTCTCGCCGGCGCGGCGGCGGCCACCCTGCAGGTCGGCGACCGGGTGTGGTTCCGGCACGCCAAGGCAGGTGAGCTGTGCGAACGGGTCAACGAGCTGCACCTCGTCGAGGGGGACGCGGTCGTGGCGACCGTGCCCACCTACCGGGGCGAGGGCCACGCGTTCCTCTAGGTGTTCGCGCCGCCAGGTCAGGCGGACTGGGCGGCCTCGGCGCGCTGCTCGCTCTCGCATCCGTCGACCTGGCGGTGCAGGTACTCCCGGATCAGCGCCTTCGCCTCAAGCAGGACCCGCTCGTCGCCGTCGGACTTGCGCCGGAACGCGAGCTTGATCAGCGCGTCGGCGGCCTCCACGGCGATCTCCAGGACGAAGCGCAGCTTCGGCACGTCGGTCAGACCGAAGCGCTCGGTGAGCACCCGCGCCAACTGGTCGGCGATGACGCCGTTGTTGTCACGCTGCTCGTCGAGCAGGTGCAGGTCGACCACGTCGCCGAAGTGCAGGGTACGGAAGCCGGGGACGGTGCGGTGCATCGTGATGTACTCGTCGATTCCCGCGTCGACGCCGTCCCACCAGTGGGTCATCTCGTCGGAGGCGAAGCGCTCGTCGAGCCGCTGCAGGTAGGACTCCATCGTGCGCAGGGTCAACGCCTGCACGATCGCCCGCTTGTCCGGGAAGAACTGGTAGACCGACCCGATCGCCACTTCGGCGCGCTCCGCGAGCAGGGTCGTGGTCAGCCCCTCGTACCCCACCTCGTCGACGAGCTCGGCGCAGGCGTCCAACATGCGCTGAACCCGCGCGACACTTCGACCCTGCACCGGTACGCGGCGCAGCGGCCCGGTCGTGGCGGCTGGTGTGGACACTCGGCGCCACCCCCCTTCGACGGATGAACATATCTCCACGTCACGAGTCCGTGACTACCGGTACAACGAGCGGACCGCAATTGCGGTATTTACCAGGGACAACGTTCCTGATATGAAGTCAGTTCATATTCATGAATGAGGAGCGCGCATGGTCGGCACCGCACCGCTCACCGCCGGATGGTCCAACTGGGCCGGCAACCAGCGTGGCAGCGCCACCGCGATCCTGCGCCCCGGCTCGCCGGACGAGGTGGCAGAAGCCGTTCGGGACGCCGCCGCCGCCGGAGGCCGGATCCGCGTCGCGGGCAGCGGCCACTCGTTCACCGCCGTCGCCCTCGCCGACGACCGGCGGATGGAGTTGTCCGAGCTGGAGACCGGTGTCAGCGTGGACGTCGCGCGCCGACTGGTCACCGTACCGGCGGGAATGCCCCTGCACGCGCTCAACGGACTGCTCGCCCGGCACGGCCTCGCGCTGCCCAACCTGGGCGACATCGACGCGCAGACCATCGCCGGCGCCATCTCCACCGGCACCCACGGTACCGGCGCCGGCTACGGCTGCCTCTCCACCTTCGTCGAGGCCCTCACCCTGGTCACCGGCACGGGCGAGGTGCTGCGCTGCTCCGCGGACGAGCACCCCGACGTCTTCGCCGCCGCCCGGGTCTCGCTCGGCGCGCTCGGCGTCCTGGTCGAGGTGACCCTGCGCTGCGTGGACGCCTTCGTCCTGCACGCCCACGAACGCCCCGCCGCCCTCGACGACGTGCTCGGCGACCTGCCCGCGCTGATCGGCCGGCACGACCACGTCGAGTTCTACTGGTTCCCCTACACGTCCCGGGTCCAGGTGAAGGCCAACGACCGGGTACCCGTCAACGACCGGCCGCTGTCCCGCTGGCGCGGCTGGCTGGACGACGACTTCCTGTCCAACCGGGTCTTCGCCGGGGCCTGCCGCCTCGGCCGGGCCGTGCCCGCCCTGGCACCCGGCATCAGCGCCGTCTCCGCCCGCGCGCTCACCGAACGGCGGTACACCGGACGCTCCGACCGGGTGTTCTGCACCCCGCGCCGGGTCCGCTTCGTCGAGATGGAGTACGGCCTCCCCCGCGCGGCGCTACCGGAGGCGCTCACCGCGCTGCGACGGATCGTGGACGGACTCCCGTTCAAGATCCTCTTCCCGGTTGAGGTGCGCTTCACCGCCGCCGACAACATCTGGCTGTCCCACGGCTACGACCGGGACAACGCGTACGTCGCCGTACACCAGTACGTCGGCATGCCGTACGAGCCGTACTTCCAGGCGTTCGAGAAGGTCGCCGCCGCACTCGGCGGTCGCCCGCACTGGGGCAAGCTGCACTACCGCGACGCGGCGTCCCTCGCCGGGGCGTACCCCCGTTTCGCCGACTTCCAGGCCGTCCGCGACCGCCTGGACCCGCACCGCGTCTTCGCCAGCCCGCACCTGACCCACATCCTGGGCGCGTGAGGGCGGCGTCCGCCCGTCAGAGGTCCAGGACGACCCGGCCCCGGGCGCCGCGCTCGACCAACTCGTGGGCCTCGGCGATCTGTGCCAGCGGCAACCGGGCGGCGATCGGATAGCGCAGATCACCGGCGACGAGCGCGGCCGTCAGGTCGGTCGCGGCGGCCTCGTTCGCCGACTCGGGGAAGTCGTCGTTGCTGAGGAACCGGACCGTGATGTTCTGAAAGCCCAGCGGCCAGTACGGGATGGCGGGTTCGGCGGCCACGGTCGCGTAGGTCGCGATGACGCCGCCGACGCGGAGGATCTCCAGGTTGGTCGCCAGGTTGGCGTCGAAGGCGAGTTCGGCCACCCGGTCGACAGGTTCCCCGCCGGTGCGGTCGAGGATCCGGGCGGCGACGTCGCCGCCGGCGGTGTCGACCGCGTGGTGCGCGCCCGCGATCAGCGCCTGTTCAACCTGGTCGGGCGTTCGAACCGTCGCGATCACGGTGGCGTCGCCCCGGCGGGCCACCGCCAGCGCGGCCCGTCGACCGCGCCGAGGGCACCGGTGACGAGGACTCGCTGCCCACGCACGGGACCGTCGGCGAAGATCGCCCGATGGGCCGTGATGCCCGGGATACCGAGCCCGGCCGCCTGCTCGTCCGGCACGTCGGCGGGCAGCGGCACGGCGTGCCGGGCCGGCACCACCGTGTACTCGGCGGCGGTGCCGAACGGGCGGTACGACTGGGCGAGATACACCCAGACCCGCTCACCGACCCGTGCCGGATCGACACCCGGCCCGACGGCGTCGATCACCCCGGCGCCGTCACCGTGTGGGACCACCCGGGGGAACGACATGGCGGACCCCCACCAGCCCTGCCGTTTGCCCAGGTCACCCACGTGGATTCCGGAGACCGACACCCGGACCCGGACCTCGCCGGCACCCGGCGAGGGATCGGGCAACTCGCCGACCTGCAGAACCTCGCGGGCCGGGCCCTGCCGGTCGTACCAGGCTGCGCGCATCACGCACCCACCGGATCGGTCGTGGTGCCCTCCTCGGAGCTGACCACCTCGTCGATCAGGGCGAAGAACGCCTGGATGCCGGGCCGGTTCCCGCCCCGACGCCGGGACTCGGCGAAGTCTTCGGGCGAGGCCCAGAAGACGATGTCCAGCCACTGTCCGGCATCGAGTCGGATCAGCCGTGCGCCGAGGAAGCCGGCACGGTCGGCCTGGAAGTCGTCAAGCATCGCGGGCCGTGCGGCCAGCAGGGCATCGGCGCGCTCCGCGGCCACACGGAAGCGGGTGATCTCGACGGTGGTCATCGTCCTCAATCCGTTCGGGTACGGGAAGCCGCGTCCCGGACGCCCAGCATCAGCCTGAGCTGGGTGAGCAGGACGTCACGGAAGGTCTCGGGTGACGGCGTGGCATGGTGCTGGACGCGCGAGACGATCAGACCGGCCAGAGCCGCGAGCAGGAAGTCCGTCACCGCGTCGGCGTCGTGGGTCAGCGTGAACGCCCCCCGCTCGGCGCCCTCGCGCACCGCGGCCAGGAAGGGCGCCCGGTAACGCGCCAGCACCTTGGCGCTGTGGTCGCGGAGTTCGTCGTCGCGCATCGCGGATCGCCAGAACTCGACCAGGATCCGTCGGGCGCTCTCCGAGTTGTGCAGGCTCCGGTCGGTCAGGGCGACCAGCCGTCGCCACGGGTCGGCCTCGGCGACCGAAACCGCGTCCAGGGCGGCGACCTCCCGGTCGGTGAACACCTGCATGGCCTCGATGATCATGTCCTCCCGCGACCCGAAGTAGGTCTGGAGGGTGCTGATCGCGACGCCGCCGGCCGCCGAGACGTCGGCGAACCGCGTGTTCTCGTATCCGCGCGATGCGAGCACGTCCATCACCGCGTCGAGAACGGCAGCCCGCTTCTCCCCGCCCGCACGCCTCGTCCGACCAACCGGCATGGCAATACGGTACGGCGGTACCGACTCAACGGGTAGGCGGGCGATCTCGGTGTGGTGCAGAGCACCCTGGTTCGAGCCGCACCCTCGGCACCTGAGGGCGGCAGCCGCTCAGCCGCCCGACGCCACCACCTGGTCCGGGCCGGCACCCAGGGCCCGGACGTAGCCGAGCACCCGCTGGTACGCCTCCCGGTAGTCGCCCCGCCGGCCTGGTGAGGTGCCCGGGTCGGCAAGCGCTGCGGTCAGGTCGACCAGCCGCAGGGCCGGCGCCAGGTCGGTCCAGGTGGGCAGTGCCTCCATCCGGGTCACCGTCCAGCGTCCCGGAGCGGTCTCGGTGAAGGTGGCCCGGGCCATCACACCCTCACGGTTGTCGTCGATCGGCGTCTCGTGCCGGGCCAGTTCGTTGCCCATGCCGAAGACCACCCACTTGTCGCCGAAGCGCTGGAACGGCTGCACCACGTGGGCGTGATGGCCCAGGATGAGGTCCACGTCGGGCGAGGAGATCAACTGCTTCGCCCACGCCCGCTGGTCGGCGTCCGGCAGGTGCTGGTACTCCGTACCCCAGTGCAGGCTGAGCACGACGATGTCGGCACCGGCGACCCGGGCCTTGTGGGCGGCGGCGAGGATCTCGGACGGCTTGATCAGGTTGGCCAGCCACGGCTTGCCCGAGGGGCGGCTCAGCCCGTTGAAGTTCAGGCTGTACGCCAGGTGGGCGACGCGGACGTCGCCGACCTGGTAGATCCGGGGCCGGGCCGCTTCGGCGGCGCTGCGGGCACTCCCGGTGTGCCCCAGCCCGGCGGCGTCGAGTGCGCGGAGTGTCCGGGCCACCCCGTCGACACCCTGGTCGAGGGTGTGGTTGGAGGCGGTTGAGCAGCCGTCGAACCCGGTGGTGCGCAGCGCGTCGAGCACCTGCGGGGGCGCGTTGAACGACGGATAGCCGGCGAACGGGCCGGCGGGATCGGCCAGTGGCGTCTCGAGGTGGCACAGCGCCAGGTCGGCGCCGCGGACCGCCGGGGCGACCCCGGCGAACATCGGGCCGAAGTCCATGCCGCCGGCACGGGCACCGTCCCGGCGCGCCTGCTCGGTCACCGCGGGATGGATCAGAACGTCACCCGCGGCGACGAGTCGCACGGTCCGCGGGTTGGCGGGATCGCGGTTCGGCCCGGCGGACGACCCGGGGGCGACGGCCTGCGGGGAAGCGCGCGACATGGTGGCGCCGGCTGGCGAGGGACTGCCCGCGTCCACCGCCCGGATGCCGACCGCGGACACGGCGAGCAGCAACGCACCGGCGGCAGCACCGACGAGCATGCGGCGGCGCGGGACAGGGACTGCGAACATTCCCTCACATTAGGCAGTCCACGCCAGAACCCCGACCCCAAATTTGGACATTTAACCCATTTGGGGCGGCGTGCTCACCGTCACTCCTCGGCAGGGCTGGCGGTGGCCTTCTTCGGGGCCGCCTTCTTCGCCGGGGTCGCCTTCCTGGCCGCCGTCGCCTTGGCGGTGGTGGTCTTCTTCGCGGCGGTGGACTTGCTGGCGGCGGCCGTCTTCTTGGTGGCCGTCGTCTTCTTCGCCGGAGCCTTCTTCGCCGGAGCTTTCTTCGCTGCGGCCTTCTTGCGCGGGGCCGGACCCTTGGCCCGCTTGTCGGCCAGCATCTCGGACGCTTCCTCGATGGTGAGCGCCTCCGGGGTCTGGCCGCGCCGCAGGGACGCGTTGACCTCGCCGTCGGTGACGTACGGGCCGAACCGCCCGTCCTTGATCACCAGCGGCTTCTCGGTCAACGGGTCGACGCCCATCTCGCGCAACGGCGGCGCGGCGGCCCGCCGGCCCCGGGTCTTCGGGGCGGCCAGCAGGGCCAACGCCTCGTCCAGGGTGACCGTGAACATCTGCTCTTCGGACTCGAGCGAGCGGAACTCCTCGCCCTGCTTCACGTACGGGCCGTAGCGACCGTTGTTGGCGAACACCTCGACGCCGTCGGGCGCGACGCCCACCGACCGGGGCAGGCTCAGCAGCCGCAGCGCCTCGTCGAGGGAGAGCGAGTCCGGCGTCTGCGAGCGCAGTAGCGAGGACTTGCGCTCCCCGCTGGAGACGTACGGGCCGAAGCGGCCGGACTTGAGCACGATCGGCTCGCCGGTGGCCGGGTCGTCGCCGAGCTTGCGCTCGCCGCTACCGCCGAGGAACAGCTCGTGCACCTTCTCCGGGGTCAGCTCGTCCGGGGCCAGGCCCTCGGGGATCGGCGCCCGGTCACCCTGGGAGCCGGCCTCCTCGCCCTCGGCCGGAGCGGCCGGCGTCTCGCCGGGAACCGCCCGCTGGAGGTACGGCCCGTACCGGCCGACCCGGACGACGACCTCCCGGCCGTCCTCGTCGGTGAAGAGCGGGATCGAGTTCACGCTGCGCGCGTCGATCTCGCTCAGGTTCTCGGTGACGAGCTTCTTGAGCCCACCCGAGCGGGCGATGTCCTGGTCACCGGCGCCGTTGGAGCTGCCGAAGTAGAACGCGGTGAGGAAGTCGACCGCGGCGTGGTCACCGCCCGCGATCTCGTCCAGCTCGTTCTCCATGCTGGCGGTGAAGTCGTAGTCGATGAGGCGTGGGTAGTGCCGCTCCATCAGGCCGATCACCGCGAAGGCCAGGAACGTGGGGATCATCGCCTGGCCGCGCTTGGTGACGTACCCCCGGTCCTGGATCGTCTGCATGATCGACGCGTAGGTGGACGGGCGACCGATGCCCAGCTCCTCCAGGGCCTTGACCAGCGACGCTTCCGTGTAGCGCGACGGCGGCTGGGTGTGGTGGCCCTGCGCGGCCAGCTCGTCGGCGGTCAGCGGCTGGTCCTTGACCAGGGTCGGCAGCCGGCGCTCGGCGTCCTCGGCCTCGGCGTTCTCGTCGTCGCTGGACTCGACGTACGCGCGCAGGAAACCCGGGTCGGTGATGGTCTTACCGGTCGCACCGAAGTCGGCCTCCTCCTGGGAGGTGGAGACCGCGCGGATGCGCACCGAGACGCTGGAACCGACGGCGTCGGTCATCTGCGAGGCGATGGTGCGCCGCCAGATCAGCTCGTAGAGCTTGAACTCCTCGGCGGACAGCTCCTTGGCCACCTCGCCCGGGGTACGGAAGTTGTCCCCCGCCGGGCGGATCGCCTCGTGCGCCTCCTGGGCGTTCTTGACCTTGCCGGTGTAGCGGCGGGGCTCCGGCGGAACGCTGCGCTCGCCGTACAGCTCGACGATCTGCCGGCGGGCCGCCGAGATGGCGGTCTCCGACAGGTTCACCGAGTCGGTACGCATATAGGTGATGTAGCCGTTCTCGTAGAGGCGCTGCGCGGTGCGCATCGTCTGCTGCGAGGACAGGCGCAGCTTGCGGGCCGCCTCCTGCTGGAGCGTCGAGGTGATGAACGGCGCGTACGGGCGGCGGCGGTAGGGCTTCTCCTCGACCCGGGTGACCGTGAACGGCCGCCCGTCGAGCCGGGCGGCCAGACCCCGGGCACCGCTCTCGTCGAGGTGGACGACGCCCGCGCCGGCCCGGACCTTGCCCGTGGTGGGCTCGAAGTCCTTACCGGTGGCGATCCGGTCGCCGTTGAGCGCGATCAGGGTGGCGTTGAAGGTACGCGGCCCCTCCCCGGCGTTCGCCACGGCGAGGGTGGCCAGGATGTCCCAGTACTCGGCGGTGCGGAACGCCATCCGCTGCCGCTCCCGCTCCACCACGATGCGGGTCGCCACGGACTGCACCCGGCCCGCCGAGAGCTTCGGCATGACCTTCTTCCACAGCACCGGGGAGACCTCGTAGCCGTAGAGGCGGTCGAGGATGCGCCGGGCCTCCTGGGCGTCGACCAGGTCGCGGTCGATCTCCCGGGGGTTGGCCACGGCGGCCTGGATCGCCGGCTTGGTGATCTCGTGGAAGACCATCCGCTTGACCGGGACCTTGGGCTTGAGGGTCTCGACCAGGTGCCAGGCGATGGCCTCGCCCTCGCGGTCCTCATCCGTCGCCAGGAAGATCTCGTCGACCTCCTTGGACAGCTTCACCAGCTTGCTGATCTGCTGCCTGCGGTCGGCCGAGACGACGTAGAGGGCGTGGAAGCCGTTGTCCACGTCCACCCCGAGGCGGGCCCAGGACTCGCCCTTGTACTTGGCCGGCACGTCGGCGGCGTTGCGCGGCAGGTCGCGGACGTGACCGAAGCTGGCCTCCACGACGTACCCCGGGCCGAGGTAGCCCGAGATCGTCTTGGCCTTCGCCGGTGACTCGACGATGACCAGACGGGTGGTTCCAGCGTTGCTCGGCACGTCTCTCCCCGACCTCACTCCTGCTCGTGGCCGGCCGGCGCCTTACGACAGCGACCGCTCTCGACCCCGCCGTGGCACCGGCGGTCCGGATGTCCAACGTAACGCGCCGTCCGCGTTTCGGGTTTCGCGGGCGGCAATCCGCTGCGGCGCGGCGGTCGAATCCCGCCCGCCGTGCTCGACACTGCCGGACGGCGCCACCGTACACCGTGGGTAGGCCTCGGAGCGGGTCACTGTGACGATGGCAGGCCCTCAACCAGCCCGTCCAACCCCAGTTGTCCAACACCAGACACCTCACCCCCGCCCCTCCCCCGCCCCTCCCACGCCCCACCCCCACCCCCCGCCCCTCCCGCTCACGTCGATCATGGGGTTGTGGTGGGCGTTTAGACCCCGAAGGAGAGGTACGTCCACCACCACAACTCCATGATCGACGCCGGTGGGCGGGGGGCGGGGGCGGGGGCGGGGGGCGGCGGGGGCGGTTAGGGCCAGGCGTCGGGCGGGGCTGCCGCGGGCGGGGCGCCGACCAGTTCGGCGAGCCGCGCCAACCGGCGTCGGCCGGTGATCCGGTACGCCGGGCCACCCTCGTCGGGGCCGAGCAGCGTGCCGGCCAGGCCGGCGGCGGCGAGAGCCGCGCCGATCGCCTCCCAGCACCGCTGGTCACCCGCGCCGAGGCGCAGCAGGAAGCCGCCGGGCGGCTCCGGCGTCCCGGCGGCGGCGAGCCACAGCCGCAGCCGCCGGCCGGTCAGGTGGAAGGCCGCCGGAGGACGCTTCACCGGGCCGTCCAGCCAGGCGACCGCGAGCGGCTTCAACAACCGGGTGTACGACGTCCGCACGGCGTGCCGCTGGTCCTCGGTCGGCTCCCAGCTCGCGGCCAGCCCGCGCAGCGCCAGTTCGGCGACGAGCACGTGCACCCGCCAGGCGGCGTCCACCCGCACCGCGAGTCGGGCGGTGCCGCCCATCCGGACGACCTCCCCCGGCCCGGCGAGCAGCCCGGCCAGATCGGCGACCGCCGGTTCGGCGGCCTCCGCGCCGAAGAAGACGAGTTGCCGTCCCGCGTCGTCGGCGCGGGTCGGCGCGGGCGTGGTCGACTCGGAGCGGTCGGAACCGCCGCGCCGCCGGCTCGGCGCCGGGTCGGCCCGCGACGGGTCGGGCTCGGGTACGGGGAACAGCGCCGGCAGCGACTGCGCGGCCGGCGTGTCACCGAGCCCGTTCAGCGACACTCGGGCACCTCGTCGAAGGCCTGTTTCAGCTCCTCGGAGTTGAGCTTGCTGGTGTCCAGCGCGCTGGCGTCGTACTCCTTGTTCAGGGTGTCGACGGCGGCCCGCACGCCGTCGTAGAAGGCGGCGGGCTCGCCGGTGCCCAACCCCTCGATGGTGTCCCGGGCGCGGCCGTAGGCGTCCCGCATCTTCTCCAGCGACCCCCGGAAGCCGGCGGAGATGGCCTCGCCGTTGTCGGTCTCCGGGACGCCGGCCTGCTCGACCTTGCGGCGCGCGGTCTCGCTGGCCTGTTCCGCGCCGCCGAAGAGCCGCACCAGGTTCTCCTTGGCCTGCGCCGGAGTGGTCTGCGCCGTCATCTGCTGATCGGTGCTGCTGGTCAACTTGCTGATCTCGGAGCGCCACGGCGTGAGTGCGCCGCAGACCGAGGCCGCCCAGGCCCGTGGGCTGGGCCCACCGCAGCCGGTGAGGACGACGACGAGCGTGGCCAGGACCACCGTGAGCTTTCCGACGGCAGACGTCCGGCACGTACGCATGCGTTGCAGCGTACGACCTTCGGCCAGGTGTGGCACCGGTCCGGATGGCCGGGGTCCCCGCCCGACGGGTGCGTCGAGCGGGGACCCCGGTGCCGCCGGTGTCAGGCGTTGACGATCTCCGGACGGTGGTCGGCGCTGCCCGCGCCGGTGTCGGAGTCGTCCATCGCGATGCCCTTGCGCTTGCTGAAGACCACCGACGCCACGATGATCAGCGTCGCGACCAGCGCGATACCAACCCGCAGGCCGACGTTGCGGTCGTCACCGACGCTGTAGGCCACCACGGCGGGGGCGATCAGCAGCGAGACCAGGTTCATCACCTTGATCAGCGGGTTGATGGCCGGGCCGGCGGTGTCCTTGAACGGGTCGCCGACGGTGTCGCCGATGACCGTGGCGGCGTGCGACTCGGAGCCCTTGCCGCCGTACGCGCCGTCCTCGACCAGCTTCTTGGCGTTGTCCCAGGCCCCACCGGAGTTGGACAGGAACACCGCCATCAGCGTGCCGGCTCCGATCGCGCCGGCCAGGTAGGAGGCGAGCGCCCCCGGGCCGAGGCCGAAGCCGACCGCGATCGGCGCCAGGATGGCGAGCAGGCCGGGGGTCATCAGCTCGCGCTGCGCGTCCCGGGTGCAGATGTCGACGACCTTGCCGTACTCCGGACGCTGGGTGCGGTCCATGATGCCGGGCAGCTCACGGAACTGCCGGCGGACCTCCATGACGACCGCGCCGGCCGAGCGGGACACCGCGTTGATCGCCAGCCCGGAGAAGAGGAAGACGACAGCCGCACCGATGATCAGTCCGACCAGGTTGCGCGGGTTGGCCACG
Source organism: Micromonospora sp. NPDC049107 (assembly GCF_040648595.1). Taxonomy (NCBI): domain Bacteria; kingdom Bacillati; phylum Actinomycetota; class Actinomycetes; order Micromonosporales; family Micromonosporaceae; genus Micromonospora; species Micromonospora sp. NPDC049107. The sequence continues at coordinate 459,109 of NZ_JBEZEC010000005.1, forward strand.
TTCAGCGAGTTGAGGATCTCGGTGCCGACGTCGCCCACGCCGGCGTCCGCGTACGCGGTCCGCAGGGTGTCCGTGTACGAGCCGAACAGCGCGGTCGCCGCCAGCACCGCGGTGGCGATCGCGATGCCCTTGGTGATGGCCTTGGTGGTGTTGCCGACCGCGTCCAGCTCGGTGAGGATGCGCGCGCCGTGCTCGTCGATGTCGCCGGACATCTCCGCCACGCCCTGGGCGTTGTCGGAGATCGGGCCGAAGGTGTCCATGGCGACGATGACGCCGACGGTGGTGAGCAGGCCGGTGCCGGCCAGCGCCACCGCGAACAGCGACAGCGTGATGGAGCTGCCGCCGAGCAGGAACGCCCCGAAGACGCCGGCGCCGATCAGCAGCGCCGAGTAGACCGCCGACTCCAGGCCGACGCTGATGCCGGCGAGGATGACGGTGGCCGCGCCGGTCTGCGAGCTCTTGCCGATGTCCTGCACGGGCCGCTTGTTGGTCTCGGTGAAGTAGCCGGTCAGTGCCTGGATCGCGGCGGCGAGCACGATGCCGATCACCACCGCGCCGATGGCTACCAGTCGCGGGTTGCGGTCGACGTCGGTGAGGCCACCTTCCAGGTCGGCGAAGGTCGCCGGCAGGTACGCGTACGCGGCGATCGCCACCAGCACCGCGGAGATCACGGCGGAGATGTAGAAGGCCCGGTTGATCGCGGTGAGACCGTTGCGGTCGGAGGCGCGCAGCCGGGTGATGAAGACGCCGACGATGGCGACCAGCACGCCGATGGTGGAGATGATCAGCGGGAAGACCAGACCGTCCTCGCCGAAGGCGGCCCGCCCGAGGATCAGCGCGGCCACCAGCGTCACCGCGTACGACTCGAACAGGTCGGCGGCCATGCCGGCGCAGTCACCGACGTTGTCGCCCACGTTGTCGGCGATGGTGGCGGCGTTACGCGGGTCGTCCTCGGGGATGCCCTGCTCGACCTTGCCGACCAGGTCGGCGCCGACGTCGGCGGCCTTGGTGAAGATGCCGCCGCCGACCCGCATGAACATCGCCAGCAGGGCCGCGCCGAAGCCGAAGCCCTCCAGCACCGTGGGCGCGTCACCCCGGTAGACCAGGACGACCAGCGCGGCGCCGAAGAGGCCGAGGCCGACGGTGAGGAAGCCGACCACGCCGCCGGTCCGGAAGGCGATCTTCATGGCGGCTTCGCGGCCACCCTGGCGCTCCCGGGCGGCGGCGGCCACGCGCAGGTTCGCGCGGGTCGCCAGCCACATGCCGGCGCCACCGATGGACGCGCTGAACACGGCGCCCACCACGAAGAAGAGCGAGCGGCCGAGCTTCACGGCCATCTCGCTGCCGTCGGTGTCGTGCACCGGCAGCAGGAAGAGCAGCACCACGGCGACGACGACGAAGATCGCCAAGGTGCGGAACTGGCGGAGCAGGTAGGCCGAGGCGCCCTCCTGGACCGCCCCCGAGATCTCCTGCATGTTGGTGGTGCCCTTGCCGGCGGCCAGCACGGTCTTCGTCAAAGCGGCGGCGAAGACGAGCGCCACCAGCGCGATGACCGCGGCGATGACGACGTACGTGACATTGCCTCCGGTAAGGGAAAGCCCGCCGCCGTCGGCGGCCAAGGTCTCGGACATCTGTGTCCTCCTGTTACCGAACACTCGCGTCGACGGGTGGAGACGCACCGGTCGACGCCTGGATGCGGACTCGCAAGCGCGCGCCAACCCACCCCAGCGGACCAGCGATGACCACCCATACCCGCTGGCTGCGGGTTGGATCACTTGCTGACAACCCGGGTACTGTAGCCCTCCACAGTGTTCGAGGTCACACCGAGGTGGCACCGTGTCTCGATGATCTTCGTCGCTGTGTTATGAAACGAAATCTGATATAGGGCCCGATCCATGACGACAAGGCCGCCTCCCCGGCGGGGACACGGCCTTGTGCGCAGTCGTTCCGAAGTCAGCGCCCGACGGGCCACACCATTCGCACCTCGGTGCCGATGCCCTCGTCGACCGGGCGCACCTGCAGGTCCTCCACGAAGCCCGCGAGCAGAGCGAACCCGACACCCGTGGTCAACGCCTCGTCGGTCAGCGACTCGTCGGCCAACTCGTCCGGCGGCAGCGCCGCCAGCCCGATGCTGGCCTCGATCGGCGCCCGGTCCACGACCCGCACCGCGTACGTGCCGCCGTCGGACATCTCCACCAGCACCGGATCGGCCAGGCCGTACTGACGGTGCAGCGCGACCGCCCGGGTGCACGCCTCACCGATGGCCAGGCGCACCTCGTCCAGCAGGTCCTCGCGGACACCGGCCCGTCGGGCGACGGCCACGCCGACCAGTCGGGCGGTACGCACGTGCACCGGGGCCGGAGAGAAGGAGAGCCGGACCGTCGCCATCACGCGTTGGCGCCGCTCGGGCCCGCGCCGGCCGCCGCCTCGACCGTGGCGTGCAGCGGGAACACCTGGTCCAGCGCCGTGATCCGGAAAATCTTGAGCAGCGGCTCCTTGTCACAGACCAGGGCGAACGAGCCACCGGCCGTGCGCAGCCGCTTGTGCGCGCCCACCAGCACGCCCAGCCCGGTCGAGTCGAGGAAGTCGACCCGCCCGAGGTCCACGATCACGTGCCGGGCGCCGCCGTCGATCAGCTCGAGGAGACGTTCGCGGAGCCGGGGCGCAGTGTAGACGTCCACCTCACCGCCGACCTCAAGCACCGTGTGCTCGCCCACGGTGCGCGTCGCCAGCGACAGCTCCATCGGTCCTCCTCGCCAGAGCCGTAAACTCTCCTGGGCATCTAACCACTACCGCCGGGACACCCTGCGGTCACCGGCGGCGGCTTTCCCTTACCCCGGGGCCCGGCTTTTCATCTCCGAACACCAGTGCGAGAGTGCAGGACGTGACTTCCTCCCCGCCGGTCGACCTGCTGCGCCGGCTGCGCGCACGGGGCGCGGGCGACCCGGTCACCCACGTCGAGCGGGTGCCCGCCCGCGTCGGGGTGCCGGCGCCGTGGCCGGCGTGGGCGCCTACGGAGCTTCGGGCGGCGTTCGACCGCCGCGGCGTGGTCGCGCCCTGGCAGCACCAGGCCGAGGCGGCCACCCTGGCGTACGAGGGCGGCCACGTGATCGTCGCCACCGGAACCGCGTCCGGCAAGTCCCTGGCGTACCAGCTCCCGGCGCTCGCCACGCTGCTCGCCGACCCCCGGGCCACCGTGCTCTACCTGGCGCCGACCAAGGCCCTCGCCGCCGACCAGCTGCGGGCCGTCGTCGGCCTGGAGCTGGAGGGGGTACGCCCCGCCACCTACGACGGGGACACGCCGCGCGCGGAACGGGAGTGGATCCGCCGACACTCCCGCTTCGTGCTGACCAATCCGGACATGCTGCACCACGGCGTCCTGCCCGGCCACGCCCAGTGGTCGGGGTTCCTGCGCCGACTGGCGTACGTGGTGATCGACGAGTGCCACACCTACCGGGGTGTGTTCGGCTCGCACGTGGCGCACGTGCTGCGCCGGTTGCGCCGGCAGTGCGCGCGCTTCGGGGCCAGCCCGGTGTTCGTCCTCGCCTCGGCCACCTCCGGCGACCCGGCGACCGCCGCCGCGCGACTCACCGGACTGCCGGTGACCGCGGTCACCGAGGACACCTCGCCGCGCGGCGGGGTGACCTTCGCGCTCTGGGAACCGCCACTGCTGCCACCGGACTCGGGCTCCTCCTCCCCGGTCCCCCCGCAGGCGACGGGCGACCACGACGACCTTCGTCAGGTCCGCCGGTCGGCGCTGCGCGAGACCGCGGACCTCCTCGCCGACACGGTCGCCGAGGGGGTACGCACCCTCGCGTTCGTCCGTTCCCGCAAAGGCGCCGAGGTGGTGGCGGCCAACGCGCGGCGGGCGCTCGACGACGCCGTGCCCGGGCTCGGCGACCGGGTGGCCGCCTACCGGGGCGGCTACCTGCGCGAGGAGCGTCGCGAGCTGGAACGCGCGCTGCTGCACGGTGACCTGCTCGGCCTGGCCTCCACCAACGCGCTGGAGCTGGGCGTGGACCTGGTGGGGCTGGACGCGGTGTTGATCTGCGGCTATCCGGGCACCCGGGCGTCGCTGTGGCAGCAGGCGGGCCGCGCCGGGCGTTCCGGCCAGGAGGCCCTCGCGGTGCTGGTGGCCCGGGACGACCCACTGGACACCTACCTGGTGCACCACCCGGAGGCGATCTTCGGTGCGCCGGTGGAGGCGACGGTGCTCGACCCGGCCAACCCGTACGTGCTTGCCCCGCAGCTGGCCTGCGCCGCCGCCGAGGCGCCGCTGACGCCGGCCGACCTGGCGCTCTTCGGCGACGGGGCGAAGGAGGCGGTGGACGAGCTGGTGGCAGCCGGGGCGCTGCGACAGCGGCCCACCGGCTGGTACTGGCGACACCGCGAGCGCCCCGAGGTGGACCTGCGCGGCGAGGGCGGCGCACCGGTCGTCGTGGTGGAGTCGTCGACCGGCCGGCTGCTCGGCACCGTCGACGGCGGCTCGTCCCACTTCCTGCTCCACCCCGGCGCGGTCTACCTGCACCAGGGCGTCTCGTACGTGGTCGACGATCTGGACCTCGCCGACGGCTGCGCGTTGGTGCACGTCGAGGAGCCGGACTGGTCCACCCACGCCCGGGACGTCACCGACCTGTCCGTGGTGTCGGTGCGCTCCTACGTCGACGCCGGGCCGGTCGGGATGTTCCTCGGCGAGGTGGACGTCACCAGCCAGGTGGTGTCGTACCAGCGGCGCAGGATCGCCACCGGCGAGGTGATCGACACCCGACCGCTGGACCTGCCCGCCCGGGAGCTGCGGACGGTGGCGGTGTGGTTCACGCTGTCCGAGCGGTCGCTGACGTCCGCCGGGGTGCAGCCGGCCGACGTGCCGGGCGCGCTGCACGCCGCCGAACACGCCGCGATCGGCCTGCTTCCGCTGATGGCGACGTGCGACAGGTGGGACATCGGCGGCCTCTCCACCGCCCTGCACCCGGACACCGAGGCGCCGACGGTCTTCGTCTACGACGGGCACCCGGGCGGCGCGGGCTTCGCGGAGCGCGCCTACGGGACGGCGTCGGCGTGGTTGCGGGCCACCCGCGACGCGATCGCGGAGTGCGGCTGCGAGACCGGCTGCCCGTCCTGCGTGCAGTCGCCGAAGTGCGGCAACGGCAACAACCCTCTCTCGAAGCCGGACGCGATCCGGGTCCTCGACGTGGTGCTGGGCAATCTGCCCTCCTGAGCCACCTTGCATGAATCCCGGTGGCACTGGGCACAATGGTGTGGGAGCGCTTCCATCGATGCTTGTGTTGTATTTCGCCCCCGCGCCCGAGGAGAAGTTGTGGCCGACACGATCGCTGAGACCGTCGACCTGCTCTACACCATCGACCAGGAACACCTCACCCTCGACCAGCAGATCGCGCTCGGGGCCGCGCTGGCCGCGTTGGCTCAGGCCGAACGGCTGGAGCAGATCAACGAGCGACTGCGCGGCATCCACCAGGTGCTCAACACCTGGTCGTTGCGGTCGACGGTGGACGGTCGCTGAATTCGCGCGTGACCGGTCCGGCCGGGCGGACCGGTCAGGCTGGGCCAGTCGGGGCGAGCTGGTCGGGGTGGGCCGGGGTCGGGGTGGCCGGTTCGGGGTGCGCGGGTTGGTCGGGTGGGTGAGCCGGATGAGCGTGGGCCGACGGGGGTTGCCCGGCTGTGCGAGACTCCGGCGCGACACCCCCTGAGGAGATCAGATGCAGCTCGACAACTTGCAGACCCTGCAGCAGTTCCACATCCGCCAGCGGCTGCGGATGATGGTCAACCAGTACGAGGTCCGCGCGGTCGCGCCGGACGGCAGCGAGGGCGAGCTGCTGGCCTTCGCGCAGCAGAAGCGGCTCGCCTTCAAGGAGCAGGTGACGATCTACACCGACGACTCCAAGCAGCAGCCCCTGCTCGGTTTCAAGGCCCGCCAGCGCATCGACCTCGGCGCCACGTACGACGTCACCGACGCGGCCGGCAACCCGATCGGCCTGTTCCGCAAGGACTTCGCCCAGTCCCTGCTCCGCTCCACGTGGCACGTCGAGCAGGCCGGCCTGCCGCAGGTGACGGGTCAGGAGCGGAGCCTGCCGGTGGCGCTGCTGCGCCGGTTCGTCGACTCGCTCTCCTGGCTGCCGTACCACTTCGACTTCCTCGCCGGCGGCCAGCCCGTCTTCTCGGTGGTCAAGAAGTGGGGCCTGCGCGACAAGTACGTCGTCGAGGTGCAGAACCCGCAGATCGACCGCCGCCTCGTCATCGCCATGGCCGTCGCCCTCGACGCGCTCCAGGCTCGCTGACGCACCCGACCGGCACATCGACCACCCACCCCTCGGCTCCGCGGGCCGGGGCAGGGCTCGCAGCTTGGGCCCGCACGCGCGAACTGGACCGCCTCGGTTGCACCTCCGCCGGGGCGGTTCGCCGTTGGATGACCACCCCAGCCTTCATGACGTACACCTCGCGCTTGGCGGTGGCGTTGCCCCTCGGATCGAGCACGTACCCGGTGATCCAGATCCGGTCGTGGTACGGGTCGGGCTCGCCGACCGACACGATGCGCAGCATCAGCGCCCGGTTCCCGGTGAACTGCGGCGAGCAGGCCGCCCCGACCAACACGACGTCTGCCGGCTCCACGACAGCCACCCGAGGAACCGGCGGTACACGGCGTCGGCGGGAGCCCAGGTCATGTCCTGCGTAGCCGCCGTCAGGTGCGACCACATGTAGATGCGGAGGGCTATCGGCGAGGCGGCGTACTCGTCCAACAGCTCCAGGCGGCGGGTGGAACAGGGCCAGGGTCGTTCGCACACCTCGCACAGCCACAACGGGAGCACCGGACCGTGCGTGGTCATCAGCTCTCACCCGGCCAGTGACCCCGGTTGATCGGGATCTTGTGCCTGGCCCGACAGGGCAGCTCGTTCCCGCACTTGCAGACGTTCCGCCACTTGATCCACGACCACACCGGCTTGTGCCTGCGAGCCAGGGTCATGGCTACGGCCGTCAGATACTCCGCAAAAGTGACACGACGACGGGTCATGTGTCCATGGCACCACAGGGGGTTGTACGAGGGCAACCCTCCAAGGCGTTGCCCCACCCGGTTCCGTCTGATGCAATTCCCAAGGATCCTACCGTCAGGTTATGGAGTTGCTTGGGCTGGACGAGATCCGCGACTTGCTGGGTGGGATCAGCAAGCAGCGCGCCACGATCATCGTGGGCCGCAAGGGGTTCCCCGACCCGCTGGCCACCTTGAGCATGGGCCGCGTCTGGGATGGCAAGGCCGTGCGAGCGTGGATCGCCAAGAACCGTCCCACTCCGGCTGACGAAGACTGACCGGGCAGGCACCACCTGCCCGGTCATCCGCCACACAATTTACCGACGCCACCACCGGAACAGCTCGGATACGGCCTTCACGATCGGGGCACGGTCTTTGGAGTCAGCACCCCTCAGGGCGATACCGGCCACGATGACTTTGCCGGCTACCGGAAGCCCCACGACTACCACAGCGACCAGCGGACTAGCTGCGGCGATGGGTTCGATGCTGGACAGTCCCACTGCTTGCCTCTCCTCACTCTGGTCGAGTGAGGCGCACAGGGCTCAGCTCGACCAGTACGCAGACTGGTGAAGCCGAGGTCCTGCGCCGACTGAGCAAGATCTCAGATGTTGCTTGGCACCTTCGAGGCACCGATATATAGGGGGGCACTACTACGTCCGTTTATAAGGAAAATCTGACCCGGCGAACGGCCTGTCGGCTGACCGCGCCAGGGCGCAGGCTGCCGCAGTGAGCAGCAATTCACCTGCGCACTCCTTGTCCCGAAGAACAGCCCTCCAGGGGGCGCATCCTTCAGGGGAGACGTCGATGAGTGTAGCTGAATGCGCAACACGCTCACTGACCAACACCCCCTATCCGTGTGGATGGGAGGTACTGGCTAAGGGTGTTCAGTTCACCGCAGAGACGACGAGGGGCACGGTCGGGGGCACCCGGTCGCCCCGGCATGGTCAGTACGGCTGCACTTTGATCACGCAGTCGAGGAACATGGCGGACGGCGAGCCGGACGGTGGCTGCACTCGGTATTTGGCCGTGAAGGTGTCGGTACCCGCCGACAGCCCTTCGACGAAGATCTCGACGGAGGACCGCCCGACTGCACGTGTGCCGCTACTAGTCGAGCCTTCACCGATCGACAGGCTGTCGAGATCGCCCGAAGCCTGCATTACGGCGCTCCAGAGCCATGGGGCAAAGATACCGGGAAGTCCTCACGTCGACAGACCGAGAAACGCGGCCGGTCGAGGCGCAGAACCCGCAGATCGACCGCCGCCTCGTCATCGCCATGGCCGTCGCCCCCCGACGCGCTCCAGACTCGCTGACGCGCCCGACCGGCGCCCTCCGGTCGTTCCTTGGCCATTGGCCGGGGCAGGGTTAGCCATCCCGTCCCGGCCACTCGGCTGCCGCCCCGGCTACGCCCGTTCGACGCGCTCGCACCCGTTCCGATTGGGCCGAGCCGTCAGCCGCGTACCGGCCCGGCGCGGGCCGTCGACGCAGCGACCCGGGTCAGACCCGGAATCGGCGTGAACGCCACCTCGACGGTCACCAGCACGTCCAGCCCGTCGACGACGCAGTCCACTATCCGGCCGTCGTTGCGCTGGGCGATGTCCGTGGCGTACGCGCACGCCGCCAGGTCGCCGTCGAGCGCTCGGGTAGCACCGGCCAGCGCGCCGAGATCAGCGGCCACCGCCGCGCGCTGGGACGCCATCCCGGTCGCGGCGACGGCCGCGCCGAATGTCCCGACCAGCACGAACACGAGCCCCAGAGCGAGCAGCAGGACCGTCGCCCCGCCCCGGTCCGCGCCCGAGCGGCCCATCACCCAGTCCCCTCGTCGGCACCCGGTTCCACCGCTGCGACGGCGGTGGCTGCCACGGTGACCCGTGGTAGCCGGCCGCCCAGCGCACGGACGGGTGCGCGGACGGTCGCCTGCACCCGGTCGCCGTCGAAGGACACCGACACCTCTGCCCCCGGTGGTGCGACCTGTGCGCCGTCCGCGTTGCCGGCGCCCCGGGCGGCGGCGAGCGCGGCTTCGCGGGCGGTGTGCAGGCAACTCGCCTGTGTGCTGACGGCGTTCACCGCCGTCAGGCCGGCGAGCAGCAGCAGGAGAAGCGCCGGCAGGCCGGCCGCCAGTTCGGCGGTGAAGGATCCCCGCTCGCCGCCGACGATGTGGGCCCGCCGGCCGCCGTCGGACGCGCGCCCGGGAGCGTTCCGCGTACGGTCGACCTGCCGGCGCCTGATCACTTGAGTGCCCGGTCGATGACCGCGGTCAGCGCGGACTGGACGTTGCCGGAGGTCAGCACCTTCAACAGGATCCCCGCGAAGGCCACCGCGGCGAGCGTGCCGACCGCGTATTCGGCGGTGTTCATTCCGTCGTCGCCGCGCAGTCGGGCGATGAGTTTGCGCATGGGTCTTCCCTTCCTCGATGGGTCAGAGCACGTCGCCGAGAACGGCGACGATCACCGGCACCAGGCCGGCGAGAATGAACGCGGGCAGGAAGCAGAGCCCCAGTGGCAGCACGATGAGGACGCCCGCCCGACGGGCCGACGCCTCGGCGGCGGTGGCCCGGTCGGCCCGCAGGTCGTCGGCGAGACGGGTCAGCGCACCGGCCAGCGCCGCGCCGCTGTTGGCCGAGCGGAACGCCGCTGCGGCAAGCCGATCCGCCCCTGGCACACCGTCCAACGCCGACCACGCCTCCGCTGGGCCGCCACCGAGGAGCAACGTGCGGCCCACCCGGGCCAGTCGGGTGGCCAGCGGGCCGTCCAACGCCTCGGCCACCGCCAGGACCGAGCGGTCCACCGGCGCACCGGCCCGCATCGCCGCCGCCAGGAGGTCGGCGGCGAGCGGCAGGTCGGCGGCCTCCCGAAGCCGCTGGTTGCGTACGGCGGGAGGCTCGATCCGCCGCAGCGACACATCCAGCAGGACGGCGACCGGAACGGCGCCCAGCCATCCGAACCAGCCCTCGACAACCACTGCCACGGCAAGCCCGGCCATGCCTGCCGCGAGCCGGATCGCATCCGGACGGCGGCGTATGCCCGCAGTCCCGCGAGTGGACAACACCGGGGACATCAGGTGGTCCGCCCCGGCCCAGCGCCCAGCCGCTCAGCCCAAAAGAGACCGACGATCTGCAGGGCGACGGCGAGGACCGCGCACACCCCACCGACCGTGTCGTGCAGGAGCACCGCCAGGGGGTCGACCCCGATCCCGTAGCCGAGCCCGATCCCACCAATCGGCAGAGCAGCCAGCAACCAGGCGGTGGCGCGTGCGCCAGCCGCCTGTGCCGCTGCGGCGGCCAGCCCACGGTCGGTCGCACGGGCATCCGCCTCGATCCGCTCGATCAGCTCCGCCAGCGGCGCGCCAGTCCGGTCCGCCAGCCGCACGGCGGCCGAGGTCAGGTCGCGAAGCCGATCGACGCCGGCCATCGATGCTCCGGCGACGGAGGTGATCTCGAGGGTCGGCGGCATGGGCGAACCCGCCCGAAGGTCGGCCGCCAGGCCGCACAGCAGGTCCAGGCCGCGCCGTCGATTAAGCTCGACCTGCCGATTCGTTCTCCAGCGCAGCAGAGCGCGGATAGCGAGCGTGCCGTAGCCGGCCATCGCCACGGCGGCCACCGGCCCGCCGGACACGGCTCCGACACCTGCTCCCACCAGACCGGCCAGGAGCAGCACCCGACGCGGTGACCGTCGCGCGCGTACCAGAAGGGTCGAGACCGGCCTGTCCGGCTCGTGGCCCGCCGGCCCCACGAACAGTCCGCCGGCACCATGGTCCGGCTGGTCCGCGAGCGGCCTGTCGGTCTCGCGGCCTGCCGGCCCCGCCAACAGCCCGCCGGCCCGATGACCCGCCTGGTCGGGGAACAGCCCGCCGGCCCTCTGGTCCGCCTGGTCGGCGAACAGCCTGCCGGCCTCGTGGTGCGGGGAAGCGACGGCCGCCGGGGCTCCGGCCTCGGGCCTGGCAATGGCAGCCGGGCGGCGCGAGTCCCGGCGGGCCGGCGGACGTGCCGGGCCGGCCGGTCGGGTGGGTCCCTCGGGTCCACCGGTCGCCCTCGAACGGCCGGGGCTGTCGTCGAGGTCCCGGGTGGACCAGGCGACGGCCGTGCGCCCACTGCCGGCCCCCGGCTGCACGAGCGCACCCGGGTCAGCCGAGGCGGCCGTGCCGCCGAGGTCTTCGGTCGGCCGGTCCTGCCCGCGAGCGAGGTCCCGGATCCACTCGACCAGGGCGTCGTCCGGGTCGACACCGGTGGCACGCCGGGTCGGGGCCAGCACCCGACGCCGACGGTCTCTGATGCTCTTCGCCCGCCAGATCACCAGGATCGCGGTGGACAGCAGCAGCGCCGCGACCAGCGCCATCGTGGCGTTCACGCCGGACCTGCCGATCCGGGCCACGGCTCGGTGAGGATCGGTGGGACCGCGACACCCCGGTCCCGCAGCAGCGCGCCGAACGTACGGGCGGCCAGCCCCAGGCCTCGCCCACGTATCCAGGCGGGCACCACGGTGGCCAGGCGTTCCGGCCCTTCGGGGAGCAGCAGACAGATCGATTCGAGGACGCGGCCCTGATCGCCGCGACGCACCTGGAGCAGCACCTGAAGCGCGGCGACCACCTGGGCGTGCAGCGCGGCGCGGGGCAGACCACCGAGCATGCCGAGCGCCTCCAGCCGGGCCGGCACGTCGGACGGGGTGTTGGCATGCAGCGTGCCGGCACCGCCGTCGTGACCCGTGTTCAACGCGGCCAGCAGGTCGACCACCTCTGCGCCCCGGCACTCCCCGACGACCAGGCGGTCCGGACGCATTCGCAGCGCCTGCCGGACCAGGTCTCCGAGGCTGACCACGCCCGTCCCCTCGACGTTGGCGGTACGGGCCTGCAGCCCGACCACGTGCGGATGCCCCGGCTGGAGCTCTGCCGCGTCCTCGACCAGGACGATCCGTTCGGTGGCTGGCACCAACCCGAGCAGAGTGTTGAGCAGGGTCGTCTTGCCCGAGCCCGTGCCGCCGGTGACCAGGTACGCCAACCGGGCCGCGACGACCGCGGCGAGCAGCGGTGCCACCGGTCGCGGCACCGTCCCCTGGCTCACCAGCTCGTCGAGCGTGTACGGGCGATGCCGGAACGTCCGCAGGGACAGGTAGGGACCCTCGGTCGCCACCGGAGGCAGTACGGCGTGCAGGCGGGTGCCGTCGGGCAGGCGGGCGTCCGCGAACGGGGAGCCGTCGTCGAGCCGCCGACCGGCGCTGGCGATGAGCCGCTGCGCCAACCGCCGGACGTCGTCGACCGAGCCGACCGGGATCGCCACCTGGTGCAGCCCCGCACCCCGGTCGACCCAGACGCGTACGCCGTTGACCAGGACGTCGGTCACCTCTGGGTCGGTCAGCAGTGGGGCGAGTGGTCCGGCGCCGACGAGGTCGTCGTGCACCCGGTCGGCGATCCGCAGGACGGCGGTGTCGCCCAGCACGGCAGCGGTGGGTTCGGCACGTACGGCGGAGACGATCGCCGCCGGGGTGACCGGGTCGGTGGCGGCGACGATCCGCTGCCGCACCCGGGCCGCGAAGGAGGTGTCCTCCGGCTGGCCGCTCATGCCGCACCGGTCGTGGCGCCGGTGAGGTCCGCGACGATCCGCTGGCACAGGGCGGCGAGCGGACCCTTGCCCGCCGCCGCCGGGGCCTCGCCGCGTTCGAGGCCCCGGCAGAGCCCCGGCTCGGGGCGCAGCGTGCCGGCGAGGGGAAGCCCGAGGGCCCGTGCCACCTCGGTGGCGCGCAGCCGGCCGGGGGCGGGCCCGCGCACCACGACCGAGAGTGCGTCGCAGTGTGGTGCGGCCACGGCCACCACCCGGGCGGCGGCCGCGGTGGCACGCAACTCCGCCGGTACGACGACGAACGCCTGGTCGGCCGCCTGCAACGCGACCACGGCGGCGTCGTCGAGCTGCCGGGGCAGGTCGATCACCACGAAGTCCCGGCCCCGGTGGGCGGCGTCGACGGTCGCCGCCATGGCTGCGGCGGGCAGCGCCAGCATCTCGCCGCGGTCCCAGGAGAGCACCACCAGGTCGCCTCGACTGGGCAGGGCCTGGACCAGCGCGGGTGCGTCCACCCGCCCGTCCGCGCTGGTGAGTGACGGCCAGCGCAGCCCTTCCAACTGCTCCCAGCCGAGGACGAGATCGAGGCCACCGCCGAGCGGATCGGCGTCGATGAGCAGGGTGCGCAGTCGGGCCCGCGCGGCGGTCACGGCGAGCCCGCCGGCGAGCACGCTCGCCCCGGCGCCACCTCGGCCACCGAACAGCGCGACGACCCGCGCACCCGGGCCGTCCGGCTGGTCTGGGCCGTGCTCCGCCAGGCGGTCCACGAGCCACGGCTCGGCGGCGGGCAGCGCGGCGACGTGTTCGGCGCCGATCAGCTCGGCGATCTGCCAGCCGGGGTCGATCTGACCGGCCCGGCCGACGAGCACCAACCGGGGCCGCTTCGGTAGCCGGGCCCGCAGACACGCCCGCGACTGGTCGACACCGAGCAGCACCAGCGGCGCGGAGGTCCAGCGGGTGCGTGCCGCGGCCGGGTCGGCGGCGAGTTCCACCTCGGTCCCGCCGGCGGCGGCGAGCCGGAGCAGGTCGTCGAGCAGGTCGCCGTCCCCGGTGACGACCAGTGGGAGCCGTCGGATCGGCGGGACGGAGGTACGGGGTGCCATCGCGGCCTCCAGCGGTCGGGATCGGATGCACCGCCGACCCTGCTCGCGACGAACCCCGAACGACGCCCTCGACCCGGCCGCCTGTGGACAACTCAGGGGCCTGTGGACAACGCCCGCCGAGACGGTTGATCTGCTATGCGCACTGGTGTTCGTGCAGCTAGCGGCGCTGCCGCAAAAACACCGCAGGGCCGCTCCCGCGAGAGCGGCCCCAGAAATCGCCGGTCAGCCGACGCGGTCGGTCCAGGCGGTGTCGATGATCATCTGGTACGCGTTGAGCCGTACCGGCGTGAGCGTCAGCATCTCGTGGGCGAGCAGGCCACCCGTGTCCGCATCGAAGATCAGGAGGGACTGGGCGTCGTGTTCCCGGTCGTCGCAGGTGACCGCGACACCGGCCCGACCGGCGCGGTCGGTCACCTGCCCCCGCCAGCGCAGGCCGGGCAGGTCGGCGAGGACGCGCAGGATCTCGGCCCGGGTGGCGCGCGGTATGACGTACCGCGCGTAGAGCGCGCCGACCGCCTTGCTCGCCGATCCCGGGCCGTACTCAATCTTGAGCAGTTCCCGCAGTCGCACCGGATCGGCCGGTGGTGGCGTCAGCTCCATCGGCGGCAGCGGAATCAGCGACGACTCGGCAGAATCGGCCGGGCCCTGCGGGAGTTTGCGCCGCCAGTAAGCCTGGGACTTCTCGTCGGGGTACTGCGGCTCCAGCTGGGTGTTGGCCTGGCTGCCGGTCCCGTCCGCGGCCTGCCACACCTTCGTCTCGCCGACAAAGGCGACGTGGTAACGGTCGTCGGGCGAACTCATCACCGGGTCACCCCACACCTTCGTGTGGTGGTACATGTAGCGCCCGCCGCGGTTGTCGTACCCCGCGTCCTTGATCTTGCTGGCCAGCGTGCGCAGCCGCGGGCCGGCAGCCGGCGGGTCGGCGTCGAACTGGTAGGCGACCGGCACGAGCACCAGCCCCACCGCGTCCCCCGGCCCAACCGGGACGTCCGGCGTGCTCTCGCCGGACGGACGCAGCGCGGCCGCCGCGCCGGCCGCCACCGCGAGCGTCCCGGCCGTCAGGACGAGCCGGCGAGTCGGGCGTACGCGCCGATGCGCCGCCGCCTCCGCGACACCGGCACGATCGATCAACTCGTGGGCCGCGACCGAGGGCGGTGCGACGGTCGCGCTCCGAGCCGGATCGGCCGGGCCGATGAGGGTACGGGTACGGGCCACCGAAAACATCACAGCTCCTCTCGCGTGGTCGCCATCAGTGGGCGGCGGGGACGGACCGGACGGCTCGACATCGCCACGGTCAGTCGACGGCGAGCGCGGTGCAGGCGCACCGCCGTGGTCGCCCGGGTGCAGCCGAGGACCTGCGCGGCCTCGGACACCGTCAACTCCTCCCAGCCGACGAGCCGCAGGATCTCCTGGTCGAGGTCGTTGAGGGTCGCCAGCGCGGCCCGGATGTCGGCGACCCCCACGGTCGTGTCCGCACCGGACGGATCGGCCACCCGCGTCAGGTCGGCATCCGCGATCGGCAGCAGATCCGGTGCGGCCCGCCGGGAGCGCCACTGGTTGGCCAACAGGCGCCGGGCCACCCCGTACAGCCAGGGCAGGCTGCGGTCCGGCACCTCCCGACGCCGCCGCCACGCGACGACGAACACCTCCTGCGCGAGTTCCGCCGACGCGTCGGCGTCGCCGAGGCGGCGCAGGCCGTACCGGACGATGTGCGCGTACTCGGCGGCATAGAGGCTGGTGAACCAGACCTCGTCGCGCTTCCCCGGTGGACCCACCCGAACCCCCACTGCCTCGGCGACTTCCACCCGGACTTGTGTCGCGAAAGGCTCGACGATTACCGCGCGGTTTGCATCCGTGACCTCGACGGGTCACCCGATCCGTGCCGGATGCTGTCAGCGTTGCTGTCGACCCCGGTGACAGGCGTCCCCGGCTGACCCGTGGGTTTGCGTATGGTCCGGCCAATGATCGTCGAGGGCACCCGTGGCTGCTGGGCCCTGTCGTTACGTCAGCGTCGCGTTGGCCTCTACGCGCACCGACCGTCGCGGTCGGCTTCTTTGTTCCTCGGCCCGGCGTTCATCATTGCAACGACGATCTACGATCTGACGCATTCGGACTTGGTCTACCGCATGCCTGCCGAAGAAACGGCCAATCAGAACGATGTTGCCGACGTCGGCCTCGAAGTGGCCGACCAGGCGGCCATCGTCGTGTCCGGCCTCTTGGCGATGGCAGGGCCCATGCGGCCGGGCGCGGGCACATGCCACGACCTGCATCCCGACGATTCCGTTCGCTCTCTGTTGCGGCGCACCGTTCACCGGAAAGCGAGGTGACTGCCGTTGCAGTACCAGCGGCGCCGTGGGTAGCTGACACGCATCGAGCAGCTGCCGTGGCTTCGCTGCCGCACTGGCACTACGCGCCTTGCCGTTGGCCCGGTCACCGTCGTCAGACAGGCACCGAAGCCGTCGAAGCGCCTAGTCCACGCCCGCAAACTTCCACAGACTCCAAATCGCGCTAGGAGACAACATTTACTAGAACTCCGATCGGTATCGATGCACCCAGCAGGAATAAAGTCACTAAACGGCGGGAACCAGATGACTGACTTCCCTCTCCCACCAATTCAAAGCCGGGGAATATCCACTTGTGCAGGCGTTCTATATAAAAAATTGGCCACGTCAGACTAAATGCAAAGGCTCCGACCGAGGTCCGGATTTCCAATCCGCTCGACTTCGGCAACACCAGGCCAACAAAGACCGCGGTAGCCGTCGCCGCCAATATTGCGAGACGGGGCCTGGAGTTCTCCGAACGCAACGATGCCCAACGCGGCACACCCTTCTCTATCTCGTCCGCCAGTCGGGCATAAGCCTGCTTGGCCCACCCCGTCCTCCGCGAGGAAACCTCAACAATAACTGCTTCATTAGCATTTCGAGCAAAAGTAACGCTCAAACGCTCCGACGGCCGAAGGGTGGCCACAAACTTCAGGCCTACGACGCTTCTTCGATCAACCTCGGGGAGAACCTCAAAAATCGGTCCCGAAACCTCGTCCTCGTCTTCAA
This sequence comes from Micromonospora sp. NPDC049107, assembly GCF_040648595.1. Taxonomy (NCBI): domain Bacteria; kingdom Bacillati; phylum Actinomycetota; class Actinomycetes; order Micromonosporales; family Micromonosporaceae; genus Micromonospora; species Micromonospora sp. NPDC049107. The sequence goes on from NZ_JBEZEC010000005.1 coordinate 475,849, forward strand.
CAATTAATCCCACAAAGGGATATGTCTCGTTGCCATCGCCGACAGAAGCACCACCTGGAACTCCGGCAAGATTAATGACCCCGGTCGCTTCAGCAACCTCTCCCGTCTGCCCCTCCTCGTATTCACGCTCTTTCAGCCAAGTTGAGTACAAATCTTCGACAATTCTCCCTAGACGCTCAAGATCCGCGAACTCACCCGACCACGCGTGCCATTGATGGCGTTTGCGGAAGCTGCGCCTGACAGTACTCATGGTCTAAGTCAGCCCTTCAGCGATCGAAACTTCACAGGCACGGCACTTCTCATGCCATCCCGATCCTCCTATCGATGTCAAGCTCCGGGGATCTCTCGTTGACAGAGCTCGTTTCGTCCCGAACGCGGGACCGCGGCGTTATCGCCTTCCATCCAGTACCGTCCGGTGTGCCGTCGAGCATGGCTGCCATGCCCGCACCTACCAGTGGTGTCCTCAGGCGTTGGCACTCTTGCTGCCTTCTCGCTGGCCTCAACCTCGCCCACGTCAGGTCCCGCGGACCGCATCCCCCAACCCGAGCCTGGCCACCGGCGTCCACGGCCTGCTCGATCCGGTTCGGTCGGCTTCGGTTCCGCCACACCGATGTTCCGTCCGCCTTCACACGTTGCGACCACGCCTGCTCAGATTGGCCATCTACCCACCGCGTGGATCTCTCCCGCCGCTTCATTCAATGCGATTAGTGGAACACCAAGTTCTCCTGAGCAATGGCCTCGGCGGCTGGGGGGCTGTCTCGCTAACGGTGTTTCCGGCGATCTTGGTTAGTAGGTTTCAGCGGCTGGGAAGCGGTCGCTGAAGGTGATGGCGAAGGCGTTCAAC